>JBBDNV010000025.1:0-7441 GCA_040877415.1 Pirellulales bacterium
GGCCGCATGCCGGGCCACATGAACGTGCTGTTGGCCGAAGCCAACGTGCCCTACGACAAGCTGTTGGAAATGGACGACATCAACGACCAGTTCGCGCGGGCCGACGTGGCGCTGGTGATCGGCGCCAACGACGTGGTGAACCCCGCGGCCCGCAACGACCCGACAAGCCCCATTTACGGCATGCCCATCCTCAACGCCGACCAGGCCCAAAGCGTGATCGTGCTGAAGCGCAGCATGAACCCCGGCTTTTCGGGCATCGAGAACGAGCTGTTCTACGACCCCAAGTGTTCGCTCTTGTTCGGGGACGCCAAAAGCTCACTCACGAAGCTGGTCGCCGAAGTGAAGGCGACGTAGTTGTATGTCAGGCATTTGCCCGACGTGCTCACTCGCCGAATCGTCTTGAACGGATTAGCCAGCGCGATTAGCATGGGGGCTCTTGCCGCGGTAGATCGACGTCCCAAGACGGAGCGGGAAATGGCCGTGCGACTACGCGAATTTGCGTTTCGAGGGCAATCCGTTGTCCGGCCGGTGTTTATCGAAACCGGCACGTACCAGGGCGAGACGCTGGCCAATGCCCTGGCGGCGGGATTCGAGGAGTTGCACTCGATCGAAGTCTGCGCGTCGAATTACGAGCTGGCCAAGGCCCGATTCACCGATCACGCGCAGGTCCACTTGCATTTCGGATCGAGTCCCGAGATTCTGCCGCGGATCATCGACCCGGCGATTCCCACGACGTTCTGGCTCGACGCCCACTATCAGGGCTCAAGCCGCGCCGAGCAGGATCCGGCCTATGGCGAGTGCCCCCTGCTGGCGGAGCTGGGAATCATCTTTTCCCACGACTGGTCGCCGATCGTGCTCATCGACGATGCGTACATGTTCGACGAGAGAATGCGAGGCGGCTTCCAGCGCTCGCAGTGGCCCTCGGTCGAGCAGATCCGCGCGGCCTTGCCGCTGGCGTACGAGCTTTCCGAGGAGGACGAAATCCTCGTCTGCGTCGAACGATAGCCGGCCCTCGCCGAGCGGTCACACTACCCTAGTGCCTGCGCCTGCTAAAGCTCGATCGGCGGCCGGGTGTGATAGACCTTCGGCAGCTCGCCGAGGCCGAGCGCTTCGCGGATTTGCTCGTTGACGACCTGGCCCTCCTGGGTGATGAGGGTGTCGCGGACGATCTCGTCGTGGATGTCGAAGTTCCAGCCGCCGTCTTTGACCAGGTGGGCCAGAAACGTCGTGACGTTCTTGGCGAACATCTGGCTGGCGTGATGGGGAACGCCGGCGGGCAAGTTGTCCGGGCCGAGAATCGTAACGCCGTGCGCGACCACCGTTTCGCCGGGTTTCGTGAGCTCGCAGTTGCCGCCGCGTTCGGCCGCCACGTCGACGATCACCGAACCGGGGGCCATCGCCGCGACCATTTCGGCGGTCACTAGCGTCGGCGCTTTCTTGCCCGGCACGGCGGCGGTGGTGATGACGACGTCGTTTTCCGCCACGACTTTCAGCATCAACTCGCGCTGCCGGCGATAAAACTCCTCGTCCATCGCCTTGGCGTATCCGCCCGCGGTTTCCCGGCCCGCTTCGAGCTCCATTTCGACGAATCGTGCTCCCAGGCTTTGCACCTGCTCTTTGACGATCGCGCGCACGTCGTACGCCGAAACGACCGCTCCCAGGCGGCGGGCCGTGGCAATCGCCTGCAAGCCGGCCACGCCGGCGCCGATGATGAACACCTTGGCCGGGGTGATCGTGCCGGCCGCGGTCGTCAGCATCGGAAACATTTTGGGTAGCACAGTCGCGGCCAGCAGCACGGCCCGATAGCCGGCCACGGTGGCCTGCGAACTGAGCACGTCTATGCTTTGGGCCCTGCTGATCCGCGGCACCAGCTCGAGGGCGAAGAGCGTCACGCCCGTGTCGGCCAGCGTCTTGGCCTCCTCGGGCGAGCCCAAAGGGTCGCACATGCCGATCACAACTTGCCCGCTGCGCAGCATCGCCAGGTCGGCCTTGCCGGCTTGGGGGTTGGCCCCCAGCGCGCGGACTTGCAGGATGCAATCGGCGGAAAACGCCGCGGCGCGCGAGACGATTTGCGCTCCCTTGTCCGCATACAGCGGATCGGGCAAGCCGGCCCGCTCTCCCGCCCCGGCTTCGATGCGCACCAGCCAGCCTGCTTTCACCAGCGGAGCCACCGAAGAGGGCACCAGGGCCACGCGGCGTTCGCCGGGAAACGTCTCTTTGACGGCGGCAAGGATCATCGCGGTTGATTTTGGCTTGGGCGGGACAAATCACCGATTGTGGCAAATTGCCGCAGCAATACCAGCCCGAAGCGGCGGACCATCGCCCCGCGCATCGGGCTGGTATGGTGCCACGTGCGCGGCAAAGAATTCTGGCAGTAGCTGAAGTCGCAAGACTTCAGTCGGCTTCGGGCTGAATTCTTGCGAATCCAGCTACCCCGCCATAAAGTCTTGCCGCACGCGGTGCCACGCCCGGCTTGTACCATTCGCCGCGAGCGGCTAAATTGGCGGTTTCCCTCGTGCGGCGGGTCGCCACGTGGGGCCCCGCGCGCCGCTCGAATCGGTCACTCGAGAACGAATCATGAAAACGGCAACCGTCAAAAGCTACATGGCCAAGCCGGGCGAAGTGGAAAAAAAATGGTGGCTGGTCGACGCCAACGACAAGGTCGTCGGCCGGCTGGCCAGCGAGATCGCCATGATTTTGATGGGCAAGCACCGCCCCACGTACACGCCTCACGTCGACACCGGCGACTACGTCGTGGTGATCAACGCCGACAAGGTCGTGCTTTCGGGCAAGAAGTGGGACCAGAAGCGATTCACCTGGACCACCGGCTATCAAGGTCTTAGGACCGAGACGGCCCGCACGCGATTTGAGCGCGAGCCGGAACTGATATTGACCGAGGCCGTGCGTCGCATGTTGCCCAAGAACAAGCTGGCCACAAAGATGCTCGACAAGCTGAAGGTTTATACGGGCGACAAGCACCCGCACCAGGCCCAAAATCCCCAGCCGAAGGAATTGGCGGTCAAGAGGGCCGAATAGTTTCGCCGATCCGGGCCCGGTTGGCATTGCAATGACATGTAACCATCAAGCCAGTTTGAAAGAGTCCGACCGATGGTAGTCGCCAAAGAGAAACGGGCGTCGAAGGCCAACGATTTTTTGGGAACCGGACGCCGCAAGACGTCGGTGGCCCGCGTGCGCATCCGCCCGGGCTCGGGCACGATTCTGATCAACGAGCGCCCGCTCGAAGAGTATTTCGTGGGCGAGCAGGACCGCCGCAAGGTGCTGGCGCCGCTGGTGAAGAGCGGCAAACAAGGCGCGGTGGACGTTTCGATTCGCGTCCACGGCGGCGGATTCACGGGCCAATCGGGCGCGTGCATGTTGGGCATCGCCCGGGCGCTGATCAAGTACGACAGCGAAACGTTCGACCCCTTGCGTCACAATCACCTGCTGACGCGCGACAGCCGCATGAAGGAACGCAAGCACTACGGGCTCCGCGGAGCCCGCCGCGGCACGCAGTTCTCCAAGCGGTAGTTGGTCCTGTCTGGCGCATGCCAAGATGTGTTTTGACAGGATCCCGTTCATCCTGTTAATCCTGTCTGATTCTCTGTCGTAAATGCTTTTCGACAGGATGAACAGGATCGACAGGATGGATTCACGAAAAGGACGACATCGCCCCAAAGCCGTCTGCATCCTGTCCCGTTCATCCTGTTAATCCTGTCTGATTCTCTCTCGTAATGTTTTTCGACAGGATGATCAGGATCTTTGAAGGGCCGTTCTAATTCTATGTTCGTATCCCGTTCATCCTGTTAATCCTGTCTGCGGTATTCAGCCTAATCCTCTAAGACGCAATTACGGTCGGAACATCAAATACCCAAACCCTTCGGGCAAAACTTCCGGCGCGGCGGGCGTGGTCCAGGATTGAAACCCGACGCCGGGCACGATGCGCTCGACGCCGACGGCCCAGGACGTCCCGGCTTGGGGCACCTGGCCCGTCAGCTCTGAAAGCGGAATCGCCGCTTCCGCGGTCCAGGCCTGGTCATCTCCGCCCGAGGCCACGAACCAGGCGGGATCCCACGTCGCGTCGTGCCAGCAGCTCTCGCCCGTCCAGCCGCGATGGTCGATCACCAGCCGGTAGTACGTGGCAAAATCGCGATCGACGTCGAGCAGCAGCTCGACGCGGTCGTGATCGCTCAAGTCGGGATCGCGCGGGCGCGGCTTATTCGACGTGTCGTAGCGAAAACCTAGGGCGCGCGCACAGCTCACGCCAATATACAAAAACTCCTCGTCATAAGCCAGCATGGCCACCGCGCCCCACTGGCCGTCGTCGCGCTCGGGGCTGCGCAGCTCGACGACGTTGGCCGCGTGCCACAGCGGCTCTTCGAGCCGGCCGTCGAGCCGCGGTTTGCCGTCGGCCCGGGGGCAGTTCCAGATTTCCTTGGGAGGCCGATCCTTGGGATGGATGAGCCACAGTTCGGTTTCGGCGATGGCTCGCCAGGCGTCGGGCGGGCGATTGCGCGTAAGCGCCTGGTAAAACCGCTCGGCGTCTCCCGAGAGTCCCTGTCGGCGCAGGGCCACCGCCAGCGGAAAGCGCACGCGCGGCTCGACGGCCAGCGCCGGCTCGACCTGTTCGAGCTGCTCGGCGAAGAGCGACGCCCTGGCGGCGTGCTGGCTGGTTGGTTTCTCGCTGGCCACCACGCCGCCCTTTTGCACGACGCCAGCGGCGCCCGAGACGGCGGCGGCCTGCCGCACACCGCCCGCTTGTCCCGCCCGCTCGTTCGCCGATCCTTGGCTTGGCCCGCTGTGCACCTTGGCGATCGGGGTGGCCTGTCCGGCCGCAATCTGCCCGGCTCCGCGGCTTCGCCACGTTGCCTCGCCGCTTGCATAGTACTGGACCAGCCACACCAGCGACGCCCCGGCCAGCGGATGCGTGGCGTGCCGCTCGGCGATCACCTCGTAACACTCGGCGGCCAGGTCCCAGCGACCGCGAATCCAATACCGCTCGGCCAGTTGAAACAGCACTTCGGCCGCGCGGCCGGGCTCCATGTCCCGGGTCTGATCGGCAATGTTGGCCAGAAAGTGCCCGTCGCGCTGGTCGCTGTCCGCCTGGGCCAAGATGGCTTGCAGGTTGCGAAACCGTTGGGCTTCGCGCCGCGCGGCTTCAAAATTATTGCGCGACGTTTCTTCATAGGCGCGCCGCGCTTCGCCGCCGGGTGCGAGCGAAATGCCGCTGAAAAAGTCGCGCTGGCCCACTTCCTGAGGAATGTGATCCACCAGCAAGCGGAAAGCGACGTTGGGTGGCGGCGGAGCATACTCCTTGGCCACCAGTCCCCGCGCCGGGGCCGCCAATTCGCCGATCGAACGGCCCAGCCGCGCGGTCACCTGGGCCGTGTTGATGTTCGCCGTGCCCGTCCCGTCGCGCAGCGCCGCGTAGACTTTTTGCACTTTCCACGGCCGCAGTCCCGCCTCGGCAATCTGCTCGGCGTGACGCGTCGGATCGGCCGCGTGCTCGACCGCGCCCAGCACGATCTGGTTGATCGCCAGGGCCAAGGGATCGCGCGCCTCGGCTCCGACCGTAACCACGACGTTCGGCCGCCACATGCGAATCCGCCCGACGATATGCGCCTCGAGTTTCTCGAGCGCCTCGCCGTCGTTGGCCCGGTTCCAGTCTTCGACCAACTGATCGGCCGAAAGTTTCAAGCTGGCCCAGCGCAGTGGAAACCGCCACGCGGCTCCGCCCACGCTGGCGCCGGCCCGCACGCTGGCTTCGTGAGCCAGGGCGTCGGCGTCGAGCGGGGAGCGAATCTGGCTGCTTTCGCGGTTGAGAATTTCGATGGCTCCGATATAGCCGTCGTCGGCTGCCAGCCGGGCGACCAGCTCCAGCGGAATCTCTGCCGGGCGGCTGAAGAAGCCGGCAAAGGCGCTGCGCGCGGCGCCCGCGCGCTGGCGCTTCCAGGTGCGTCCGCCGTCGGTGGTTCCCAGAATCAGGCCCATGTCGCCCACGGCCCAGCCGGTCTCGTCGTCGGCGAAAGCCAGCGCGCGAATCGGCAGCGGCTGGCCCGTGTCGGCCGCTTGCCACGTGCGTCCACCGTCGCCCGAGTGCAGCACGCGCGTTCCCGGCGTGCCGGCGACCCAGCAGTGTTCGCCCCGGACGGCGACGGCCGCAAAGTCAAAGTGCCTGGCACAGCCCGGCGGCAGCGGGCCTTCGGCGGTTTGCCACGACTTGCCGAGATCTCTGGTCGCCAGCACCAGCCCGCCGTCGCCGACCAGCCAGCCGCCGGCCGGCGCGACCAGTTTCATACGCCGTAGCGCCCTGAGGCCGAAGTCGGACGGCTGCGGCTCGACGCCTCGCCGGCGAACCGTTGCCAAGGCGCCGTCGCATCCGGCCAGGGCGCCGGTGTTGGGATCGACAAAGTCGCCCGCCAGCCAGGCGTGACCGGCCGTGCCGGGCACGGCCGACCAGCTTTGCCCGCCGTCGCTGGTGACATAGACGCCGGTGGGAAAATAGGCGGAGGATTGGCCCACGGCCCAACCCTGTTTGAGATCGAAAAATCCGATCCGTTTTATGGTCGGCAGGATGCGCGTCCTGAGCGGCGTCCAATGCCCGCCGCCGTCGCGCGTGCTGAGCACGACTCCGACGGTGGCACGCGTATACGGTTGCGTGTAGCCGCCGGCGGCCCAGCCGACTTTGTCGCTCAGGAAAAACACGCTCGACAATCGGCAATCGACGCCGGAGGATTGCAGCGTCCAATGGCGCCCGCCGTCGGAGGTGTGCCAAATGACGCCGCGGTCTCCGACGGCCCAGCCGTGCGCGCGATCGACGAACGCGACGTCGGCCAATTGGGCGTCGGCCAGCATCGCCTCGGAGGTCGGGGCCGGCTCGTTGGCCACGGCCGCCGTGGCAACGCACCAGGTGGCCAACCACAATCCGGCGCTGCGACGTTGGAATGCACCTGCCATGTGGCTCCTCGAAATGACTTCTTGCAAAAGGCCGGGTGGGCGCGGAAAAATTCGGCAGATTGTAGCGGCTCCGCCGCGCGGGAACCAGCCCACTGTGGGCCGCGTTGGATCGGACCTTGCACGGCGCAGCGCGCGACGAGCCGGCCGCCTATATCCAGCGCGGCACGGTTCCATTAAAAAGGGTAGTTTGGAGCAACCTCTCGATGCGCGTGATTGTGGAAGTCGACCACTCGGGCGTCAGCAAGCGGGCGGCACGATTCGTGGCCGACCTGGTGCGCCGGCGCCCGAACTGCGTGTTGGGTCTTGCCACCGGCGGCACGCCGCTGGGCATGTATACCGAATTGATCCGCATGCACCGCGAAGAAGGCCTGGACTTTTCGCGCGTCGTGACCTTCAATCTCGACGAATACGTGGGTCTCAGCGCCACGCACCCGCAAAGCTATCGCTACTTCATGCAGCAGAACTTTTTCGACCACATCAACGTCGA
>JBBDNV010000026.1:0-38440 GCA_040877415.1 Pirellulales bacterium
GCTCCAGAATCCATGCTACAATCCCCGCAGCAATCTCAGTGCCGAACAGGATTGGTGATGTCCCCCTTTTCGTCCCCCTTTTCCGGCGACTCGAAATCGAGGCGATCCTGATCCGAGCGAGTTCAGACGCTCAGGTCTCGCCACGCTGCCACAAGGGCAGGACCTTGGCGACGGCCCAGAGTGCGAGCAGAGGGAGGGTCAGGACAAGGCCTGCCGCGATCAGCCCCTCGCGGCCGCCCCAGGGAACTGTGTACTCGACAAATCCGCGGAAACTCTTGGAGAAGAGCTGTCCTCCCACCACGACGTTCCAGCGCATTGCGAACACCTGCACCAGTACAAGCATTCCGGCGAGTCCGCCGAGCAGGGCCATCAGCCGGGGATTGAGCTTTGGCTGAAAGGCAGCCAGCAGGAGAAAAAACGGGATCACGGATCCGATCAACAACTGCACCAGGCCGTAAGACACTGCCAGGTGCTCGGTGAGCAGGGTCGACAGGACGTTCCACTCGGCGCCGGACTCGTAGGCCATGTGCCCCAACTCCAACAGCTCGAGCGATACGGCCAGAATGAGGAAGATCCACAGGAAGCGGCACAGGGCGCGGACGCAATCGGCATCCGGCGCGACTCCCCGGCGCCATCCGATGAAGAGGTAGAGCACTACGAGTGCGGCAATGCCTGAGGTCACAGCCGAGACCAGAAAAATAACCGGCATCAGGGCCGTTGACCACCACGGATTGGCCTTGACCGCGCCGAACAGAAAACCCACGTAGCCGTGAAGCACGCAGGCGACGGGGATTCCCACGATGGCCAGGGCGCGGATAACCCAGGCATCCGCGGCTCTCGCGCCGTCGCTGATTTCCCGGGTGCCCAGGGACAGTACCCGATAGAGGAACCCGGCCGCACCACCCCGCGAATTGGCGGAGCGTACGATCGATGGCCGAAATACAAGCCAGACTTCCACCAACAACAGCAGCATGTACAGGCTGTAGATGAAGCCGAACCCTGCGATGGCCGAAGTCACGTTGGGCGTAATCACGATGTTAAATGCGCGCTCGGGGTGGCGCAAGTGAAGCAGCAGCGGCAATGTGGCGAACGCGCAAAAACAGAGTGACGTGACCAGCGCCAGGCGCGCCACCGGCTGCAGAGCCTCTCGCTGAAACACGTGGTACAGGGCCGAAACGACGAAGGCCCCTGCTACAAGGCCCGTGATGTAAGGGTAGACCACGATCATGATGCTCCACGACACGTGCGGGTCGTTCGGAAAGACGAAGGGAGCGTCGGCCATCACGTCACCTCCCCCGAGATTCCCACGTAGCGCGTCTTCGGATGGGTGCCGAGGTGCTCTTTGAGGACGTCGGTGCCGATCTCGGCGATGCGTTTGCTGATCTCGCTCTGGGGGTCGTCGATTCTGCCGAAGAGTCGCGCCCCGACCGGACAGGCCTCGACGCACGCCGGCGATTCCCCACGCTTGATGCGGTGGTAACACCACGTGCACTTGTCGGCCGTTCCGGTATCGGGGTTGATAAATCGAACGCCGTAGGGGCACGCCTGAACACAGTAGGCGCAGCCAATACAACGCTCGGGATCCACCAGCTCAACTCCTTCGGGCGACGTGAACGAAGCGTGCACCGGGCAGACCTGGTTGCACGGCGCGTCTGCGCAGTGGTTGCACAGCTTGGGGACAAAGTAGGCTCGCTCCACGGTGTCGGGATCGATCGTCGGTAAGTTTGAGCCGGCGTAGCCCGACTCTGGAACCAGGTCGACCTGCACTGTACCGTCTTTGAGATGGACGTAGCGCTCGACCCACGTGCGGTGAAATCCTTCCGGCACGTTGTTTTCCACGCGGCACGCCAAGAGGCACTTGCCGGATCCGATGCACTTCTCCGTGTCGACCAGAAAGCCAAACAGCGGGACCTGGTCAGCGCTCAAAGCATCTCTCCCAGCACCCTTCGACGATACCCCGCCCGCTTCGTCCCCCGAAAAGCCCGGCAGGACCGTGAGGCTCAGGGTCCCGATCGTAAATGTGGTGACCTTCTGCAGGAATCTGCGACGCGAGCTGTTCTCATCGGACTCGCACGTGCCATGGGCCGGGTTGCAAGCGCGACGCGCGTCGTCGGCTGTTGGGGTCATCTTATGTTCTCCACAAAGCTTCTATGGCGCCGTATTGTGTCCGCCGTGACACTCAAGGCAGGTTTCTTGGCTGTTGGGAGCTTCGGCGCCCATTTCCTCAAGATGCTGGGCTACGTTGATCTTCTTGAAGTCCTCGGGCATTCCGACTTTGGCCTCGTGGCACACCAGACAGATTGTGCGGTCCTTGGTGACGTAAAGATCGATTTGGGTGAGGAAGTTGCCGTCCCACTTCTGCGCCGGTTCGATGTGGAAATCCGGCGATTCGGCGGCCTTGAGTGCCCCGGCCACGTGTTTTCGGCCAAGTCCGTGGCAATGGATGCAGCCGACAGCCTTGTGGAGAGACTCGGCCCTCTCCTGTTGCACGTCCACATGGCACTTAAGGCACACGCCGTCGGCGTACCACACGCTGGGTTTTGCCGCAATCTCATCCAAGGCATCGGCGCGGTACTGGCTGCGCTGGCCAAAACTCCGAGGAATCAGTCGGCTTCGCGTGAACACAAATCCCGCGCAGGCGGCCACGATCAGCACCAGCAACACCAACAGGTGCCGTATGTCTCGCCAGAAAACCAGGATCCGCTTCACGGTCTGCTTTCTCTCACAGGCGGTGCGCCGCACGATACTGCCTGCGTGCCGTCGATCGATCGAAATGCCAGAGGTTGCTCGATGGTGGGATTCGTCGCTTGGCGGTGGGCGGGGCTGTTTGTGTTGCCGCGCATCATGGTGGGACGCGGCCGCAATCGCATTGCCATTGTATTTCGTACGATGAACGAACGCACGCGCCCCTTAGAGAAATCTCGTCGGATCCAAGCAGAGGCCAGGATGCGGTCGGCGTCAGTGTCCCTGCAACGCGAGCGGAGAAGCGCGCACAACAGCGCGCAGCGCGCTTGTTCGCTCAGCCGACATGCTGCGTTGTGCCTCTCATACTGCAACGATCCTTGAATTCCGGTTCGGGAACGGCACTTGCAGTCTGTGCGCGCGAAGAGTCATGCAACAACCGGGCCGAAACACTACTTCCTACCCGATAATATTCCTGCCTTGCCGTCGCCAGCCGGTGCCATGCCCACGCCGATGATTGCGGACTTGATGTCCACGCTGCGGTAGGGTTCACGACCTTCGCAACTCCAGCGGAGCCTAAACCATGGCATTCATCGTCATCGTCTTCTTGCTCGTTTCCTTGCTCGTCGTGTTTGCCGCCGTTGCATGCGCGTTTCTTGAGATCGCGCTGGCCGGACCGCAATCCGTCCGCGAGTCAAGTGAAACACTGCGATGGTGGCGACCGCCGCTCGTGCGAGGCGATGATCTGCTCGCATGGGCCACTGCCACGGCAACGGCTGTGACGAAAAGGCGCCTTACCCGTCCGCGCAGTCAGAACACTGCGGAGCAATTGGCTACCGACATCTACGAAGGTACAACGTACGCGATTGCCCAATCCCCAAGCGCCGCCGATCAGCGCGAACCTGAGTGTCCCAGTTGCCGCCAGCAAATGATTGGCGTGACGCCGCCGGAGGTTTTGGCGATTGCCGACGCAATCCGCCGAAGCAAGCCGAGGTGGCAGGCCCATCGGATCCACGATCGGGCGATGCGGAACGCAACGACGATCCGCGACATGGACCGCAAGCAGTACGAACAAGCCCCGGTCGTTTGCCCGCTTTTGGCCGGCGATGGTTCGTGCGCGGCCTTCAACGCTCGGCCCGTGCGTTGTCGTGGCTGGTGCCGCTTGTGTGGCGAAGACCGCGATCGTAATCTTGCTGCCGGCGGTGACGCCGCCCAATTGGACGCTCCGGCGCACACGATCGGGCGCGGCGCCGAAGAGGGCCTTTCCCGAGCCCTTGAGTCGGCCGGTCTCGACGGAAAAGTGTACGAGCTCAACGGCGCGTTGGTCCTCGCACTAGACACTCCAGGGGCCGCCGTGCGATGGGCCGCAGGAGAGCCCGTCTTCGAGCGCTGCAAATTGTACGAATAAGTTGCTACCGATGCAGCCGCCGTACGCGGTGGTTGTTGGTGTCGCCCAGATAGACGCTGCCGTCGGGGGCGACGCAGATGCCGTGGGGACGGTCGAATTGGGCCGCTAGCGCCGCGCCCGTTTCGCCGGCAAAGCCGCGCGCTTGGGGTCCGCGGCCGGCTACCGTGTTGATCCGATCGGCTTTCGTGTCAATGATCCGCACGACCTGGTTTTCGGTATCGGCGATGTAGACCAGGCCGTCGGGCGTGGCCGCGATCCCCTTCGGGCCGTTCAAGGTCGCCTCAAGCGGCGGACCGCCGTCGCCCGAGTAGCCGCTCTTGCCGGTGCCGGCCACGTGGTGGATCAGGCCCGCATCGAGATCGAGCCGCCAGATGCTGTTGCCTTCGCGCAGGGCGATCCACATCGTGCGCCCGACCACATACAAAGCCCGCGGTCCGAGAATCGGCTGGCCCAGCGCTTGCGAGCCGTCGCGCGGCAGCTTGCGCTGGCCGGTGCCGGCTATGGAAGTGATCATCCCGGTATTAGTATCGATCCGCCGGATGCGGTGATTGCCGATGTCGGCGACGTACAGGTTTCCGCGGTCGTCGAGCGCGATGCTGTGCGGTTGCCGAAAGCGCGCGTCGCGCGCGGGGCCGCCATCGCCGGCAAATCCACCCTCGGGATGGCCGGCCACGGTGGAAATCAGGCCCGTGTGCAGGTCGACGCGGCGAACGAGATGGTTTTTCATTTCCACGAAATACATGTAGTGGCCGTCCGCGTCAAAGCGGACCTCGTACGGTTCATTGAGCAGTGCCTCGGTCGCCTGCCCACCGTCGCCGGCATATCCGCTTTTGCCGCCGCCCGCGACGCTCGTCAGTTGGCGCGATTTCGGGTCCAGCCGCAGCACGCGGTGCGCGCCGACCGACGTGACGTATAACGCCCCATCGGGCCCCAGCTCGACGCCGAAGGGCTGATCGACCGGCGTCGCCAGCGCATTGCCGCCGCCCGCGGCCAGGTCACCCGGCCGGCCCGTGCCCGCGGCTGTTTCGATGGCCAGCGCGGGAGTACGGTCTAGTGCCTCTGCGATTCGCGCGAGCGCCAAGGCCAAAAAGCCGACGACCACGGCACGTTGGAGATCGATCAATCGCGGCATGTTATCGTTATAGTTGCACTAGGGGCGTGATGGGCTAACGGCCAGCGCGTCCAATGAGTATGGGCGGAATTCCCCTTTCGCCGTATCTTACGTACGAAAAACGGAGACTACCATGGCGCGGCCTTCACTGACGAGCACCGGTCGAATCGGCTGGTGCTGTTTGTTTTTGAGTATTTTTTGGGCTCAAACCGCGTCCGCCCAGTTGGCGGGCCGGATTCTCGACTTTATGCAGGTCGGCAGAGACCAGAAAGAGGCGCTCAAAGTCAACGAAGCCATCTACCAGGGGATCGGCTTCGGCAACACCTTTCTGGTCGCCACGCCCGAGGGCAACGTAATTATTGACACCTCGATGGGCATGATGGCTGAGCGGCATCACGACCTGCTCACCAAGGTCAGCGACGCGCCGATCAAGTACATCATCCTGACGCACGGTCACGGCGATCACACGGGCGGCGTTGCGCAGTGGAAGCAGCCCGGCACCGAAGTCATCGCACACCGTGTGTTTCCAGCATTCCTCGACTATCAGCGCCGCCTGGCCGACTATTTCAGCCGCAGCAACGCGGCACAGTTCAATTTTGATCTGTCCCGTCTGACGGGGCCTGGCAGGTCGCGACCGGCGCTCGAGCCGACGATTCTGTTCGACGACCGCTACGAATTCGACCTGGGCGGCGTGAAGTTCGAAATCCTGCACACGCCGGGCGAAACGTACGACCACTTGACGGTGTGGATTCCCAAATACAAGGCGGCTTTCGTCGGCGACAATTTTTACGATTCGTTCCCCAATATTTACACGCTGCGCGGGACGCAGCCCCGCTGGGCGCTCGACTATATCGCCGCGCTGGGTAAAGTGCTCGCGCTCAAGCCCGAGATCGTTCTGCCCAGCCACGGGCTGCCGGTCACGGGCAAGGATGAAATAACCCGGCGGCTGACCAAATACCGCGACGCGATCCAGTACGTTCACGACGCGACGGTCAAGGGAATGAACGAGGGGAAGGACGTCTACGCGCTGATGCGCGAAATCAAGCTGCCGGCCGATCTCGACGTCGGTGAAGCCTATGGCAAAGTTTCCTGGTCGGTGCGCGGCATCTACGAAGGATACGTCGGCTGGTTCGACGGCAATCCGGCCACCATGTACGCCGCTTCGCCCAACGTGGCGGATGCCGACCTGGTGAAAATGGCCGGTGGCGCGGCGCCCGTGGCGGCCAAAGCGCTCGAAGTCATCGCTTCCGGCGACGCCGTGCGCGGACTGCGGCTGGCCGACGCGGCGCTTGCGCACGATCCGACCAGCCGCCGGGCCCTTGAAGCCAGGCTCTCGGCTTTGAACGCGCTCAAAAAGAAATCCCGCAACAGCCTCGAGCACGGCTGGCTGGACTACGGAATTCGCGGCGCGCAGCAGCGCCTGGACGAGCTGGCAAAAGCCGGCGCGCAGACGTCAGAGGGATGAAGCGCACCCGGCTTGCCCAGGTCGCTTGCGGCCTCAGCCGGCGGCGACCTCAAGGGCGCATAGACTGAGCTAATCGCATGTGGGTGCTCGCCAACGAAAAACGGACAATCGTCTGCGCGTCCGGCCGCTTCCGCCTGCCTAGGCATCATAGCACGACCAGTTCTCGCGCGAACCGGGTCACGGGCTGCCCGCGCGGCTGATCTCGACAGGCTCGGCGACCGCCGCTAATTTGATGGGCGCTGGGGGTCGATGATCAGGATCTTGCTCAGGAGGGCCGAAACATGCCGAACATCACAATTGGGTTTGGCGCGGCCTTGTGCGCGATCGGCCTGTGGGGATATTTCGGGGCCGAACCGGACAAACAGAGCTTCACGGCGCTGATCCCCTTTTTCTTCGGCGACGCGCTGATTTTGTGCGGCGTCTTGGGCTACTATTTGGCCTGGCGCAAACACGCCATGCACGCCGCGGCCGTCGTGGGCCTCTTGGGATTCTTGGCGGGGGCGGGCCGGGGGTTCATGAAAATCGGCAACGCCATTTCCGATGACGCGACCATCCATCGCGCTCCGCGGCTCGCGCTGTTGATGGGACTGGTGTGCCTCGTCTTCGTGGCGGTTTGCGCCTGGTCGTTCATCTCAGCTCGCCGCCGCCGCTCCCAGTCGAGCGGCGGTTCCGCGCCGGTTGCATAAGGCGGTCGCGCGCATGCGGCGGATACTCGCCATTTCACTGCCGGTTCTTGCCAGCGCCGTCAATCCGGCGGCGGCTGCCGAAGAATCCGCGTGGGCGAAGCAAACGTTCGTTTACAAAACGGTCGGCCCGACCAGAATCGAAGCCGACGTCTATCGCCGCAACGGACCCGAAACCCGCCCGGCCGTCGTATGGATTCACGGCGGCGCGCTCATCATGGGCGACCGCGACAGCGTGCCGCGAGATCTCCTGCAACTCTGTCGGGCCAATAATTACGTGCTGATCTCGCTCGACTATCGGTTGGCCCCCGAAGTGAAGTTGCCGGCCATCATTGATGATCTCGAGGATGCTTTTCGCTGGATTCACTCGTACGGCCGCGAGTCATTGCACATCGACCCGCGCAAAATCGTCGCGACCGGTGGATCGGCCGGAGGCTACCTGACGATGATGTCCGGGATTTGCATCGAGCCGCGCCCCGCGGCGCTACTTGCCTACTGGGGCTACGGTGACGTCGACGGCCGCTGGTATACCGAGCCGTCGGAGCACTATCGCCAGTCACCTTTAGTCACGAAGCAGCAAGCCGAAAGCGCCGTCGGCGGCCCGCCGAAAACGCGGCCGGACGGTCGCCCGCGCGGGACGTATTATCTCTATCTGCGGCAAAACGGCCTGTGGACCCGCGAGGTGACCGGTTTCGATCCGCGGACCGAGCGCGACAAACTGACGCCCTATTGTCCGGTCCGCAACGTCACGCCCGACTATCCGCCGATTCTCATGATCCATGGCACGGCCGACACCGACGTGCCGTATCAAAAATCGGTCGATATGGCCGAGGCTTTGAAACGCCACGGCGTGCCCCACGAGCTCGTGACGGTGGAAAAGGGCGGTCATGGGTTGGGCGGCGCCGACCCCCAAGCCATCGCCGACGCGCACGCCCGGGCGCTGGCGTTCATCCGAAAATATCTCGATTGATGTCGGGTGCCACGGGTGCCTTGCCCACCCGTGCCTTCTGCACTGCTTCGATCGGGCTCATCGTCCAACAGGAAGACGCCAGCTCCGCACGCTGGAGATTCGGGTGCAACTCCCTTCCGCTCGTTAAAAGACTTCTCCGATCACTTCGCCTGAGAACGTCGCGCGTTGAAAGCGGCACGAGGCCAGTCTTGGGGCGTCGATTGAGAATACGCACGTTCGTGATCACTGCCGTGTTGGGCGGATCCAAAAACGGCCATCTGTCCGAAGCCGATCGTGACATCGCGCGTTGATTCCTGGCTCAGCCCGCTGGGTCCAATTGCTCCCACGAAACCTTACTGCTTCGTTGGCCTGTAGTCACAAATTCAGCAGCAATTACGCGCACCTCATCAAAGGGAACTCGGTATCGACCGTCGATTGGCGTCGGTGTGTCCCCCACGAGAAACTCCATATCGCTACGATCTGACGGTCCGATCCTGGACACAGCCATCAAGAATGGAGGCATTCCGTCGTTGGAGGAATACTGGGCGCATCCAAAGTCATGATCGATTCCAACTATCACGTTGAATCCATTGTCGCCTGTGAATTGACACATGAAGGGCGGTTGAATGTTGCGTAAGTCTTCGAGCAACGACGTGACGGCCGCGCGGTCGTTGATCGCTTCGCCATTTCGCGGGTTGTTTTCATTCTGTAAGTCTTGAAACGTTGTGTTCATCGCGCATTTCCAATAAATGTTCTTGTGGTGCCGTCTGGCAATACAACCGTCAGCTTGCTGCCCGACGGTAGCATATTGGCAAGATTCTGCTGGCACGGAAGACAGATTTTCGGATTGTTAATGTAGATCGTTGCCTCCTTGATTCCCTGTTGCCGCATGATCGCCGCGGCATGTCCTTCAACGTGGGTTTTGGTTACCGCATTGAATCCAGGTGTTGGCTTAGCAAGCGAACCGGCCGGGCCTGCACGACCGCTAAGTAAAGGCACATCGCCGCTCGATGTTCGAAGAACGCCCGTAGTTTTTCCACCCGCCGAATAGGTTGGGAGTTTCGGAATACTGGTTGATGATTTCGTCACGGCCTTTTTCAGCACCGCCTTGCCCAGCACTGCCTTGCCCAGCCGCAAGACCGCCGGCCCGGCCAAAAGTGCCGACGCAATCTCGAACTCAATGCCCGTTGACTGCAGACCGGCCGGCGTGCCGCCCCTGGCGACTGCCCAACCAGGCTTCACTCGGTCGTGAGCCGTCAGCCGAATGGACCGCATTGTTATGGCGAGAACTCCGATACATCGCGCGCTGCCTCCTGCTGTTGCGATGAAAAAGAGCCCGTACGCGGTGCGCGCGTTGCGAGCGCACATCAGTTACGGGCTCTCTGGATACTCGTTGTCCGCGTCGAGCTCTTCGGACACCCCGATCACTCGTGGCGACCGTACTCAGCGATCGACTCGCCGATTAATTCAGAAACTAATAGCACAAAGGGTGGCCTAATTCCTAGAACAGTTCGCCAATCGGCTCACCTTCTTCGACGAAATAGCGCGGGCGGCCGCGCGCATCGGGGTACGCGCCGTCCAACGGCACGCCCATGTGACGGTAGATGGTCGCCGCCAGATCCCCCGGCGTGACCAGCCGCTCCTTGATATGTCCGCCGTCACGCTCGGTGGCTCCGATAACCTGGCCATGGCGCATGCCGCCGCCGGCCAGGGTCATCGACATCACGACCGGCCAGTGATTGCGGCCGTCGGTGCTGCCTTGCGTGCCGATCTGCGGCGTTCGGCCGAACTCGCCCATGGCGATCACCAGCACGTCGTCCAACAGGCCCCGTTCGTCCAAATCGGCAACCAGCGTGGTCAGCAGATGATCGAACACCGGCAGTAGCGGCCGCAGCCCGTTCCAGATTCCACCGTATGGCGGAATATTGTCGCCGTGCGTATCCCAGGTGCCCGAGGCGCTGTGATTCGACAGGTCGATCGTCACGAAGCTGACGCCCGCCTCGACCAGCCGCCGGGCCAACAGGGCCTGCCGGCACCAGTTGTGCGAACCATATCGGTCGCGCACCGCCTGGGGCTCCTGCTCCAGGTCGAAAACGTGTTGGGCCCGCTGGCCGATGACGATGTCGAGGGCTTGCTGCTCGAAACGATCGAGCGCGGCCATCGAGCCGGATAGATCCAAATCGCGCCGCAAACGGTCGAGCTGCCGCTGCAAGCCGTGCCGCGTTTGGATCCGGTCCTGGTCCAGCCCGAGCGGCAGCTTGAACAGCGAGCCGACCTGGTTGCCCAGGAACGGATCGTATTGTTTTCCCAGATAGCCGCCCCAGGCAACGTGCGAGCGCGATTGCACGTTGAGCACGACGCTTTGCGGCAGGGCGGGGTTTGCCGCGCCGCGATACTTGGCCACCACCGACGCGATAGCCGGAAACTTGTCCCCTTCGCGGTTGACTCGCGGCTCGGCGGCCCGATTGCCGGTTTGAAACACCTGGTTGGGCTCGTGGTTGCTGAATCGCGCGTCGACCGAGCGGATGATCGTCAGGCGGTCCATCATCGCCGCCTGCTTGGGCAGATACTCGCACAACAGCACGCCGGGCAGTTTCGTGCGCACGGTTCCAAACGGCCCGCGAATTTCCGGCGGGGCCTGCGGCTTGACGTCCCAGGTGTCGATGTGGCTGGGTCCGCCCGTCATCCACAAGAGGATGACGCTCTTGTTTCCGGCGATCGGCGCTCCCGCGGCGGCCGCCTGACTGCGAAGCCGCAGCAAATCCGCCAGCGACAGCCCGGCGATGCCCGCCAGGCTGGCTTTCAGTACGCTGCGGCGGCTGACCACGGTCAGCCCTTCGCGCACCCGGGCGTTCAAATAGCCGAACGCGTGGTGCGATGCGTGTGTGTGCGGCGTGCGGCGGTCCATGGGGGATGATTTTAGCCCAAGCGAGCGACGCGGGACAGGACGAAAGTTTAGCGCCGAGCCCAACCGGCCCGGCGCCAAACATTCAGCTTTGCAGCTTTTTCAGAAGTGAAATCTGACCCGTGTGATAAATGTTGTGCTGAATGATGCCGTGCAGCACGACCTCGACGCGAACCATCCCCTCGAACATCGGCTCCTGGAGCCGCGCTTCGTCGAGCAACATCGCCTCGTCGCGCAACAGCTCGTACGAGCGGCGCAGATTCCACAAGGCTTTCCTCCATTCGCCTTCGTTTTTGTTGGTCACCTCGGTCCAATCTTCGCCGGGCTCGGGGCGTCGATGGACCCCCTGCAGCCAGCGCCGCGCCGTATCCTGCCAGTAGGTCATGTGCAGTACGATCTGCCAGATGTTGTGGGCGCCGCCGGGCGACTTGGCGCCGGCCATCTTGGCCGTCACTTCCTCGAGCGCCTCCTCCACGGCCGGGCCGTGAAACGCGCGTCCCTGAAACGTCCGCTGTAATTGCTTGGCGATTCGGTGGACTTCGCTCATGCCTCCTCCATACCTCCAGTTGCTCTTATGGCCGGTCGTTCTCGTTGATGAAGCTGACCAGCGAGTCGATATAAAGCTGCGGAATGTAGTCGGCCATGATCGCCGTCAGGTGCGACTTGCCGGGCAGCACCACCGCGGTGAAATTCGCCAGCTCGCGCTTCATGCGGTGCGTCTTGGCGTTTGGCCGGTCGAACTCGCCGTTGATCGCCAGCACCGGAATCTTGATGGTCGTCAGGTCGATCGTGCCGCGCTCGCCCGGCTTCCAGGGATATTGCATCACGGCCTTCAGCGCTTCGTCGTCGCGGTCGGGGTTGCCGCTCAGCGTCTTGGCGGCTTCCGCCTCCTGGGGATCGGGGCCCCGGTCGTCGGCGGGCACCTGCTCCTTGTACTTCTCTTCGACTTCCGGGACTCCGGAGCCGCCGTAGGAGGCCGTGACGAATCGCCGGGGGGCCGTGGCCAACAATTGCGTGACGATGAAGCCGCCCATCGAGTAACCGTGAACGTGGGTCTTGTCGATCTTCAGGTGGTCCATCATTTCCAACACGTCAGTGGCCATTTGCGGGCCGTATTTGGCCGGATCGTGCGGTTTCTCGCTTTTGCCGTGACCGCGGCAATCGATGGCCACGACGCGATGGTTCTTGGCCAGCGCCTGGGCCACGCCGTTTAGGAACCAGTTGCCCTCGGCAGTTCCGGTGTATCCGTGAATCAGCACCACCGGCGAGCCCTGGCCGGCTTCGAGGTAATGAATCCTGACGCCGTCCGAAGCGGTAAATTCTCCGTGCTTCGCCTCTCCGTCCGCGGGGCGCGGTTGCAACAGAAACGCCGCCGCCAGCAATGTTCCTGCAAAAATGGTCATCCGCCTGTGGTATCGCATGGGATAATAACCTCGCTTCTCGATAAGGAATTGGGATTGTTCGATGACCGAAGCGCTTGCACGCGATTGTGCCGCCAGTTGATGAAAAACGCAAGTTTTTTTCGCTCCGCGTCGTTGACTGTCCGGCTCGGGCAAGTTGACCGCGGCGGCCGCGGTGAATTAAGCTCGAATGTCGCACGGTCGGCTCGGCCGAACGCGCGGGCCGATCCACTCTAAGTCACTGGTGCGAGGAATTCCGTCGATGCTGCGAGCCGCGATGATCGTCAGCCTGTTGGGCGTTTTCGCCGCGCCCGTTCGGGCGGGAAAGTACCACGCCGTTTTGAACGTCGGCGACAAGGCCCCGGCGTGGACCCTCTTGGGCGTTCGGCGCCGCGTTCACGCCGGAATTCTTCGTCCTCGACCGCCAGCGCAAGGTCGTCTACATGGGCGGCATGGATGACAGCAGCGACGCCGAGACGGTGAAAAACAACCACCTCGAAGGGGCCGTCGAAGCGGCCCTTGCCGGCCACCAGCCCGAGATCGCGGAAGCCCCCGCCATCGGCTGCCGGATCCGCTATGTGCGCCGGCGCCGCGGATCAGGCCCATCGGCGGACAAATAGATCGAGATCCCGCCAAATGGCGGGTTCGCCCGCTGCCCGGGAGGTCGGGCAGCTTTCGATCAGCGTCCAATGCCGGCCTGCCATTGTCCAAGGGACCTGAGCCAACGGCTGGGACGATCCCCCTCATTTGGCGAAATGACGCCGGGGGTCTGGGCGGGCGGGACCTGGGACGAAGTTTCTTCGCCCGTTTTGCTTGACAGAACGCGAAGAAACCGCTTAAATCAAAACAGAATTAGAATTCTAGTTCAAAACCGCCTGCTCGGCGTCGAACTGACAATAGAACGCTGGTTCTAGTTTTGCGCGGGGAGTTTTCACGCGTGTCGCGAATGCTCAACAAAGTGGAGTGGGTGAAGCCCACGCATCAAGTGCGCAGCCAGGAGACCTTGGAGCGCATCCTGGAAGCGGCCGAGGAACTTGTCTCGGAGCGCGGCTTCGACAACGCCACGGTTTCCGAAATCGTGCGCCGCGCCAACTCGTCGGTCGGCGCCATGTACGCCCGCTTCCACGACAAGGATTCGCTGTTGGTCTGCTTGCACGAGCGGTTCTGCGAGCAGGCATTGGCCACGGCCGACATGGCGCTCGATCCGGCGCGCTGGGAAGGCGCATCGATTGCCGAAATCTTCTCCACGACCACGCCGTTCCTGGTGCACACCTATCACCTCAAGCGAGGGCTGGTCCGCGCGTTCATCGTGCGCTGCAGTTGCGACGATCAATTCGCCGAGCGAGCAAGCCGCGTGGGGCGCGAGATATCCGAGAAGTTGATCAAATTGTTGATGGCCAGGCGGGACGAAATCAAGCATCCCGATGCCGTGGTGGCCGTCGACTTCGGTTTGCGGATGACATTTGACACGCTCGATCAGGAGACGCTGTACGCCGATTTCCAGCGGAGCAAGGTCAAGCTGTCACAGGAGCAATTGGCGGAGGAGTTGACGCGTGCGTTTTTGAGCTACCTGGGCGTGGAGATTCCAGCGGATTGGGAAGGCTGCCCGACATAAAACCAGCGACGGGCACATTTTCTGCGCAACTATCGCGAGTTCGAATGGAGGACGAAAGATGGGCAAGCTCTTCCTTTCCACGTTAACCTTGGTCGCGCTAGGCACGAGCGCGCTAGTGGCCGCCGCGGGCGAAACGCCCATCGGCACCAGGATCAACAACTTCTCCGCGCGTGATTTCCGCGGCAAGCAAGTTTCCCTTTCCGACTTCGCCGACAGCAAGCTCGTCGTCATCGCCTTCGTCGGAACCGAATGTCCGCAGGCCAGGCTCTATGCTTCGCGCCTCGTGGAATTGGCCGATGAATTCAAGGGCCAGGGCGCGGCCTTTATCGCGATCGATTCGAACCAGCAGGATTCCGTCACCGAGCTGGGCCATTACGCCCAGGTAAACAAAATCGAGTTTCCCGTCCTCAAAGACGCGGGCAACGTCATCGCCGATCAAATGAGCGCGGTCCGCACGCCCGAGGTCTTCCTGCTGGATGCCGACCGCGTGGTGCGCTATTGGGGCCGAGTTGACGACCAGTACGGTTTCCAGGATAAGGGCGTCGCCTATCAGCTCGAAAAGCCCAAGCGCCGCGACCTGGCCGTTGCCATTGACGAGCTGCTGGCCGGCAAGCCGGTGAGCGTGGAAGTGGCCCAAAGCCAGGGTTGCCACATCGGCCGCATCAAGGAGCCGGTGGCCAATAGCGACGTGACCTACAGCAAGCACATCGCCAAAATCTTCAACAGCAACTGCGTGTATTGTCATCGCGAAGGGCAGATCGCGCCCTTCCCGCTGACGACGTTCGAGGAAAGCGTCGGTTGGGCCGAAATGGTCCGCGAAGTGGTCAACGAGCAGCGGATGCCGCCCTGGCACGCCGACCCGGGCTATGGCCACTTTACGAACGACGCCCGCTTGAGCGAACAGGAAATCGCGCTCATCAACCGCTGGGTCGACAACGGCGCGCCCCCGGGCGAAGCGAAAGATCTGCCAGAGCCGCCGAAATTTGCCGAAGGCTGGCAGATTCCCAAGCCCGACCTAGTCATCTACATGGCCGAGGAGTCGTATGACGTTCCGGCCACGGGGACCGTTGAATATCAACGGTTTATCGTCGATCCGGGCTGGACCGAGGACAAATGGATCAAGGCTATGGAGTGCAAGCCCGGCTCCGCGTCGGTCGTACACCACATCATCGTCTACCTCGTCCCCTCGGGCGTAACCCCGACCGGCCAGGCGGGGCGGCTGCGCAGCAACTGGCTCGGGGCGTTCGCTCCGGGTTTTCGTCCGCAGGTGCTCGACGACAGCTTGGGCCGCTACGTGCAGAAGGGCTCGAAATTGCTCTTTGAGATCCACTACACGCCCAACGGCACGGCGCAAAAGGATCGCAGCTACGTCGGGTTCAAGTTCGCCGACCCGAAGCTGGTGAAAAAGGAAGTCGCCGTGCAAAACGCCGGCAACTTCACGTTCAAGATCCCGCCCGGCGATCCGAATTACGAGGTGGAATCGGAATTCATTTTCCGCCAGAAAGCGCTACTGCTGTCGGTTTCGCCTCACATGCATTTGCGCGGCAAGGATTTCCGCTATGACCTGGTTTTCCCGGACGGCAAGACGGAAACCGTCTTGTGGGTGCCGCGCTACGACTTCGGTTGGCAGACGACCTACATGCTCGAAACGCCGCGGGAACTGCCGCGAGGAACGAAATTGCACTGCGTCGCGCATTTCGATAATTCGGCGGACAACAATTCGAACCCCGACCCGAGCATCGAGGTCGCCTTTGGCGAGCAAAGCTGGGAGGAAATGATGTTCGGCTGGTTCGAAATGTCGCTGGCCGATCAGGATTTGACCAAGCCGGCCGGCGAAACGGCGGCCCGCGTCAAGGAGTTTTTGGAGGTGGCCGATACGACCAGCCTCAACGACCAGTTGAAAATTCTTTTGCGTCGCTCGCTCAAGGACGAAAAGACCTTTGAGCTCGTGGCCTACCAACTGTTCGACCTGCTGCCGCAAGTCGATCGAATCTGCGTCACCGGGCTGGAAAATGATCGGATTCGGCTGAAATTCATCCAGGAACGGCTCGGTCTCGAGACGACGTTCAAGAGCAAGTCGACCCGCGTCAAGGCCAACGGCCAGTCGCTGGCCGATTACGCGCTGGGCGACGCGACCGTCGTGAACCAGTCGCTCGCCGGCACGAAAGGCTCGGTCATGGTGCAGATGTCGCGCAAGGACATCCGCTCGAGCATGCACGTGCCGGTCGAGATCGGCGGCGTGCGCGCGACGGTGAATTTCTGGAGCGCCGAGGCCGCCGCGTTTCCGCCTGAAGCGGTCAAGATCCTGGAAGAAGTCGCGCGCCTGATGGCCGAAGGGTCGGCGGCGGTCGCGAGTAAGTAGAATCCTCGTGGAAACCCACCTGGGGGGTGGGGGCAAGTGGAGTGCCCCGCGGGTCGAAAGACTCGCGGGGCACTCGCGTTTGAGTACGCTGCACGTTTGCCGCCGACATCCCCGCGCGCTCCGCGCAGCTTCACCGAGCGAAGCTTCCGCGAGCCGCTTGGCACCGCTACTTCTTATCCGGCGCGTCCTCGGCGGCCGGCTTGTCCGGGCTTTTGCCCAAATGCATGCTCATCGTTTCGGTGATGTTCTGCGTCACTTCCTGCGGCCCGGAGACCTCCATTTCGGCTTTTTGGACGCCGTTGGCCTTGACCATGTGGCCGGCCTGGGGATCGAAGTAATAGGTCGCCGAAGCTTCCTGCGACATGATTTCCAGGTCGGCGCGCGGGTTTTCGATCGGCTCGAAGGCTAGTTCCGTCTCGGCGCTAATCTTTGCCAGGTCCTTGCCGTCCAGTTTCTCCGTGCCGGCCACCGAAAACGTGGTCTCGGAAATCTGCGTGCCGATCATCGGAATCTTGTTTTCGAAGCTTTGCGTCCAGGTGGCGTCCTTGGCCTCGGGCAGCACGAGCACGCTCTTGACGAGCAATTCCTTGATCCCTTTCTCGTCGAAACCGCTGCTGCCGATGCCGAACCCCTGTCGGCGGTTCTCGCCGACCTGCTGGCTGGCCAAAGCGTCGGACAACTTTTTCGGCAGCTCGATATCGCTCATCTGGCCGAGCGGCGAAATCTTGGCCTTGAATGTCTCGCCGAGCATGCCGCCCATCACGGGCTTCATTTGAGCCCAGACGGGCCCTTCCGGCTCCTTGGAGCTCTTCGAGTCGTAGGCCATGCGGCCGAACAGCGGGGAGTTCATGTTCACTTGAATTCGGTCGACGGTCAGGTCCATGTTGGCCGTGCCGTCGCCGGCCACGGCCGCCGGCTTCCACGACGTATCGAAGATCATCTGCATCGTGAACTGGATCTCGGCGCCCGAAAGCGTGAGTTTGCCCTCGATCCCGCGCTCGAGGACGTAATTCAAGGTCTCCCCCTGTTTGAACTTCCAACGGAGCTCGTCGGCCCGGAGCGTCGAGACGACCAACAAAGCCAACCCGGCCGCTACAGCCGAACGCATGACTGATTTCGTGTGCATGACATGTTCCTTGACGGTAATCGAATCGGCGGGATAAGTAGCCCACAGAGGCTGTGGGGTCGGGGGGCGCTCTCATTTATAGCCTGCGGCCGCGCCGTTTGCAAAACGCGCCCGCTTTGGCGTACGATCAAGGACACATCCGCGCGGGCCAGGACTATTGGAGCGAATATGCAAAAGCGACGACTGGCGTTTGGCTGTCTGGCAGCCGCCTGCCTGCTGGCGGTGCCGGCTGCCCGCGGCGGCGACGAACCGCCAAAAACCGTCCGCGTGGCCGGAGTCGTGCTCAAATGGATTCGCGGCGATAAGGAGGCGAACTATGGGCGCGCGGAACCGCTCATTCGCCAGGCCGCCCGGGGCGGGGCCAAGATCGTCTGCACCACTGAATGCTTTCTGGACGGCTACGCGATCGCCGACAAGTCGATTCCGCTTGCGACCTACCGCGCCTTGGGCGAAGCGATTCCCGACGGTCCTTACTACATGCGTCTGGCGCGGCTGGCCGATGAGCTCGATATTCACCTGATCGCCGGCATGCTCGAAGCCGACGGCGAGAAGCGCTACAACACGGCCGTGCTCGTCAATCCCGACGGCAAGCTGGCCGGCAAGTATCGCAAGCAAATACTCGGGCACGAGCTTGTGCGCAACACCCCGGGCAGTGTTTCCAGCGTATTTGAAACGCCGTACGGCAAGGTTGGCGTCATGATTTGCGCCGATCGCACCGAGTCGGGCATCGTCCGCGGTTTCTGCGCGCGGGGGGCCGATTTCCTGATCTGCCCCTCGGGCGGGATGTTCGGGCCGGTAAAAAACGATCCGATCCTCGTGGCCCGCTCGCGCGAAAACCACGTTTACATCACGTTCGTCCACCCGGGGGAATTCCTGGTCACCGCGCCCGACGGCCGGATCGTGACGGCCGAATTGTTCGGCGACGTGTTGCTGGTCGACGACAAGGATCGAAATACGCAGCGCGATTCGAGGGGCGTGCGCTATTTCGATTTACCGTTGGCCAAAACCGCCGCCGCAGAGTAAACCGCCGCCCCGTTAGCCCGCGGCTTTGCGGCTTCTCTTCGGGCAAGTTCCCCCGGCAAAGCATGGCAAAGCCGGGGGCTATTTGAGCGGTACCGGCGGGAACTTGCCGAGCATCGTGTAGATATTCACGAGCGCCTGGTTCATCATCGCGTCGCCCGCGCCGATCTCGACCGGCGAGACGCTCGCGTCGCCGCCGTAGCCCCCCTCCGATGCCGCTTCGATCGTGGGGAAGTACATGTGGTGGCCGTTGCAGTAGCCGAAAAACAACACATCGTCGACGTAGGCCCGCTCTTTCAGCCGCTTTGAGTGGTTGCAAAAGAACTCGCCCGAAGCGCCCACCAGCGCCACCTCGCCGTTGAGCAAGACGGTCGTCATCTCCGGGCGGATGCCGTCGCGAAACTCGCGCACGAAGTTGTTGACCAGCTCCGGAAAGAAGGCCCGATGGAACGTGGCCACCAAGAGGCGATTGTTGAAGTCCAGCCGGCTGGAAAAATTGAACCGGTCGATCTTGGCCTTGATCGAGGGAGACTTGGGCACCTTGGTTTCAATGCTCTGGGCCAGCGAGACGACCTCTTCGCCCAGCGCTTCGCCATAACCCTTGGTGTCGAGGTCGCCGCGGTTGGGGCTCATGTCGCCGGCCGCCCCCTGCATGAACACGCAGTTCGATCGCAACGCACTCTCGACGTGATTCTGCAAGTGCCCGGGATAATCGGGCGAAAACTTCAATAGCTCCTCGGGCATTGTCACGGGATGCGCCGCGTAGTTGACAAGAATGGCCAGGGGCTTCCCGTCGGCCGAATCGAAACGCATGACCGCCAGCATCGGATCGGTCGGCTTGGGCGTCATCTTCGTGTGCCGATTGCGGTTCAGCGTAAGATCCTTCTTGACAATGCCCATGCGGGCCGGCTGTAAATTGTTCTTCGCTTCGACGATCGCTTCGATCAACAGTTCCCTCAGCCGCTTGCTGTAGGCCACCGCATCGTCGAATCTGCCTTTGCCGAAATCGTCTTTGTCCTCAAGCTCGATGACCGGCCCGTGATGCGTATGGCTGCCGCTGATCATCACGTTGCCGACGCCCGCCTTTTCGGCCACTTCCTTGCGGATTTGCTCCATCATGGCCTCGGTCGGTCCGCGGCCGATGTCCAGGCCCATGATCGCCAATCGCTCGTCGCCGGCTTCGATCACGATGGCCTTGGCCAACAGCGGTTCCAGCACCCCCTGCGACAGAAGGTCGTGACGGGCGCCATAACCCCACATCGGCATGGGGGCCGTCGGCGTGATGTCGCGCTTGCCAAATCCGACTTTGAAATTGGGCTCATCGGCAGCAGCGCCGGTGGCCAAAATGCACACGAATACCGCGACGGCAAATCGCCTCATGAGTGTATACCTCGGTCGAAGAGCAAGGGCGGAACACCAGACGCGTGAAACGCAGCAGTTGGCCGGGCCGCGAGGAATTCCGGAAAAAACGATGCACGCACGGCAATTTGCTTAACATAATCGTACTCGTAGCCGCTGTAAACTATTTCGCGCGGAACTGGGAACGTCGAATCCGCAGATTTGCGGCGCGGCGGGGAGTCCCCTTATTGCTTCCTGCCCGCGCCAGCCGTAAGCTCAAGTGACACGTCCAAGGGTGACGTCCCGCCAGGTGCGTGTTGAAATAAAGGGGACAGGCACCGAGCGAGAGCTTATTGCTCGTGAAGACTTGGCGTGCCCGGAGCCAGTCCCCTTTATTTCAACGTCCCGTTTGTGCCAAAGGAGATGCGCCATGCTGTTCCGCGCGACGATGGTTGGATTGCTGCTGGGATGGCTGGCAAGCCCGCCGGCGGTCGCCGAGCACGTCGAGAGTATCGCCCCGGCCGACAATCTCGTCGTCGAGGGGATTCCTCCCATTCCAGCCCCATTGGCCGAAAAAGCCGGCCGCTACACCGAGTTCCGATTCGCGGCCTTGATGGATTGGCATCCCACGAAGCGCGAGATACTGATCGGCACCCGATTCGCCGATACCCCGCAGATTCATCACGTCGCCGGCCCCGGCGGCGATCGGCGGCAATTAACCTTTTTCGCCGAGCGCGTGGGCGGGGCCTCATATCATCCCCACAAGGCTGACTATTTCATTCTTAGCAAGGACATCGGCGGCAGCGAATTCTTCCAATTCTTTCGCTACGACCTGGCGAGCGGCACCTCGACGCTCACCACCGACGGCAAGTCGCGCAACACCGGGGCCGAGTGGTCCAATGCCGGCGATCGGATCGCCTACGGCTCGACCCGCCGCACCGGCGCTGACGTCGATTTCTACACGGTCGACCCGGCCCGGCCCGAGACCGACAAGATCCTCACCCAGAACAATGGGGGCGGTTGGTTCGTCGCCGATTGGTCGCCCGACGACAAGCAATTGCTCGTGGGCGAGTACGCCTCGATCAATGAAAGTTACATCTGGCTGGTCGACGTGGCCGGCGGCGAAAGGACGCTGATCACGCCCAAGGGGAGCGACGAAAAAATCGCCTACCGGCCGATCGCCTTCCGCAACGACGGCCAGGGCATTTACGTAACGACCGACCGCGACTCGGAATTCATGCGGCTGGCGTACATCGACCTGGCGTCCAAACAACACACGTACCTCGTTACCGATATTGCCTGGGACGTCGAGGAGGCAGAGCTTTCGCACGACGGCCGGTCGATCGCGCTTGTGACCAACGAAAACGGCATCAGCCGCCTGCACCTGTTCAATACCCAAAAACAGAAACGCGCGGCGGTCGACGGCGTGCCAACCGGCGTCATCGACGGGCTCAAGTGGCACGAAAACAACCGCGACCTGGGATTCGTCGTGGCGTCGGCCCGCGCCACGGCCGACGTCTATTCGCTCGACGTCGACAGCGGCAAAGTCCAGCGCTGGACGTACAGCGAAACGGGCGGTCTCGACGCCGAGACGTTTTCCGAGGCGAAGCTCGTGACCTGGAAAACGTTCGACGGCCGCGAGATCTCCGGTTTTCTCTACAACCCGCCGGCTAAATTCACCGGCAAGCGTCCGGTGATTGTCGTCATCCACGGCGGACCGGAGGGTCAATCGCGGCCGGGATTTCTGGCCAGGTACAACTACTTTATCAACGAGATGGGCGTCGCGCTCATTTTTCCCAACGTCCGCGGATCGGCCGGGTACGGCAAGTCGTTCTTGAAGCTCGATAACGGCTTTCTGCGCGAGGGGACTTACAAGGACATCGCCGCGCTGTTCGATTGGATCGAGGCGCGAGACGATCTCGACGCCGGCCGCATCATGGTCACCGGCGGCAGCTACGGCGGGCACATGACCCTGGCCGTGGCCACGAACTACAACGACCGCGTCCGCTGCTCGCTGGACGTGGTGGGCATTTCCAACCTGGTCACGTTCCTCGAGCGCACCGAGAGTTACCGCCGCGACCTGCGCCGCGTTGAATACGGCGACGAGCGCGAACCCAAGATGCGGGCCTTTCTGGAAAAGATCGCCCCCTTGAACCACGCCGACCAAATCACCAAACCGTTGTTCGTCGTGCAGGGCAGGAACGATCCCCGCGTGCCGCTCGGCGAGTCGGTGCAAATCGTCGAGACGCTGCGCAAGAACAAGACGCCCGTCTGGTACTTGATGGCCGAGGACGAAGGACACGGGTTCGCGAAGAAGAAGAACTCCGATTTTCAGTTCTACGCCACGATCCTGTTCGTGCAGAACTACTTGCTGGACTGAGCGGGATTTCCCGCGCTCCCCACCGGAAACGTGCCAACCCTCACCCACCCCAAATCAGGAGGAACCAGCCATGTCGACCCCCGACCGACGAGAGTTTCTCAAACGCACCGCTCAAGGAGCCGCCGTCGCCGGCACGCTGGCAATTGCCGGCGCTGCCCGCGCGGCCGGAGCCAACGAACGTCTGACGGTCGGCGTGATCGGTCCCGGCGGGATGGGGAGCCATCACCTGGATCTGCTCGCCAAAAACAAACAGGTCGATCTGGCCTGGCTGTGCGACGTCGACGAAGCTCGACTGGGCAAAGCGGTTGAAACCGCGGAGAAGCTTTCCGGCAAAGCGCCCAAGGCGGTCAAAGACATGCGCAAGGTGTTCGACGACAAGTCGGTCGACGCCGTGTGGATCGCCACGCCGGACCACTGGCACGGCCCAGCCGCGATTCTGGCCTGCGACGCCGGCAAGCACGTGTACGTCGAGAAACCGTGCTCGCACAACATCCGCGAAGGCCGGCTGATGATCGAGGCCGCGCGCCGCAACAACCGCGTCGTGCAAGTCGGCACGCAGACGCGCAGCACCGCCGGGGTGCGCGAAGCCATGGAAAAGCTCAAAAGCGGCGTCATTGGCGACGTGCTGGTGGCCAAGGCCTGGAACAGTCAAAGACGCTCGTCCATCGGCCACCAAAAACCCAGCGATCCCCCCTCCACGCTGGATTACGATCTTTGGATCGGCCCCGCGCCGATGGTGCCCTATCAGTCCAATATGCTGCCCGGCATTTGGCGCTGGTGGTACGACTTCGGCGCCGGCGACATGGGCAACGACGGCGTCCACGACATCGACGTCGCCTGTTGGGGCCTCGGCGTCAAAACGCACCCGTCGTCGGTCGTGGCACTGGGAAGTAAATACTTTTTCGACGACGACCAGCAGTTTCCCGACACCGAGTACTGTGTCTTCGAATACCCGGGCGACGGCAAACCGGGCAACAAGCGGCAGCTCATCTTCGAGCAACGCACCTGGTCGCCGTACGTCCAGGAAGGCTGGGAAAACGGCGACGCCTATTACGGCACCCAGGGCCTGATGGTGCTGGGCAAGAAAGGTGGCTACCAGATCTTTGGCCCGCGCAACAAGCTCATCGAAGAAGCCACGTTCGACGGCCCCGATTTGCCGGCCCACCATGCCAACTTCATGGAATGCATCCGCACCGGCGCCAGGCCCAATGCCGACATCGAGATCAACCACCTTGCCACCACGCTCTGCCACCTGGGCAACATCGCGGCGCGGACCGGCGTGGCGATCGCGTTCGATCCCGAGGCCGAGCGCATCACCAACAACGCCGACGCCGCCAGCCTCGTGCGGCGGCAATACCGCGACGGGCATTGGGCCGTTCCACGCGGGGTGTAAGGCCAGCTCGCGGCGGGTTATGATGGACGCTTTCGGGCGCGGTAGCGCGCAGTCGCGCACGATCGCGTGCAGCGAGTCTTGTTGTGAGGTATGTCCATGTCGCGCGTGCGAATCGGTTCGCTGGCAATCGTGGCCTGGATCGGCCTGGTTACGACGGCCGCGGGCGGCGGCGCCGCGGGGTACGTCATTCACATCAGTGTCGACGGGCTCGGTTCGAGTTATTTGCAGGCGCTCGTCGACAAGAACGAGGTGCCCAATTTCAAGCGCATGCAGGCCGAGGGTGCCTGGACCAATAATGCGCGCACCGACTTCGATTTCACGATCACGCTGCCCAATCACACCTCGATGGTCACCAGCCGGCCGGTCCGCGACAAGGCCGCCAGCCCCGCGGCGATTCTGGGCCACCAGTGGACGGTCAACAGCGACCCCGGCGAAAGAACCCTGCACAGCAACCGGCACGATTACGTCAAAAGCACCTTTGACGTGGCTCACGACAACGGCTTGCGCACCGGACTATTCCCCTCGAAAAGCAAGTTCGTCGTGTACGATCAGTCGTACGACGAGCGAAACGGGGCCCCCGACACGACCGGCGAGGACAACGGCCGCGACAAGATCGACGTGTACGTCAAGAATGGACTCCCTGCCGTGCTGACCGATTCCCTCATCGCGGAAATGAAGGCCAAGGCGATCCATTACAGCTTCGTTCACTATGGCGCTCCCGATTTGGCCGGCCACGCGAAACAGTGGGGCAGCCCTGAATACAACGCCGCCGTCAAGACGGTCGACACCTGCCTCGGCAAGCTGTTCGAGATGATCGACGCCGACGAGCGGTTCAAAGGCAAAACCGCGATCATCCTCTCGGCCGATCACGGCGGCACCGGCCTGAATCACGGCTTTAACACCAATCCGCTTAACTACGTGATTCCGTTCTACGTATGGGGCGCGGGCGTGCAGCACGGCGACCTCTACGAGCTTAATCGATCGACGCGAGTCGATCCCCACTCCGGCAGTCCCGACTATTCCCAGCGCGATCGCCAGCCGATCCGCAACGGCGACGGCGGCAATCTGGCGCTTGATCTCTTGGGCCTGGGACCGATCCCCGACTCGTCGATCAACGCCGCGCAGGATCTCAACGTCCAATGAATTACAGCAAACCGACACGACCGCGCGCCGGCTTTAGCAAGCGAGTTCTACACGCCGCTTGCGGTTTAGCTGCCCTGGCCCTAACCGCCACCGCGTTCATTCACAGCGCGCTTGCCCAACGGCCCGTCTATTTTCGCCACGATGGCGGGCTGGCGGCCGACGACAAGCAATCCCTGCCCGACGAGCTCGACCCCCGGCAGGCGATCTGGAAGCAATCGCTGCCGAACGGGAATTCCACGCCGACGATCGTGGGCAACCGCATCTTTCTCACCGCGCACGAGGGCCAGGAGCTTTTGACCTTGTGTCTCGATCGCGACACCGGCAAGGAGCTGTGGCGCCACGGCATCCGCGTCGAGGCCCTTGAAAAGGTCCACAACGAGGGGAGCCCCGCCGATGCGACCGTGGCCTGCGAGGGCCAGCGGGTGTTCGCCTTTTTCGGCAGTTACGGACTGTTGTGCTACGATCTGGAGGGCAAGCCGCTGTGGACGAAAAAGCTGGGGCCCTTCCGCGACGAGTTCGGGTCGGCCAGCTCGCCGATCCTGGCCGACGGCAAGATCATTCTGAGCGAAGACCACGACCTGGACAGCTTCGTGATCGCCGTGCGCCAGGACAACGGCGAAACGCTCTGGCAGACGTCGCGCGAAGGATTCACCCGCAGCTATGCCACGCCCGTAGTGTGGAAAACCGGGGGCCGAACGCAGCTCGTCGTGGCCGGCTCGCTGCAGCTCGTGGCCTACGATCTCGACTCCGGCGTCCCGCTGTGGTCGGTCGATGGGTTTGCCCGCATCGTCAACACCACTCCGGTCGTGGCCGGCGACACGCTGTACGTCGCCACCTGGTCGCCCGGCGGCGACAGCGACGCCCGGATCGCAATGGAGCCCTGGGAGACCGCGCTTTCGCTGTGGGACAAGAACAAGGACAGCCGGCTCCAGGGCGAGGAGCTTCCGGCCGGCGAAGTCCGCTCGCGGTTTTTCCGCATCGATCTCGACGGCAACCAGACGCTCGACGTAGTCGAGTGGGGCAAGTACGCCAGGATTTTTGAGCTCGCACAAAACGCCGTCGTGGCCCTGCGCCCCGATCCCTCGGGCGGCACTCCGCGGACGGCCTGGGAGTACAACCGCGGCATCCCCTACGTGGCCAGCCCGCTCGTGTATCGCGATCAGGTCGTGCTGGTCAAGGACGGCGGCATCATCACGACGCTGACGGCGGCCGATGGCAAACTGACGAAGCAAATACGGGCCCGCGACGCGGCGCGCTATTACTCTTCGCCCGTGGCCGGCGACGACAAAATCTACGTCGCCAGCGTCGACGGCGTGGTGACGGTCTTGCGCGCCCCACCGCGACTGGAAATCATCTCGTCGCACGACTTCGGCGAGCGCATCGCGGCGACGCCGGTTCTCTCCGACGGTCGGATTTACCTGCGCACGGCAAGCGCGCTCTACTGCTTCGCAAACCGCTGACGAGGGGGCGGTTGGTTACCGGATGAGAGCGACGTGATTCATGCCTGCTCGATGGCTGTGGACTCTTCTGCTGCTCGCGTGTTGTTCGGCGCCTGGCGCCGTGCGGGCCGCCGACAAGGCGTCTGACGCCGCAGCCGCGGTCGAAGCCCGGGAGTTTCGCCCCCCGTCCGGCGACGCCGAGCTGCGCGAATGGCTCGAGAACATGGTCGCGTATCACCGCTTCACGATTGACGAAGTCCACAGGGCCACCGGCCTGGCCGGCGGCGAAATCACCGCGGCCCTGAAGCGGTTCAACATCGTCCCCGGCGCGCATCGCCCGCGAAAGACCGGCGAACCGCTGGTCGTGCTTCCCTATCCCGGCGGGCGGCATCCGCGGATCGGGTTTCTCGACGGGGCGATCCGGCCACAGCGCGAAACCAAGATCAGCGTCTTTACGCCCTGGGACGACACCAGTTACGTAGTGGCCGACGTGCCGGAGGCCATCTGGTCGAATCTCGGTCTGACTTACCTGGCTCACACGCACGTGCCGACCGTGTGGACGAAGCAAAACGTCGAGCTCGCGAAGCTGGAGTGGAATCGCCGCGCGGGCGGCGTCCTGGATTTCGAGCGCGCCTTGCCGAACGGAATCCGCTTCGGCACGAAGGTGACTCCCACGGCCACGGCCGTGCGGATGGAAATGTGGCTTGCCAACGGCACGCAGGAGACACTGAGCGACCTGCGCGTGCAGAACTGCATCATGCTCAAAGGCGCCGCCGGGTTCGAGGATCAGACCGCGGACAACAAAGTGTTCGACGCCCCCTATGCCGCCTGCCGTTCGCGCGACGGACGCCACTGGGTGATCGCCGCCTGGGTCCCGTGTCATCGCACGTGGGCCAACGCACCGTGCCCCTGTTTGCATTCCGATCCCAAATTCCCCGATTGCGCGCCCGGCCAGACGCGACGCATCAAGGGCTGGCTGTCGTTCTTCGACGGGGACGACGTCAAAGCCGAGTTCCGGCGGATCGACGCCACCGGCTGGCGAAAAGGCGAGTGAATTCCGCGAACCCCCGGGCGCCGCGCCGATTTGACCCGCCGTCGAAGCAGTCCTTGCGTTCGCACGGTGAACCACCGGCAAGCCGGTGTGTCATCCTAATCACGTGCGTGCGCAACGTCCCGTGCCGTGGCGGATGGGGGGCCGTTTCGATATACTGCCGCGTCGGAAGAAGGTGTCCCGCGCCACGCCCGACTCCTCTCCCACATGGGGCCAGCGGAGTCCAGGATTCGCCTGTTTTTTCGCTGAGGACTCGATGATCCGCGTCGCCATCATCGGAGCCACGGGCTACACGGCCCTGGAGCTGATCAAGATCCTGTTGCGGCATCCGGAGGTGGAGATCACCGCGCTCACCAGCCGCAGCGAGGGGAGTCCGCACGTTGCCAGCGTGCATCCGCAATTGGCCGGCCGCATCGATTTGCAGATGGCCGACCTGGGGCCGGCCGAAATCGCCGCCCGCAGCGACGTGGCGTTCAGTTGCCTGCCGCACGGCGTGACCGCGGTGCTCGTGCCCAAGTTGCTCGACGCCGGTCTGAAGGTGGTCGACTTGAGCGCCGACTATCGGCTCGACAGCGCCGAAGTCTATGCCGAGTGGTACGGCCAGAAACACGGCGACGCGGCGCGCCTGGGCAAAGTCACCTACGGGCTGCCGGAGCTTTTCCGCGAGGAAATCCGCGCAGCCCGACTCGTGGCCAATCCCGGCTGCTATCCGACGTCGGCCATCCTGCCGCTGGCGCCCTTGCTGAAGGCCGGGCTGATCGCCCCGCGCGAAATCATCATCGACTCGAAAAGCGGCCTCTCGGGCGCCGGCCGCACGCCCAAGTTGACCACCCATTTCGCCGAGTGCAACGAAAGCGTCTCGGCGTATAACGTCGGCCGGCACCGGCACACGCCCGAAATCGAGCAGATCCTCGGCAAAGCGGCCGGCCGCGCCGTGGAAGTGATTTTCACGCCGCACCTGGTGCCGATGGACCGCGGCATTTTGTCGACCTCGTACACGCGGCCGCTGGCCGAGCTGAGCGAAGAGAAAGCGCTGGCAACGATCCGCGAGTTTTACGGCGACGAGCCGTTTGTCCGCGTCGTCAATCACCTGCCCGGCACGAAAGACACCACCGGCACGAACTTTTGCGACATCACGGCCCGCGTCGTGCGCGGGCGGCTGATCACGATTAGTTGTCTCGATAATCTGGTGAAAGGAGCATCCGGCGCCGCCGTGCAGAACTTCAACCTGATGTGCGGGTTCGCGGAAACGACGGCGCTGTAGCGATCGCGATCCATCGTTTCGTTTCCAACTCCAATCAAGCATTGACCATGTCCATCTCCGTTCCAAAGGGTTTTCGTCTGGCGGGCGTCCACTCGGGCGTGAAGCGGAACGCGTCGAAGCTCGACCTCGCGCTCGTCGTCTCCGACCCTCCGGCGGTTGCGGCGGGAGTGTATACACAGAATCGGGTGTTCGCCGCCTCCGTGGCGCTCAATCGCTCTCGCACCCCGGCCGCCGACGTCCGCGCGGTCGTCATCAATTCCGGCAATGCCAACGCCTGCACCGGCGAGCGCGGGTTGGCCGATGCCCGGCAAATGGCGCGTGCCGCCGCCCTGGCTTGCGGTGCCGAGGAGAAACAGGCGCTCGTGATGAGCACGGGCGTCATCGGCGCGTTTCTGCCCATGGACAAAATCACCGCCGGAATCAGCCGCGCGGCCGAATCGCTGGGTAGCGGCGAAGAATCGCTCGTGGCCGCCGCGCAAGGCATGATGACCACCGACACCGTGCACAAGCTTTCCGGCCGGCAGTTGAACGTCGCGGGCCGCCGGGTGCAAATCACCGGCATGGCGAAAGGCGCCGCGATGATCGGACCCCACATGGCCACCATGCTGGGACTCGTCCTCACCGACGCTGCGCTCGAGGTGGCCGGCGCGCAGGAAATACTGCGCGAGGTCGTCGACGAATCATTCAACTGCATCAGCGTCGAAGGCCACATGAGCACCAACGACACGGTGCTGCTGTTGGCCAACGGGGCCGCCGGCGGCGGGCCCCTTTCGGGCGGCGATTTGAAGACGTTTCGCGACGCTCTTATGCAAACGTGCGGCGAGCTGGCGCGGGCCATTGTCGCCGACGGCGAAGGGGTCACGCACCTGGTGACGCTCGACGTCGAAGGCTGCGCCACGTTTGCCGCGGCGCGCCAAATCGCGCGCACCGTGGCCAACAGCGTGCTAGTGAAAACGGCGGTCGCAGGCGCCGATCCCAACTGGGGGCGGATCGTTTCGGCGGCCGGCTACGCGGGCATCGAGTTCGATCCGGCCGGCGTCGATTTGTCGATCAATAATTTTGCGCTCTACCGGCGCGGCGCGCCGGTCGAGTTCGACGCCGCGCGTGCGAGTGCGTCGATCCGCGAAAACCGCGAGACGCACGTGGTCTTGCGGTTTTCCGAGGGGGATGCCAAAGTGCGCTTCTGGACCACCGATTTGACGGCGGAATACATACGGCTCAACGCCGACTACCACACATGAAAAACTCGCTCCAGCGCGTGCGGCGGGGCGCGATCGTGCTGTGTGCTCTGTTCGTCGCGGCGGTCGTCGGCTATCGTGTCGCCGACCGAAGCTGGCTCGATGCCGTCTACATGGTCGTCATCACTATTTCGACGGTCGGTTACGGCGAGGCCAGCACGCTCTCCGTCGGCGAACAACTGTTGACCATCTGCGTCATCGTGTTCGGCATCTCGGCCGCGGTTTTTACGTTTGGAGGGTTCATCCAAATGACGATGGAAGGGGAACTCGAACACACGCTCAGGCTCGGGCGCACCACCCGCGCCATCGAAAAGCTCTCCGGCCACGTCATCCTCTGCGGCTACGGCCGCATCGGACGGATTCTGGCGCGCGAGCTGGCGGCAAAGAAGCAGGCCTTCGTCGTGGTCGACCGTAGCGCCGAGGCCATCACCGACGCGCAGGACCAGGGTTATCTCGTGCTGTTGGGCGATGCCACCGAGGAGGCCGTGCTCCAATCGGTGGGCGTCGAGCGGGCGCGCGCCATCGTGACCGCGCTGCCGAACGACGCGGCCAACGTGTTCATCACGCTCACCTCACGCGATCTCAATCGCAACCTGCAAATCATCGCCCGCGGAGAATACCAGACCACGGAAAAAAAGCTGCTGCAGGCCGGTGCCGACCGCGTCGTCCTGCCGGCCGCGATCGGCGCCCTGCGGATGGCCGCCATGATCACGCGACCCTCGACGATCGAGCTCATGGAATTGGTGGCCGGGCAAAGCGTGCTGGACGTCGAAGTCGATGAAATCCTGGTGGCCGCCGCCAGCCCCTTGATCGGCAAGTCGATTGCCGAAGCGCAGACACGCACCCGCAGCGGCCTGTTGGTGGTCGCGGTCAAACAGGCAGAGGGCGCCATGACTTTCAACCCGGCCGCCGAACTCGTTTTCCAGTCCGGCGATACGATCATCGCCATGGGCAAGCTGGAAGATATCGATCGATTTCGAGAAGAATACAAACTGTAGGCACGCGCCGCCGGACCATGACGTCGCCGTTGGGATTCGCGTAACTTTCCCTCGCGCTGACGTTTAGACCAAAGCGCGAAACCAACTCCCGACCCCTTCGCGCCTCCCACCCCCGCTCGCGTGGATCGCTGCGCAGCTCGCACGCGCAACCGCGGCCCCTTGACATCGGGGCTGGCTTGAGGGGAAATGGGACCTGGGCCTGCCTGCTTGTTGTCCCTCCCAAAGGCGTCCTATGGCGCGTTTCCCGACGTTCTCTCGAACCGCTCGCCGCCGCAAACGGTCGACTGTGGCGGCGCATCCTTGGGGCCAAGTCGTCCTGGCGGTTCTTCTGCTCATTGGCTTTTCGGGCCCGACTTGGGCCGGCGACGTCGCGGCCGACCATGCCGAGCAAATGGCCGCCAGCATGGAGCTGTTCAAAACTCACGTGCGCTCGCTCTTGGCCGAGCATTGTCTGAAATGCCACGGCGGCAAGGAAACGCACGGCGAGTTCGACATGTCCACGCGCGAAGGACTGTTGAAAGGCGGCGAGCTCGGCGCGGTCGTTGTCGTCGGCAAGCCCGAAGAGAGCCTGCTGGTCAAGCTCATCCGTCATGAGGATGAGCCGAACATGCCCGAGGACGCCGCCAAGCTGCCCGAGCGGGCGATCGAGCAGATTTCCGCCTGGATTGCCGGTGGCGCCGCATACGACGCGCCGCTGGTCGACGTGGCGGGCGAAATGGTCTCCAAAACCGTCAGCGACCAGGATCGGCGGTTCTGGTCGTTTCAGCCGTTGGTGAAACCCGACGTGCCGAACGTGCAAGGCGGGGCCTGGTGCCGCACGAGCGTGGACCATTTTGTGCTTGCGCGGCTCGAGGCCGCGGGACTCGTGCCCAACGGGCCGGCCGATCGGCGCAAGCTGATTCGCCGCGCTTATTTCGACCTGATCGGCCTGCCCCCAACGCCCGAGGAAGTCGAGGCGTTTGTCGCGGACGAGGCGTCGGACGCTTACGACCGGATGGTCGACCGGCTGCTTACGAGCCCGCATTACGGTGAGCGGTGGGGGCGGCATTGGCTCGATCTGGCCCGCTTTGCCGAGAGCCACGGCTACGAGCAGGATGACGACCGCCCGAGCGCCTATCACTTTCGCGATTTCGTCATCCAGGCCCTCAACGACGACATGCCCTACGACCGGTTCGTCCGCCTGCAGATCGCGGGCGACGAGTTCGAGCCCGACAACAATTTTGCGCTCATGGCGACCGGATTTCTGGGCGCGGGCACGCACGCCACGCAAATCACGGCCAACCAGGTTGAAAAAGAGCGCTACGACGAGCTCGACGACATGGCGGCCACGCTCGGCACCGCGATGCTCGGCTTGACCATCGGCTGCGCCCGCTGCCACGATCACAAGTTCGATCCCATCCCGCAGGCCGACTACTACCGGCTCGTTTCCACCTTCACCACGACCGTGCGCAGCGAAGTCGATCTCGATTTTCATCCCCAGGTGTACCAGCAAGAAAAGGCGGAATTTGACGAGGCGCACGCGCCGCTGGCCGCCCAACTGCAAAAATTCGAAAATGAGCAGTTGGCCAGCCGGTTTGAAACGTGGCTGGCGGGCGGCGTCAAGAACGTGATGCCGACGTGGCTCGTACTCGATCCGGCCGACACGAAGTCCGACGGCGGCGCCAAGTTTGAGAAGCGGGACGACCGGTCGCTTCTGGTCAGCGGCACGAACGCGTCGCACGACGTCTACACGATCGTCGTGCCGACCACGGTCAAGGGCATCACCGCCGTGCGGCTCGAAGCGTTGGCCGACGAATCGTTGCCCAAGGGTGGGCCGGGGCGGGCGGACAACGGCAATTTCGCGCTATCGGATTTCCAGCTTTGGGCCGCGCCCGCCGGAACGTCCGGCCCCGGCGCCCCGGTGAAACTCGTCAATCCGAAGGTGACCTTCGAACAACAGGGCCTGCCGATCGCGTCCACGATCGACGACAACAAGAAGTCCGCCTGGGCGGTCGACGGCCAAATCGGCCGGAACCACGCCGCCTCCTTCGCGCTGGAAACGCCGCTGGCGAATCCAGAGGTGACGACGCTCACTTTCATCCTCAAATTCGAGAACAACACGGGGCACAATCTGGGCCGCTTGCGACTGGCGCTGAGCACCGAAACGGCAGCGGCCAGGCCCGATGGCGACGAAGCTCCCCAGGCCGAAGTCGAAAAGGTCAATTCCGCGCTGGCCACGCCGCCCGCCGATCGCAGCGACGACGAGCGGGCCGTTTTGCTGGCCTGGTATCGGCCGCGCGATCCCGAGTGGCAAAAACTTAATTCGGCCGTGATCGACCATCTCAAACGGACGCCGAAGCCCAAGCTCACCAAGGTGATGATCTCCACCGAGGGGCTGCCGGCGGTCCGCTTGCGCACCCAGGGGGCCGACTTCTTCGACAAGACCTTTTACCTCAAGCGGGGCGACCTGAATCAGAAGCTGGCCGCCGCCGAGCCGAGCTTTTTGCAAGTGTTGATGACCGTGCCCGACGGCGCAAAACATTGGCAGCAATCCCCGCCCGACGGTTGGCGGACGTCGTATCGCCGCCGCGCCCTTGCCAATTGGATCACCGACGCCGAAGGGGGCGCCGGCCGACTGCTGGCGCGCGTCATTGTCAATCGCCTGTGGCAACACCACCTGGCAAGCGGCATCGTGGCCACTCCCAGCGATTTCGGCTCCGCCGGCGAGCGTCCCACGCATCCTGAACTGCTCGACTACCTGGCCGGGCATCTGATCGAATCGGGCTGGCGGCTCAAGGCAATGCACAAGCTGATCATGACAAGCGCCGTCTACCTCGAGACCAGCGATTCGGACCTGGCGCGCTCGGCCGTCGATCCCGACAACCGGCTGCTGTGGCGGCGCGCTCGGCAGCGGCTGGAAGCCGAAGCGGTCCGGGACGGCATGTTGGCCGCAAGCGGGCTGTTGGACGAGCGGATGTTCGGCCCCGGCACGCTCGACGAATCGCACAAGCGCCGCAGCATCTATTTCACCGTCAAGCGCAGTCAATTGGTCCCCAGCATGATGCTCTTCGACGCCCCCGATTCGCTCACGGGCCTCGGGCTTCGCGCCACGACCATCGTCGCTCCACAGGCCCTGGCGATGCTCAATAGCGAGCAGGTCCAGACCTATGCCCGCGCTTTTGCCCGGCGCCTGATGTCCGGCGAAGCGACCAAACCCGAAGAGGCCGTCCAGCGCGGCTACTTGATTGCGATTGCGCGCCCGCCCGACGAGACGGAGCTGGCCGATTCGATCGACTTTATCAACCGGGCCACCGAGCATTATCAGGCGGCCAAAAACGAAAACCCGTCCGAGCAGGCCATGGCCGACTTTTGCCAGGTCTTGTTCGGTTTGAACGAGTTTATCTACATCGATTGATCTTCCATGCTTGTCGGCGATGCCTCCGAGCTAAACGTTTGAGTTTCCCAACCCCAACCCCCACCATGAATCTTCCGCTGTTCGCCTCGCCGCCGTCGGTCTTCGCTTCGCGCCGGGAGTTTTTGCGGCGGACCGGTTCGGGCTGTGGACTGGTGGCGCTGGCGGCGCTCTTGGAAGACCAGGGTTTGCTCTTGCCCGCGGCCGAGGCGGCGCCGGCGGAAGTGCGCATGAACCCACTGGCTCCCCGCGCGTCGCATTTTCCGGCCAAGGCCAAGAGCGTGATCTGGCTGTTCATGAACGGCGGACCCAGCCAGGTCGACACGTGGGACTACAAGCCCGAGCTGGCCAAACGCGACGGCCAGGAGCTCGAGGGTTTTGACAAGAACACCGGCTTCTTCACCGATCAGGTCGGACCGCTGATGAAGACGCCGTTTAGGTTCGCCCAACACGGGCAGTCGGGTGCCTGGGTCTCGGAAATCTTCCCCAGGATGGCCGAGCACGTCGACCGGATGGCGTTCATCCACTCCTGTTTCACCCAGACCAACAATCACTCGCCGGCCCTGTTTCAAATCAACACCGGCATGAACCGCATGGGGTTCCCGTGCGCGGGCGCGTGGGTTACCTACGGGCTGGGGAGCGAAAACCGCAACCTGCCGGGCTTCATCGTCATGTACGACACGCTCGGCCGCGGGTTGCCCAAGGGTCACGCCCAGAACTGGGGCACGGGCTTTCTGCCCGGCGTTTTCCAGGGCACCGCGCTCAATGCCCAAGGCGCGCCGATCAACAATCTCTATCGCCGCGCCGCAATGACCGACCAGGAGCAATTGGCCCAGCTCGATCTGCTGCGGCGGCTCAACAAGCATCATCCCCAGTCGGACGAAGCCGACCTGGCGGCACGCATCGAAAGCTTTGAGCTGGCCTACCGCATGCAAATGGCCGCGCCCGAGGCACTGAACATCGATGACGAGCCGGCCCACGTCCGCGAGCTCTATGGCATCGACAACCCGAAGTGCAAGCATTTCGCCAAACAGGTGCTCACCGCCCGGCGGCTCGTCGAACGCGGCGTGCGCTTCGTGCAGATCTACTCGGGCGGGATGGAAAACGAGCGCAGTTGGGACGGGCACCAGAACATCAAGGACAATCACACCCAGTTTGCCGGCGAAACCGACACGCCGATCGGCGGGCTGTTGACCGATCTCGCGCAGCGCGGCCTCTTGGAATCGACGCTCATCATCTGGTGCGGCGAGTTCGGCCGTCTGCCGATTGTGCAGAAGGGCGGGACCGGCCGCGACCACAATCCGCACGCTTTCACAACCTGGCTGGCCGGCGGCGGCGTCAAAGGCGGCGTCCACTACGGCGCAACCGACGAGATCGGCCACAAAGCCGTCGTGGATCGCGTCAGCATCAACGACCTGCACGCCACGATCTTGCACCTGTTGGGCATCAACCACGAGAAGCTCACCTACCGCCACAACGGCCGCGATTTCCGCCTGACCGACGTGGCCGGGGCCGTAGTCAAAGAGGTATTGGCGTGATTCCCTCTCCCCTCGTGGGAGAGGGGAACACCATCAACGGCTACGCAACGCCGCAAGCTGATCGCCCACCACCTCGATCAGCTTCTCGAGCGAACCGGGCGAGACAATGGCGATCGATTCCTGGTAGATTCCTTTGCCGTACGTGTCGGCTGTTGGCACGTAGCCGGGGCGCCAGCCGTCGGTCACGGTGGCGATCACGATAGGGTGTTCTGGAAATCTCTTGCGCAACGAACGTTGCAACAGGTTGTAGTATTCACCCGCGATAAGCACCCAAAAAGCATCGCCGACTCGCCACACCGAAACCGGCACGCCCAGCGAATCACCGGCCGGCAGCGAGCGCAGACGGCTCAATTGGCGCATCATGCGCTCGGCCCCAGCGCGGCAGTCGCGCGCCTGCGCCACTTCGCCGCGGGCAATCGCCGCTTGTTCCTCCTGCTGCCAATGAATGAGTTGCGATTCGGTCTCCTCGCGGTTCGGCAGATCGGCCCGATACGGCAGCTCGACTTTCCATTGCGCGCTGTGCCAGCGGTATTTTTCGCACAGCTTGTCGGGCTCGAGCGGCCGGTAATCCCACGTTCCCAGCGTGGCGCCGGAAACAACCGGGCCGGTATATTCGAAGCGCGTGCCGGGCGGGCCCAGCGATTCCAGCGCCGCTAGCGCCGCGTAGCCCAACTCCCGGCCGTTGCGATCGGCCACGGCCACGTCGCCGACGTATCCCCGCCGCGGGCCCAGATCGCCCGACGCGCCCTGCAGAAACACGCACGGGGCGCCGGTCGCATTTTCGACCAGCTCGCGCATCGCGCCGACGTAGTCGGGACTCAAAAGAGTATTGTCCCAGGCCAGCGTTGTCGCGTGGCAGGCGTAATTGACCACCGTGGCGACCATGCGCGATTGCTCGTCGGCAATCCGGGCCACGAGCACCGTGTCGTCCGCCGGGCCGCCGGGATTGTAGCCGCAGACGAACCATCCGTTTTCGGCGTCCCAAAAGTCGCGGTGAGCCGCCAGCGCGCATCGACCCGCGCCGTAGACAATTCGCACCGGTCGCAGCAAGCCAAGCGCTTCGCTCGCGGCCTCGCCGATTCGCTCGGCGAGCAAATCAAGATATGGGGCGATCAATTCGCCGCCCGGCAGACTTGCTCGCCCCGGGTCCATCAGGCCCGCCGCGTGCGTGTGGGAAAGCGCGACGTGCAACTGGTCGAGCTCTAGCCCGCTTTTGCGGCAAACCGCCGCGCGCAGGGCGTCCATTTCATCGCTCCACAGCAGGCAGTGATCGACCGCCACCACAACCTGAGCCCTTTGCGCGACGTCGCCGCCCGGCGTGTTGTGCTCCGTCTCGGGAGCCAGCGCTAGCGCCGTGGCGGTTAGCGGCCGGTGAACGCCGGTCGACCGATCGTGAGTCGCCGCGCCCCACATGCGGTGATAGATGCCCACCGGCGGCGTAATATCGCGCCGCGCCGCCGCGCCCAAGCAAAACGTCTGCGGAAAATCAACGTGCATGATGGTAGGTCAGGGCTTGCCCTGACAAATTAACTGGCCTTCGTGAGCGGATTGGCGAATGATTGTCGTCTCCGACACGTCGCCGCTGAACTACCTGGCAAGGGACGAAAGCTGGACGGGTTTGTTATTAACGAAATGGGGGCTGCTTGCTGATTTAAGCTGACTCCGAAACCAAATGCGCCCGAACAAAATCCTCATTGAGCGTCACGCCCAACCCCGGGCGGTCGGGCACGGTGATATAGCCGTCGGTGGCTTGCACCTTCTGTACGGTCAGCTCGTGCCGCAGCGGCGAATCCTCCACGCAATCTTCGAACAGGAAGGCGTCGCGGCACGTGCAGAGCCAATGCAGGCTGGCCGCCGCCGTCAGCGGGCTCGTGTAACAATGGTTGCACAACCGGCCCCCGCGCTCTTCGACCCGCGCGCGAATGTACGCCGCGTCGGTAAACCCGCAGCGCGAAAGGTCGACCTGATACACGTCGAGCGCATGGCGGTCGATCCACGGCCGGAACGCCTCGCGGCCGCATTCCCCTTCGCCCGCGGCAATCGGCACGGGCGAACGGTCGCGCAGCCACACGTAACCGTCGATGTCGTGCTGGCGCAGCGGTTCCTCGAGCCACTCGATATCGAACCCGGCAAAGGCATTTGCCCGCCGCAGGGCGGTGCGCGCGTCCCACACGCAGCCGGCGTCCACCAGCAGCGCTGCCTCGCCGAGCCCGTCGCGGGCACCCCGCACCAGCTCGATGTCCAACGATTCGCATTGGCCCATTGGCTCCCAGCCGAATTTGACGGCCTGGTAGCCCGCCTCGCGCCAGCGCCTTGCAATGTCGGCCGTCTCGCGGCCGTCGCGGCCGAACAGAATCGAGGCATAGGCCTCGATCTTCTCGTGCTGCTTGCCGCCCAACAGGCGGTGGATCGGCTCGCCGTAGTGTTTGCCCTTCAAATCCCAGAGAGCCATGTCGACCGCGGCCATGGCGGCGATGCCGACGCTCGTGCGGCCGAAGTACATCGTGCGGCGATACATCTTCTGCCACAGCCGCTCGGTCT
>JBBDNV010000027.1:0-7410 GCA_040877415.1 Pirellulales bacterium
CCGCTGCCCGGCCCGGCCAGAATCAACAGCGGGCCGTCCGTGTGTTCAACGGCCTCGCGCTGGGCGGGAGTGAGCTCGTCCAGCAGTTTGCTCGACAGTTTGCTCGACAATTTGTTCGACAATGGAGGTCGGTTCCTGGGCGCGAGATCGAATAGCCACGATGAATTCTATACGGCCGCCAGCGAGTGCTCCCAAAAGCATCCACCCTCACCCGGGTTCACTCCCGTCGAGGGAGAGGCTTACGGCACGTCGCTCGCCGGTACTTCGAGAACGTTCTGGCGCGTTGAGTTGGTGTTCCAACGCTTTCGCTTGGCCAGGTGCGAGCACGCGCCAGCGGCTGCTTGCATGCTAGCATGCGGCGCGCAAAAACGGCCCAAATATTTTACCCAATCCATACCATTTTCCATCTAAGTTGTTATATTGTGCGCCAACATGCGGCCAATCAGGAGTGGTCGTCCGGCAAAAGATCCATGCACGCTGCCGGGAAATTGATTTCATTTCAAATTGAGGGAGGGAGCCCGATGACTCGCATTCCGTTGCCCAAGTTTGACACGCACGCCGAAGATCTCACCGCCCGGCTGGAGATGAGCACGGCCGAAATCGGTCTTTCGGTGCGCACCACCAATTGCCTTGAGGAACGGGGGATTTTCACCGTCAACGATCTTTTGCAATGTACGCGCGAGGACTTGCTGAGCATTTCCAATTTCGGCGAGAAAACGCTCGAAGAGGTGTACAAGGCCCTGGAAAGCGTCGGCTTTTATCGCCGCGCGAAGCGCGAGGTCGTGAACGCTTAGCACCTCCGGGATGCTTGAGGTTATCGCGGCGCGGGCGCAGCAGCCCGAAAGCGCGAGCGACGGTCGAATGGATGGATCCGGCGTGTTTCTCCCTCGCTCGCGCTTCGGGCTGATATCTTCCGTGGTGCCACGGGTGGCTTGTCCACCCGTGCGTCTTGCGCCGCGCTACGGGCTGGATCTCCCTTCCTTCCTTCCCTCCCTCCCTCCCTCCCTCCCTCGCTCGCGCGTCGCGTTAGTGCGGGAGCGTCTTGCCGACCGCCACGCATTTGAGCGTCTTCGTGTCGCGGGCAAAAAACAGGCCGTTCGACAGAGTGGGCAAGGCCTGCACGGTGCCCTCGAACAGTTGCCCGCTGGCCAGCGGGCGATAGGCTTCCGGCGAGGGGTCGGCCAGGATCAGCTCGCCGTCGGTTTTCATGATCAATAACTTGTCGTCGGCCAGAATCAGATTGCCGGTGCCGAATCCCTCTTGGGTCCAGTGGATCTTGCCGGTCGCAGGGTCGAACGCGCGCAAGCGGGCGATGCCCACGTCCTGGCGGCCGTCGATGCCGTAGAGCACGCCGTCTTTCTCCACGCAGGTGGTGTACTGGCTTGACATCACGTCGTCGCTTTGCCAGACGGCCGTCGCGCGGCGCGCTTCGATTTTGGCCCACTGGGCGCCCACGCCGTAACTGGCCGAGACGAGCACGTGATCGCCCAGGATCAGCGGGTTCGCGGCGTTGACGGTCGGACCGCGCGCGCCGAAGGGAAATCGAAACCGCACGGAGCCCTGCTCTGGATCGACCGAGACGACGCTCAGCCGCGTGACGAACACCACGTGGCGCACGCCGTCGATCGTGGCGGCGGTGGGTGAAGAATAGCTGGCCGCTTCGTCGGTCGCTTGCCAGATGGTCTTGCCGTCGGAAAGCGCAAAGGCCACCAGCCCCGCCCCGCCGCGACCGCCCACGTTCGAGAGCAGTTTGTCGCCTTCCACGATCGGGCTGGAGCCGGCGCCGAAATAACCGTCGGGCGCCTCGAATTCCCGGTAGACCTGCCGCAACCAGACTTTCTTTCCGGTGTCCAGGGTGACGCAGGCCAGTTCCCCGCCCGGACCCAACAGGTAGACCCGGCCATCGTGGATGATGGGCACGCAGCGCGGTCCGTCGTCGGGCGAGATCGAACCTCGGAAGTTCGTCTCGAACGTGACTTTCCACCGCGGCTTGCCCGTGGCGGAGTCGAGGGCTTCGGCGATCAATTGGTTGTCGACGCGGTGAAACAGGACGGCGCGGTTCCCGACGACCGCCAGACCGGCAAAGCCGCTGCCGACGCCGCGCTGCCACACGGTGCGCGGTCCGGCGGCGGGCCAGGCAGCCAGCCGTTCGCCGTCGGCCTTGCCGTTGCGGTGCGGACCGAGAATCTGGGGCCAGTCGCCGCCCCAGGCCGAAGCGGCCGCGAAAACGCCGGCCGCGAAAACAAAGGCCGCGGCAACCACAAGCGGGCAGTTGAAAACAACGGCCCCCCGCCTTTCGAGCCGCGGCGTCGGTCGTGGCATGTTCATCCCGTTGTCCTTTTGGCGGCGGAAGGTCACAATGGGCGGTCGTTGCGCGGCCGAGGGCGCACGGCGGCCCGAGCTGCGAAACGATTATAATGCGTCTCGCGCCCGCCGGGAGAGCGGGCTTTGTGCGGTCGCGCGTCCGGGCGGTTTGCGCGCGGCCCCTGGTCCCACCTCGCTATGCCGCGTCGAAAGGGTTGTCGGCGTGTCTCGCTTTTTCAGGCTTTACGAGAAAAAACGCGGCAACCGGCGCACCGGCTCGAAGACGGTTGGCGACGCCGGCGAAGCGTTGTTTTTCGGCATCTTCTTTGCAGTCGGGTGCGCCGCTTTCGCCTATATGCTCGTGGCCCTGGTGTGGCCCGAGTGGCGGGCCAACCGGCAGTTCGAGCCGGCCACGTGCGTGGTGATCGCCAAACGGGTGGGCGGCAAGCCGGCGACCGAAGTCGAGCCGGCCCAGTTCCGGCCCGAGCTCCGCGTGCGGTACGAAGCGGACGGGCACGCCTACGTCGCCGACGGCGTGTACGACGTCACCAACCTCTATTCGCAGGACGAAGCGCAGGTCAAAGCGATCCTCGACGGCTTCGAAATCGACAAGCAGTATCCGTGCTGGTACGACCCGATCGATCCCGGCCGCGTGGTGCTCGTGCAGGGTTACAGCGGCTGGCTGTACGTGACGCTGTTGATTCCGCTGTCGTTCATGATCATCGGCGGCGGGCGGATGATCTATACGCTGGTGCATTGGAACGCCTCGGACGAGCGCCGCAGCGTGCTGGACCAGCGGGCGGCCCACTTGGACCTGTTCGAGGTCGAGCACAGCGAGCGCCATTTTCCGACCGTGCCGGCCGACGACCATTTCACCAACAGTCCCGGCACGACGCTGGCCTACCGGCTGCCGATATCCACCACGGCGGGGTGGAAGCTGTTCGCGGCCGCGGCGGCCTGCGCGTCGTGGAACGCGCTGGTGGCGATTCTCGTCGTGGCGGCCGCGCGCGGTCTCGCTCGGAGCGAACCGGATTGGGTGCTGATCGTCTCGTTGATCCCGTTCGTCGCCGCCGGCATCGCGCTAGCAGTGTACCTGGTGCGGCAGATCTTGGTCATAACGGGCGTGGGCCCGACGCGGATCGAGATTTCCGACCATCCGCTGGTGCCGGGAAGGCTGTACGAGCTGTTCTTGTCGCAAGCCGGCCGCCTGACGATGCGTTCGCTCGAGGTGTGGGTGGCCTGCGACGAGCGAGCCACCTTTCGCCAGGGGACCGACACCCGCACCGAGACGCAGCGCGTTTACCAAGCGCGCTGCTTCGTCCGCGAGAGTTTTCAAATCCTGCAGGGCCTGCCGTTCGAAAGCCGCTGCCAGGTTTGCGTGCCACAGGGGGCCATGCACTCGTTTCTAACCGATCACAACGAAGTGAGCTGGAAGCTGATCGTCAAGGGCAGCGTGAACAACTGGCCCGATTACCAGCGCGAGTTCCAGATCGTCGTCAACCCCGATGTCAACGGCGAGGCCAGGCCATGAGCGAGCCGCGCTTAAAGCTGTCGCTCGAAGATCCGCGGCGGGCCTACCGTCCGGGCGAGCTGCTAGCCGCGCATTTCAACGTCGAAGCGGTCGCCGCCGGGGAAGTCCGCGCCGTTGAGTTGTCCGTGTTGTGGCACACCGAAGGCAAAGGAGACGAGGATATGTCGGTGCATTTCTTCGAGCGCGTCGAGCCGAGCGACGAAGAGCTGGTTGACTTTCGCCAGCCGCGCCGCTTCAGCACCGTGCTGCCCAACAGCCCGTTGAGCTACAGCGGCATGATCGTCAACATTCGCTGGTGCGTGCGGGCGCGGGTGTTTCTGGCGCGCGGCAAGGAGCTCGCGCGGGACGCGCCGTTCCAACTGGGCGCCTTGCTGCCAGCGGAAAGGGTGGAAACGTGAAAGACTCGTGCGACCACGCGCCGCGCTCCAATCCGTTCTCGACGCGTTTTGTTCGTCCCGGCGCGGTTCCCTACCTGTTCGCGCCCGGGCAAAGCGCGGACGGGCTGGTGCGCCGGCTCGCCGGCTTGGGCTGGCGGGGCCAGATCATCGGGCCTCACGGATCGGGAAAATCGACGCTCCTGGCCGCGTTGGCCGAGCCGCTGGCGCGGGCCGGGCGGCGATCGTGGACGGTGTCCTTGCACGACGGCGCGCGGCGCTTGCCCGCCGGTTGGATTCGGCAGGCACAGCGGGCTGGCGCCAACCAGATCGTCGTCGACGGGTACGAACAGTTGAGCGCTTTGAACCGCTTTTTCGTCAAGGCGCAATGCCGGTGGCGCGGTTGGGGGCTGCTGGCGAGCGCGCACGGCGACGTCGGTTTTCCGACGCTCTTGCTAACCGCGTCCGATCCGGCAACGGCGCAGGCCCTCGTGCGCCGACTCCTGTCCGGCGAGGACGGGCCGATCACGCCCGAGCTTGTCGCCCAATGTTTCGCGGCCCGCGGCGGAAACGTTCGCGAAACGCTCTTTGCGCTCTACGATCGCTGGCGGGCGCCGCGCGGGTAAGAGGGCGCTGGCTTCCGTAGGGGGGCTTTACGGCCGGGGAATTGGGACCCCGCTACCTGTCCGATCGGTCTGGGGCCTCGCAGTGGGCCGGCCGAGGGCCGCAAGGTTTCGCTGCCTTTCGCTTGGTCCCAAGTGTCCAACGTGCTGCTGGCAACGATTGCGCGGAGTCTGCGCGGCGTAACGTCTGTAGCCGTTTGGGGCGTCGACGCCGGAGCGATAATTCCGCGTTTTTTTCGCGCCTGCGCGCCGCCGTGATCTACATTATCTCAAGCGATCTGGTCGCCGCGCGCACATCATCTATGTTCGACGCGGTCTTTGCTAGCACTTAACGCGTGCTTGGCGGGCCGCTAAAGATTACCAAAACCGCGCGGCCGAACGATTGGCGCAAGTTTTCCCAATCGTAAAGTTCGACCAAATGATCGCGCGGGTTGCGCGGCGCGTTGACATCGTCGACTACCGTCGGGTAACAAGAACGAAGACCAAAAACTCTTCGCTTGGGAGTGAACGATCATGATCGGCCGAACCTTTCTTGGCGCGCTCGTCGCCGTGGCATCGTTGGCAGTTTCCGTGACATCTGCGCGGGCTTGCCACTTGTTCGATGGTTGTTGCGGGAGGCCTACGACGACGTACTACGCGCCGGCCTGCTGCCCGCAGCCCCAACCGGCCTGCTGCCCGCAGCCACAAGTGGTCAATTACATGCCGCAGACCTGCTATCGCACGGTGTACGTGAACGCGCCGGTGGTGGCGTATCAGCCGACGACGTGCTGCGATCCATGCGGTCGCGCGACGACGGTGATGCGCCCGGTGACAACCTACGTGACGCAAGCCCGGTTGGTGCCCTACACGACGTATCGTCCGGTGGTCGCGACAGTCGCGCAGCCTTGCTGCGGCGCGGCGGTGCCGGCCGCGACGTATTACGCGCCGGTGGTTTCGACCGCTCCCCGGTGCTGCACGCCCGTGTCGGCGACCACCTACACGCCGGCTCCGTCGCTTACGACCTATAGCCCGGCTCCGGTGGCGTCGCCGGTTCCCGCGGGCACGGCGCTGCAAAACGTGACACCGGCTCCGAGCCTGAATTCGGCGCCATCTGCGGCGGAAGAGCCGAAGGCTTTCGAGAGCTCGCCGTTGGACGCGAACCAGCCGCAATCGCGGATGCTGTTGCCACCGTCGACCTCAAATCTGAGCAAGCGTCCGTACGGCCCGGATCCCGAGAGTCAGGATCGCACGACGGCAGTTCCGTTGCGGTATGGTCCGGCCGTGCGTCAGGCTTCGCTCGTCGTGCCGGCCAAGGCCGACATACACTCGGACGATAACGACGGCTGGCGCGCTAGCAGCCGATAGCGGCGGCCGCCGACAAATCCAAACCCCACGAACCCGCCGCGTCGCCTGCCAAGGGCGGCCGGCGGGTTTTGTTTTGCGCTCGGGGCGGAATTCCGCAAATTGGGGAATCTTCGCAGCGCGGAAAAATTCCTTATAGTGGATGCCATGAACAACGTCCGCATCGCCGAAGTTTTCGACCTCGTGGCCGATTTGCTCGAATTCCAGGATGCCAACCCGTTCCGCGTGCGCGCCTACCGCAACGGCGCGAGGACGATTCGCGACTATCCCGAACAGATGCAGGCCATCCTCAACGACGAGGATCGCAAGCTGACCGACATTCCCGGCATCGGCAAGGACCTGGCCGAAAAGATCGTCACCCTGTGCAAGACCGGCAAGCTGCCCATGCTCGAGGAATTGCAGGCGCAGGTGCCCGAGACCGTCCTGGCCCTGATGCGCATTCCCGGCATGGGTCCGAAGAAAGCGGCCGCGCTGTTTAACGAGCTGAACATCACGACGCTCGACGAGCTGCGCGCCGCCTGCGAGGCCCAAAAGGTGCGCACGCTGAAAGGCTTTGCCGCCAAGACCGAAGCGGCGATTCTCGCCGGCATCGGCCTGGCCGAAACCGTCGGCCAGCGCATGACCTGGGCCGATGCCGACCACTTCGCCCAGGAAATCAAGGACTGGATGCGCGACTCCAAGGGCGTCGAGCAACTGGAAGTGGCCGGCAGCTACCGGCGCGGCAGGGACACGATCGGCGATTTGGACTTTCTCGTCGTTTCGTCAAAGCCCGAAGTCGTCATGGACCGTTTCGCCGCGTTTCCCGATTCGGCCGGAGTCATCGCGCGCGGGCCGACGAAAGTGAGCATTCGTCTGGCCGACGGGCTGCAAGTCGACATGCGCGTCGTGCCCGCCGAAAGTTTTGGGGCCGCGCTGCAATACTTCACCGGCTCGAAAGACCACAACATCATCCTGCGCGGGCGGGCCAAGGACCGGGGGCTGAAGGTCAACGAGTACGGCGTTTTCCGAGTCCAGGGAAAAAAGGAAAAGCTCGTCGCGGGCCGAACCGAGGAAGACGTCTACGCCACGCTCGACTTGCCCTGGATTCCGCCGGAGCTGCGCGAAGCCCGCCGCGAATTCGACTGGGCCGACCAAGGCCAGTTGCCCAAGCTCGTCGAGCTGGGCGATCTTTGCGCCGACTTGCACATGCACACCACCGAGACCGACGGCAAGGCCACGCTCGAGGAAATGGTCGCCG
>JBBDNV010000028.1:0-38154 GCA_040877415.1 Pirellulales bacterium
CGTGATCGAAATCGGAGACCTGGTGTACCTCGACACCACCGCCAAGCCGGCCGGCGCGCTCACCTACGGCGCGAGCCTGGCGGCGACGCAGGAAGCCTTTCACGACAAGTTCGCGGGCGTGGCGATGCAGCAGTCGCGCGCCGGCGACACGCAGGACATCCGCGTGGCCACGAGCGGCGTGTTCGAGTTCGGCTGCGCGTCGGCCACGTTCGAGGTGGGCGCGCGAATCGGCGCCGACGACAACGCGGGCGCGACGGCGCTCGTGAATCAGCAAGTGATTGCCGTCAATGTGGCCAACCCGGAACTGTCGGTCGGCTATTGCGCCAAGCGCGTCAATCCGGCCGGCACGTCGGTGCTGGTGGACGTCATCGGCACGGTGACGCACGCCGGGCCGCAAGCCGTGGCGTGAGATTTCGCGGTGCCGCGGGCGGCTCGTGCGCCCGGGCGCGTCGATCGATTCACATCGAACATCCATTTACCCTATGCAGGAGACAAGGACGTGATCAAAACCAGGGAACTCAAGCGCCGCTACGAACTGGACGGTCCGCGGCAGACTATCGCGCATCTGACCGAGGCGCTCGCGCAAGGCCACTTGCGGCCCGAGGACTTTAGCATTCGCGACCTGGCCGAAGGGCTTGTGCCCGACGGCCACGAGTGGGTCCGCCTGATGGATCCGCGCTCGGCCGGCAGCGTGCACTTGCTCGAGGCGGGCGACGGGGTCGACGTGACCGCCTTTCTCAACGTCAGCGGCCAGGTGATCTACTCCAAGATCATGGATGCCTACACGCAGGAAGCATTCGTCGTCTCCAAGCTGGTTGACACGATTCCCACCCGGCTCGACGGCGAGAAGATTCCCGGCATTTCCGGACTGGCGGCCGAAGATGCTCCGATTCATCCCGGCATGCCGTACCCGAGCATCGGCTTCGGCGAGGACTACATCGAGACGCCCTCGACCACGAAGCGCGGGTACATCGTGCCGGTGACGAAGGAAGCGATCTTTTTCGACCGCACGCACCTGGTGCTCAGCCGCGCCGCCGACGTGGGCGAGCTTTTGGGCTTGAACAAGGAGAAGCGGCTCGTGGATCTGGTGATCGGCGTGACGAATAACTACAAGTCGAAGGGCACCTCGTACAACACCTATCAGGCCGCTTCGCCGTGGATCAACGTCAAGACGTCGAACGAGCTCGTGGACTGGACGAACGTCGACGCGGCGGAGCAGTTGTTTGCCGACATTCTCGATCCGAACACGGGCGAGCCGGTGCTGCTGTCGGCCAACACGGTGCTGGTGATGCCGGCCTATCGGCACGCCGCCCATCGCGTGTTCAATGCGCTCGAGGTGCAATTCACCGCCGCGAGCGCGGAGACGACGACGCTGGCCGTCAATCCGCTGTCGAACTACCAGGTTGTGGAAAGCCGCCTGGCGTATCGGCGGATCATCGCTTCGGGCCAGGCCGCGGCCGACGCCAAGAAGTGGTGGTTCTTGGGCGATTTCAAGAAGGCTTTCGCCTACATGGAGAACTGGCCGATCACGGTGACGCAATCGGCCGCCGGCAGCGAAGCCGACTTCAGCCAGGACGTCGTGGTGCGCTATAAGGCGAGCGAACGCGGCGCCGCGGCGGTCGTGAATCCGCGATTCGTGGCGAAAAACACAGGCTAGTCGAGGGTGCGTTCGAACGGGTTTGGGTAGCTACGGGGTGCCACTGGTGGCGCGTGCCACCAGTGCCCCTCACGGGGTTCGTAACGGCTTCCATGGAAAGTCCCCCTGGCCCGGCTCGCTGAATGCTCGCCTCCCTCTCCCACAAGGGGAGAGGGAAAGAACGGTAGACGACAAGGAAACGTAACCCATGAGCGATCTCGATCAGATCAACACGATCAAGGCCAACACGCTGGCGCAAATGGCCGAAGTCTCGGCCGAGCGCAAGCCCAGCTATACCGAGGACGGGCAGACGTTCAACTGGACCGAATACCTGGAACACTTGCAGCGCCGGGTCGACTGGTGCAACCGGCAATTGGCCGCGGAAGATCCGTTTGAATTTCCCACGCAAGGATACACGCCATGAACTTCGAACCCGACGTTTCGGACGATTGTTTGTTAGTCGACGGCACTGAGACAATTACCCTCCACTCGACGAGCGTCGTCGTGGTCGAGGACGCCAAGCGCGGACTGCTGACCCTGGCGGAAATGGAATTCCGCCAGGTCGGGCTCGAATCGACCGACCTGGCCTGGAACCTGCCCGACGTGAACTTAAATGGCGTCGAGCCGCGGCAAGGCGATGCGATCGAGGACGCCGGCGGAACGTACTGGACGATTCTGAGCGCGACGCGGTCGCCGCTTTCGGGCGTGTGGCGCGCCGTAACGCGACGCCAGGTTTAATACGGGCGAGGCCGACATTGCTTCGCCGCCATACTTGAGATGGAGCCAACTCTCATGATCACCATCGTGCCCTGCACCAACTCCGACTGTGCCGCGGTTGCCGGTTTGTGGAATGCCAAACGGCTGGATTGGGCCTCGTGCTGGCACGAGGCCGACGCGGTTGACGAGGCGTATGTCAAGGGGCTGCTGGCCGGGGGGTTCGAGATTGCGATCGCCGAGATCGCCGATTCTCCCGTCGGATTCGGGCTGTGGGGCGGTCCGGCCGGGACGGCCCGGCTGGTGGCAGTGGCGGCCGATGACGACGAAGTTTACTACCAGCTCCTGGGGGCATTCTGCGATTGGGGCCTGATGCTGGGCGCCGAAAGCGGTTACGCGGAAATTGGCACCGCGGCCACCACGGAAAGGGGCCGCATGGATGTCCTGGGCGTGATCGAATATGTGGCGGTCGGGTTCGAGCCGATTTTGCCGGACCAGGATCCCGCCGAGCGCGTGCCCAAGCTCTTGCGGGTCGAGTGCAACCTCGAGGTGCTCAAAAACGCCGTCAGCGAAATCTTGGAGACGGCGCCGTGAGCATCCAGATCGTTTTACAGCCCGACGCGCTCGACGGAATCGACACGTACGTCATGGACGGCTCCTACGCGGGCGTCAATTTCGGCAATACCACGCCGCTGGGCATCGGCACGGCCCAAGTCGGCAAGATCACGCTTCGCGTCCGCGCGCTCGTGCGATTCGACCTGGGCGCGATCCCCCAGGGCGCCACGATCCTCGATGCCACGTTGACGTTGATTCACGCGCCGGGTTCCGTGATCTCCGGCAGCCAGCAGTTCAAGGCTTACCGCCTCACCCGGGCCGAATGGACCGAATTCGGGGCGACCTGGAACCAATATGACGGCTCGAGCTCATGGACCGCCGCCGGCGGCGACTATACGACCGAGGGCTACGATTCGGTGACGATCACTTCCGGCATCCAGGACCTGGTGTTCGATTCGCTGGCGGGTCTAGCGGCCGACGCGATCGCCAATCGCGACGGGCTCTTGCACCTGCTGGTGATCGGGCCGGAATTGGGCACCAACAACAACCTGCTCGTCCATTCGTCCGACAGCGCGGAGCCGGTCAAGCGGCCTAAACTGGTCGTCAACTATGAAGTCCCCGTCCCGCAGTTGACCGTCACCGACCACGGCGACGACACGGGCGCCACGGCCACGATCAGCGGCGCCGCAGCCCAGAGCGACAACACCGTTTACGTGCAAAGTTTCGGCGGCGATTTGGGCGGCGGCGCATGGAGCGTCGGCGGATCGGTCGAGGGCAACGGCGACGTTCCGCTCGATCTGCCCACGGGCCACTACTTTGCCTACGTCGTCTCGTCGCTCGGCGAAATCCAGGCCGTCTCGGCCGTTCATTACTTTGTGGTTACCGACGGACTGGAGTCGATTCACACGCGCTGTCTCGCGGCCGTGCAAGCGCGCATTCGACTCTTGGCGCTCGACGGGCTGGCCAATGAACGGGTGGTGATCGAGAAATTGCCGGCCGGACGCAATCTCACGTCGGGCGTCGGGCTGCCGGCCGTCATCCTCTCGCCGCATCGCGCGGCCATGCCGGCCGCGGCCGGCACCAACAGCCTCGACGACGTGCATTACGACGTGCTGGTGGCGATTTTCGACCGCGACAACCAGGAACCCACGCTCCAGGCCAACCTGGACCGGCACTTGCTCTGGCGGCAGCAGATTGCCCGGGCATTTCGCAACCAGCGGCTGGGGGGAGTCTCGGAAGTGATCAACTCCGAAGTCGAACCGGCCGAGGGACTGCTGGACGAAGCTTGGAAGCGCGAGCTGATGACCTCGGCCGTGGTCGTGCGGTTCACCAGCCGCGAAACGCGAGGATTTAACTAGAACTGGATTCAAAACTTGTAGCCGGAGAGCAGAATCGATGACACCGACAACGGCCTCGATGGGCCATCAGGCCAAACTGGGCACGAAGAACGAAACGATCTACGGTTCGGCCGTCACGGTCGACCAGGGCTTTGTGTTCACCAGCGAAAGCATCGTCAAACGGGGCGTGATCGTCGAGCGCGCAGGGCTACGCGGCACGCGCAGCCACCGGGCCGACGATACGCGCGTCGGGCCCTACGCGGTCGGCGGGCGGCTGGTCCTCGAACCCACTCCCGAGGACCTGGCCATCTGGCTGCCGCGCATCCTGGGCGCCGATCCGAATGGCACCACCTATGACCTGGATGAAACGCTGCCCAGCTTTTCGCTGTCGATCGATCGCGTCGCCAAGGTGTTCATCTACGCCGGCTGCAAGGTGAACCGGGCCACGTTTCGAGGCGCCCAGGGCGGGCTGCTGCGGTTGACGCTCGACATCGTGGCGCAATCGGAAACGGTGGCGGCCGCCGGCACGTTTCCGTCTCTGTCGCCGAGCGTGTCACAGCCGTACATTTTTTCCGACCTGGCGCTGACGCTGGCCTCGACGGCGCGCGAAGTCAAGGAATTCGAGCTGGTGATCGACAACGGGGTGATGACCGACCGGTTCATGAATTCGCTGGTCATCGTCAACGCGCCGGAAGGAGACCGCACGATCACGCTACAGACGATGCACGCCTGGGCATCCGAGAATACCAACTTGTACGCGCAGGCTTTGGCCGGCGCGGCGGGCACGTTGCAATTGACCAACGCCTTGGGCGGCACGCCGCCGACCGGATACCGGACGACGTTCAGCTTCGCCACGCTGCAAGTTCCCGACCGCAGTCCGAACGTGCCGGGGCGCGACGAATTCTTCCTGAACCTGGAAATGGTGGCCCGCCAGGTCGGCGGCACGCCGGAGTTGACCGTCACGCACGATTCCACACCGTAACAAAGCCATGTATCTGAAATACGGCAACTACCAGCACGCGGCGAACGAAGCGTCGGTGGTGATCTCCAAGCAGCAGGTCTTCAGCGAAGCGGGCATCGTGCGCGGACTTCGCGAGCGGTGGGACATTCAGGGAATGCTCGAGGCCGCCGATCAAGGGGCCTTGACGGCCGCCATCGACGAGCTCTCCGCGGCCTATGCGACGCAGGCGCAGGACGTCGGATTTTATTTCGATGGCGGACAGCCGACGAGCCACCGGATTATCAGTGCCAACACGAACGGCGGCGTGCGCGTGGTCGTGCCGCCCAGCTTTCCCCAGGGCAAGGGGGCCGAGTACTCGACGTACCGCAATTACACGATCGCGCTGGAGGCCGAATGGCTCGATCCGAACGCCTCGCTGTTGAGCTGGCACGAGACGATTCGCTTCCAAGGGGGCGGGCCGCAGTTCGCGCATCTCGAGCCGATCAATGGTCAGCCGGTCAAACAACTGCTCAAGCAGGCCACGGCGTTTCGGGCCACGCAATCGGGCGAAGCGGTCGGCTATTTGAACTATCCCGCGCCGGCTTTGCCCCTCTGGCCGGCGGCCGAACACGTCGATCGCCGTGAGATCCGCTACGAGCTGCCCCGGCGGATGGGCCCGCCGGGCAGCGGGACGTATACGCAATACAAGGTTAGTTGGTCGTACAGCTTCGAGGACGCCGGGCCGCTGTTGGGTTTGCCCACTGCCTGGCCGATTTAGAGGCACAAGAGATTCTTTGTGCTGGCCGCATTCAAGGCCGCATGCAAGGAGGTGTGAATCGTGGCAACCGTGATTTGGAAGGGAGACGCGCAAGGGGTCGCGCAGGTGACGCGCTTGACCGTGGGCGGTACGATCGAGGTCAACGACGTGTTCACCATGACCATCGGCAGCAAGTCGATGTCGGTCGTGGGCGGAAGCACGCTGGCGGCGGACGTCGCGGCCGCGATCGTGGCCGCGTGGAACGCACTGGCGGCAACGCAGTACCCCGAGTTCGCGGCCATTTCGGCCAGCGCCGCCGGGGGCGGAAACGTCGACCTGGCGGCCAAAACGGCCGGCGTGCCCTTCACGGTCGCGCTGGCCACGACCGAAAGCGGCGGCGGCGCCGCCGACGGTCAAACCTTTACACAAAATGCCGTCACGCCGGCCAGCGGCGGAGCGTTTTGGAACGTGGCCGCCAACTGGTCCACCGGCACCGTGCCGGTCGGCGGCGACGACGTCATCATTCAGAACTCGGCCAACCCGATTCTCTACGGCCTCGATCAATCGGCCGTGACCCTGGCTTCGCTCTCGATCGATCAAAGCTTCACCGGCACGATCGGGCTGGCGCGCACCAACGCGGCCGGCTACGTCGAGTATCGCGATCAGTATCTGAAGATCGGGGCCACGACCATCTCGATCGGCCGCGGAGACGGGGCCGGCAGCGGGCGCATCAAGATCAACACCCTGGCCGTGCAAACCGCGATCAACGTATCGAATTCCGGCAGCCCCATCGAAAACGGCGTCAAGTCGATCCTGTGGAAAGGCACGCACGCCTCGAACTCCGTGCTGGTCAACAAGGGCAGCCTCGCCGCCGCCCACTTCGCCGGCGAAACCGCGACCATCGCCGCGCTCAAGCAGGGCTACCGAACCAACGTCGCCGGCGACGCGGACGTCCGCCTGGGCGCCGGATGCTCGCTCGGTTCCTGCGCGATCACGAAACTCGGCGGCACGCTGGAAATCAATGCCAGCTTTGCGTCACTTTCGCAGTTGCACGGCGAAACGGTCATCCTGGCCGGATCGCCGGGCACGCTACGGATCGCCGGCGGCGCGGTCCGTTACAAGTCGGGGGGCACCTATACGTCGGCCATCGTTGCCGGCGGCGGCGAGCTCGATTTCCGCCAGGATCTCCAGCCGCGCACCGGCACCGACACCATGCTGCACAAGGGAGCCACGCTGCGCGATCCGGCGCAGACGGTCACTTTCACCAACCCGATCGCGCTCGAGTGCGAATTGGCCGACGTCACGCTCGAGCTGGGCAGCTCGTTCAACCTGCAAAGGTCGTAGCCGATGAGTCCTCCGCAGGGCCTGGCATACTTTCCGGGCATCGACCATTTGCTGAGCGCGTCGATCACGCTCGGCCACGGTATTTCGCCGAGCTCGGCACGAATGCAAATCGCGCCGCAAGCCAGTTTCACGGCCGAAGCGGGCACGCTTAAGTTCGAGTATGACGGCGCGGCCGTCGAGTTTCCCGACTGCAAAGTGGATCGCAGCGGTCTTGCGCGCAACGAGCGGGGCGAAATCATCGAGTTGTCGATCCTCGACCGGCGGTGGAAATGGCGCTTCGGCCAGATTTCCGGCAAGTACAACGTCTGGCGCGACGACTCGACGATTCAAGCGGGCGAAGGCGGCGGACCGCTCGCCGATACCGAGCGCACGCCGCAAGAGCTGGCGGCGCTTTATCTCGACGCGATGGGGGAAGAGGCTTATGACGTCTCGGAACTTCCCAACGAAACGCGGCCCCCGGTCGATCACGACCATGACAACCCGGCCGAGGCGCTGGCCGACTTGTGCGAGAGCCAGAGCTGCCGGGTCGTGCTGCGACTGGACAACACGGTCCGGATCGTGCGCGTCGGCGTCGGGGCCGATCTGCCGCAGGAGTTTCTTCTGGAAAACAGCGCCGCGGTCAATCTGCCCGAAAAACCCGACCGGATCGCCGTCGTTTGCGGCCCGAGTTTTTTCGAGGTCGATTTTCCGCTGGAAGCGGTCGGGCTCGACGTGGCCGCCGGCTCGGGCGATTCGCAAAGCGACACGATCAAGCCGATCGACGAGTTGAGCTACAAGCCCGCGGGCGGCTGGTCGATCGCCGATCTGCCGTATTTCAACAACGTGGGAACGGGCGCGGGCGGCGAGGACGTGACGGGATTGCGGACGCTGGCGGTGAAGAGCGTGTTTCGCTACTACCGGATCATGAGGCCGGTCAATATTCCGGGTTTCGACGCATCGTCCGAGGGACAAATCACGCGGCTGGAGCAGATTCTGCCCGTTTTCGAAGAGCAGGTGCGCGTGGCCACGGAGAACTTCGATAGGGCGCCCTTGGCCGCCGCGGTGTTCGGCGTCTGGTATCCCGGTCTCGACGAATTGGGCAATACCCAGACCAGCCTCACGCCGCAAGGCGACTTTCCGCCGCCGGGCGGGCCCGGTGGCGTTTCGATATCGCCATTCTATTCGCGCGGATTCACGATCGACGCCGCCCGAGGGCTCGTGATTTTCAACGAGCCGGTGTACCAGAACAGCACGCCGGACGCCGCGGCCGTCACGATCGCACCGGCGCAGCTCGTGCTGCGAACGAAGTGCCACGTGCGCGATGCCGAAACGCTGGCCACCAAACGCCACGTCCGAGGGCGGTCGACCGGCGGCAACCTGGGCACGCCAACCCGCTACATCAAGCGCGACGAAATCGTGCTCACGCACGTGCCGACTTACGACGCGGCGAGCTACGGCAGTTTTCCGGCGGGCGGCGTCGATCCGCGGGCGGTTACGGCCGTGGCCACCAATCTCGACGAAGTCGACGAGCGGTGCGATCGCTACATCGACCTGGCGCTTGAGGAATATGAGCAGCCGCTGCCGCGCCAGGTGATGGCCATCGGAATCCGGCCGATCGAGCTGGACGGCGCGATCGGGCAGGTCAGCTATCAGGTCGGACCGTCGGGCGCCACGACCGCGGTTGCCCGCAACAGCGAACCCTCGAATCTCGCGCTTGCGTACGGTGAGCGTCGCGCGAGCGAGTCGGCGCGCCGCTCAGCCGAAGAAGCCCGCAAATCGCGCACGTCGGCGGCGATCAGACAAATTCGCCGCGCGGTGGCCGCCGGGAGGCGCGCGCGATGAATTCCGAAAGCCCCTGGGCCACGAAGCGGCCGATCCCGTTTAAGAACGTTTCGGGCGAGACGATTCCGGCGTTTGCCGCGATGGCGATCACCGGACTGGCGTACGAAAACGGGATCGCGTTTCTCGAGTGCGACAAGCCGGGCACGGCGTTCGCCCGCGAATACGCGGTCAACAACATCTACGACGTGCCGGCCGATCGCCGCGGCACCTGCTTTCGCGCAGGCGATTTGCGGGTTCTGTACGACTCTGGCACGCCCGCGGCGGGCGCAGGCTGGGGGCCAAAACCGGGACAATGGAGCCTGGCCCACGGGTTTCCCGGATTCACGCTCGAGGGCGTCGTTCATGCCGACAAGCGCATCGCCAAGGCGTTTTTCGAGCCGATTACGCAGGTGCTGGCAAAAACCACCGCCTCGGTCGGCGCGGGGGCGACGACGCAAAGCTATCGCGTTTATGCCGGTCCGTTTGGCAGCGAGACGGACGCGGGATTCACGACCGTTCCGGCCGCGCACAATCGCACCGCTCAGAGCATGGATGCGGACGAATGGGCCTGGCTCGTATGGACGAACGACGGCTGGGAGCTGCGCTGTCTCCAGAATCGGGTCTATCACGTCACCTATCTGGGCGGCGGGATTGCCGCCGGCGCAACCGGAAGCGTGACGCTGCCGGATGGTCGCACAGTAACGGCTACTAACTGGTCAACCGACACGACGATCGATACGAACGACAAATGTCTCTGCTGGCAGGACTTCACCAACAGCGCGTGGTATCTGGTCAAGAGCGGCGGCGGCGGGACGGACCGCGTTTGGTACGGCACGGCGGTCGATCCGATGGCGCCGGGCGCAACGGGCACGGTCACGAAGTCCGACTCGACCACGCCCGAAGCCACGAACTGGTCCGATGACGTGTCGATCCAGACGAGCGACAAGATTTTCATCTGGCTCGATTCGTTCGACAACAACCACTACTGCATCAAGAGCGGCGGCGCCGTCTGCCGGTGGTTTAACGCCACGATCACCGGCAGCCCGGCGGACCTGCACAGCGCCGACGCGAGCCATCAGGTCACGACCTACGAGGCTTTGGACGGCGGCGCGCATCCGGGCGTGATTACGGGCGTCAACAAATACCGCTTGAGCGGCCAGGTCGGCGACGAGGTCTCGATCGCCCAGAACCTAGCGGCTGGCACCTACCAGATCCAGCAGGTGCGGCACGTCGTCAAGACGCTCGTCCAGAACATCGACTGGACGAGTCCCAATCTGCGCAAGACCACGCAGGACGTGACCGTGATGCACGAAGCCGCGCCCGCCGCGCCCGCCAACATTTTGACAGCCGTGTTGACAGAGTACGTTGTCGACGTGAACTACAACGCCGGCACGAATGCGCTGTCCTACGACACGCGGCAGGCACTCGTGTTCGTCGACGCCGCAGGAACGAGCGGCAATGCGATCCTCACCGCGCAGGATATCGACGTCGTGACCGATGTTTCCTTCGACGCGGGCTGGTTGAACTTCAAGGAGACCCAGATCACCGTTTTCGAGAAGGGAACGCAGGGCAGCGGCCAGACGATCTTCCAATCCGCCAGCCATCGGGTCATCACCGATGTCTATATGGCAGGCATTGATCTAGTGAAGTGGTGGCGCGACGCTTATTTGATTGAGCCATCAGGCTTGGGCGCTGGGGTTGTCTTCTTCGGCACGCTCTGTCCGCCAGGCACCGAAGCGGGCGCTGTGCCGTTCAACTCGCGCGCCCAGCAGGCCGCGTTCTCACCAGCACGTCCCTTCGCCTTCGAGCGGCACAATTACACACGACCCTTTTTCCCTCAATAGGAGTCCCGGCGCGCCGGGAAGCACATGGCACGCGAATATTCTATTTCCGCCGGCGGCATCACGATCGTCGGGGCAACGACCCTCGTCTTCATCAACCCGGGCACGACGGCAGCCCTGGAAATCTTGCGGATGTGGATTTCGCAATCGGCCAACACGAACACCGCCCAGCAGCGCGTGCAGGTGGTGACGCAAGTGACGGCGTTCCCAACGCTAACGTCCTTCACGCCCAGGAAATTGAAGCCAGGGGGTCCCGCTTCGGTGATTGTCGGGGGCACCGCGGGAGCCGCGGGAACCTGCGGCATCAACGCGTCGGCGGAAGGGGCGGGCGCCAAATCGGTGTTGTTTGAAGACGCGTTCAACGTCATCCCGGGCTGGTTGTGGGTGGCGACCGAAAAAGAACGGATCATCATGCCGCCGTCGTTCGCCAGCGGATTCGGGCTCTACCTGCCAGTCGCCCCCGGCACGTTGACAAACTGGGCATTCGGACTCAACTACGCAGAACTCGGTTGAGTGCTTCATGCCGTATTTTTGGCAAGGGCAAGTCCTGTTTCGCAACGGCATGGTGGCGGCAAACGAAGATTGCTGCTGCGAGGGCCCGCGCGTCTGCGCCGGATGTCCTCCTGGCACGGTGCCACAGTATTTGCGGTTAATCTTCGATTACTTCAAACCAACTATAAATCCAGATTTTACAGACTGTGTGCAAGCTAATTCAATTGAAGGTTGGATTCTGGAATACATGCTTCCGCAGCCGTTCAGCCCAATCATGGAATGGCTAGACATCCCGCAAGACCAATCGTGCAAGTATCTCTATCACAACGGCACGCCTTGGTCGCACGGCGCTGATGGTTGGTGCGCGGAATTGTTTTTGTGGAGCAACCAGTTTGGTGGTCAAGGAAACGAGGGCCAGATCGTCTTCTATCAGACGGAAGGCACTCAAGACGGGGACGAGGAGATTATCGTTTGGAAGAATGGAGCGCCGGTCTTCAATTGGCTTTACACGTGGGGTCAAGACCCATTCAAGCTGGGATGGCAGCAGCTTGGTTATACCAACCCCCCCACTCCCCTGCCATGCAACAACTGGAACAAGATGGGCTCTGGCAACGATGCGACGCACGCAAAGGAATACATCGGGTTTCCGCCCCCCTCACCAAGCGAGTGGATGTATTGGGTTGAGACTGGCTCCATAGGTTTCGATCCCTGTTGGCAGGCCAGTCCCGAGGTAATTATCCTCGAACCTTACTTCCCATGAACTGCGACTTCGACACAGCCGATCACCACTGCCCGCGCTGCGGCTTTCGCGGCCGTCCCGGCTTGCAGAAGCAGTGCAAGAAGTCGCCAGAGTTCACGACGCCTTGCGTCCATCGCAGCCCGGGAGAACTGAGGCGCCAGTGGTGTCCGAGCTGCTGCGGCCACACGCAGATCAAGATTTTTGGCTGTGAGCTGTTTGGCGAATGTTCCAATAGCGAGCAGTTGCCCGGCCTGAAACGCTGCTTTTCGTGCAAGGATTACGTCGGCGTGGCGCCCTGAACACCAACCCCCAACCCCTTCTCCACGGAGTTCCCACACCATGCGACGATTTCTCTGCGTCCTCTGCGGTTTGATTTCCGGTTTGATCGCCGTCGGCGTTGTTTTTCCTCCCGCAGCGGTGCTGCCGGGGCTAAACGTTTTAGCCCAAGCGCCGGCGTACAACCCGCACCACGGCCTGACGCACCTGTTCCAGACGGGGCGGGACCACAAGGACGGCACGCGCTACCCGATCCCGCAGCCGATCCTCGAGGCGACCCACGCCATCAACTGGACCAACACGACGAGCGAGGACATTTCCCGCGCGACCGTGACGCGGGCGATCCCCACGCTCGTCAACGCCCGCGACCCGGGAAAACTCGAAAGCTGGCGGATGCTCGAGGATATGTGGTGGCGCCACGAGCCACTTCCCGGCGGCGACCAGCGCTGGGTGTGGAACTTTAACGCCCACGACGTGCGCCAGTGGCGGCTGTTCGAGCCGGCCATCAAGGACGCGAGCGGCAAAACGGTGAAGGAGGAAACCTACCACATCCTGTTGGACCACTTTGCCCGCGACCATACCGATCTGTTGCCCAAGCCGTCGGCCGTCAACTACGTCAGCTTTGGCGGCGTCGTGAAGGTGGACGGCAGCTTGCGGATTCACTTGGGCCCCGGCGTGGTGGTGCACACGCTCGAGCCCAAGATCGCCGTCGGACCGGGCTACGTCGTCGAGCGCGCGGGCGTCAAGTATTTGAAGATCGAGCACAACGGCAAGAACTACGGCGTGAAGCTCGACCCGCTGGACTAGAAGGTTCGGAAAAGAGGAACCGAACCGCGGGTGCCTTCGGCTCTGAGGCTCAGGCTCGAAGAGAACGCGGCTCGGCTGAGCTCGCCGAAGTCGGATCAACGCCGATGGCCGATAACCTCTCCAGCCCCTAACGCAGGGGAAAGAGATCGGCGAACTGGCCTGCTGCGGGACGTGCAGAGATTTCGCGCCGGGCGAAACGTCCGCCGCGCCAGGCTGGCAGGGGCCGGGGGGGTTCACGGACCGGTAACCTACCAAGGGGGTGACAATAGCATGACACTTGCAGGCGCCGCTACGCTTTGGAGACGACAATTTTTTGATACAGTAGGTCGACCAGACCAACCAGCAACACGGCCTCGCTCGTTTCCAACAGCAAGGCCACCTTTTGATGGACTGCGCGCTTTTCGTTCATGGCCAGGACCGCTTCGGCGGCACCGGCGGGCGAGAGCGCGCCGCCGGTGCCGAAACGACTATACAACTCTTCGAAATCAGTCTCCGTCCAACCTTCGAACAGCTCCGGATGGCTGTCAACGACGTCTTGAACGGCAGGATTCGTACGCCGGTCGAATAAACGATGGGCCAGCAAGGACGGGTTTTGGAACAGTTCGTCGCTGGAAACGCCCAGCCCGGACGCCAGGCGGTGCAGCGTGCGCGGCTGCGCCTTGCTCGTCCCATTGAGAATGTTCTTGATCGTCCGCTCGTGGAGTCCCGAAGCCTCGACGAGCTGCGAGAGGGTCATGCCGGCGCGGGCCATGAGTCGGCGGACGTTGGTGGCGATATGGCACATGGCGTGGCGATGGAGAGGCGGCGGCGCCGGCATTTTGGCCCGGGAACGACACTTGACCGTATAGTGAACTTATGTATACTACTTGACGCCGGAAAAGTCAAGAAGAAATGACGGGGGCCAGCCGCGCGACACGACGCGCCGTGCCCTGGCGGCAAGCAGGCGAACGCCCCGGGGGGAGAGACTCGATATGCATCATTTGCAAAGCGGTGAGCGGCTGTTTCGGCTGTGGATTGCCATGTATCGAGATTGGCGGCCCGAGCGTTGGAACGATTCGCCGCCCGAGGCCACGGCGCTGGAGCTGGTCGAGGACGCCGCCTATTCGGCCGAAGAAGCGGCGCTGTTTTTGGAGGGGTTCAACAGCGCGATGCTCGAGCACGACCGGCCGATCTGGGCGGTCGCGATTCCGATTGCCGTTCACTACGAGGGCGACGCGGCGCCCGGCGCGAGTGTGCAAGGTTTCGCCTTTACCGACCATCGCCCGGGATCGGCGACGGTCTAGGAAAAATTGGGACAGGCACCTCGCGATCACCTTTTATTCCCGGGAAATAACGTAAACGGCTCGGAGCCAGTCCCATTTTTCAACGGCCAGCTAGACGAGTCGGCCGCACAAGCGCGGCGCAGATTCCGCGCGAAGGGCCACGTCGTGGCGAAAGTCCACTGGACGTTGCCGCGCCAGGCCGTCATTTCCACGGATTGGGCCAATCGCCCCAGCGCTCGAGATAAATCCGATAGGCGGCGACCTGGGCCGACTTCTTGGTGAGCCACGACCTGGTCTCGCCGATCAGGCCCTGCTCTTCGTCCAGCGACATGGCGCCGAACAACACGCGCGTGCGTAGAAACACAAAATAGGTGTCCAGCACGTCGCAGCGGCAATAGTCGTTGATCTCGGCCAGCCGCCCCTGGTCGTACAGATCCTGCACCATGTGGCCTTGCACGTCCATTTTTCCGGGCTTGCCCAGCAAGTTGGCAGCCAGGTTCAACCCGCCGGTGAATCGAGTCGAGCCAAAGTTGGTCAGGATCTCCTGCAAGTCGATGTGGGCGTCGAGATTGAAGCGATTGCGAAACTGCTCGAAACTTTTGGCCTTGACGTTGAACCAGCCGGGCACGCTTAGCCCATAGCGAAAGGCCGCCAATTCCAAAAGCGGCAAATCGAAGGTCCGGCCGTTGAAGCTGACCAGCGTGGGCCGGCGGTACTTGTCCCAGCCGCGCCAGAAATTCTCGGTGATCACGTGGGGCCGAAACTCGGGCTCGTCCAGGACCGAAATGTCCAACAGCCGGCAATCGGCCGCGATCTTGCCCACCGCCACCGATACGGGCACCTGGAACGTGTAGGGAATGAAGTCGCTTTCGAACTTCTCGAGCAATTCGTGCCGGTAGCGCCCGATGGCCGCCGCGGCGTCGAGCCCTTGGCCGGGATAGCGAATGCGCGAAACCAACTCTCCGTCGGCCACGCTTTCGATGTCAAAAACCAGGTAGGTAACCGCCGCGTCGGCCATCGTTGCGTCCTTGATCGATTGCCTGAGCCCTTCATCCCCAGCGTACCAGAAAGGGTGCAGACGAGTGAAGAGATGCGGCTTTCGCGAGGTTACCTGGTATAACGATGGGGGCGGCAAGTCCATCGCGTACATGATCATCACGGTGACCCATGCCCTACAGCAAATCACTTGCCGCACGCGTTCGGCAGGCCGTCGGCCGGCGGCGGGGACTGGTCGAGAAAAAGATGTTCGGCGGAGTCGGTTTTTTGCTCGACGGCAACATGCTGGTCGGCGTCTGGCAGGATTCCCTGATCGCGCGGCTTGGCCCGGAACAGGCGGACGAGGCACTCGGCCAACCCCACGTCAGAGAGTTCGACATTACGGGCCGCGCCATGAAAGGCTGGGTGATGGTCGAGCCGGAAGGCATGGAAGACGACAGCCAGTTGGCCGATTGGATCGAGCGGGCGATCGACTTTGTCGCGACGCTGCCCGCCAAGTAAATGCAAAGCATGATCCAAAAAGATCGGCTACTCGAACGATTCTTGCGGTACGTGCGCATCGACACGACGGCCCGCGAGGGACAAGCCACTTACCCCAGCTCGCCCGGCCAATTGGAATTGGGGCGATTGCTGCGCGATGAATTGAAGGCTATCGGTCTGGCCGACGCCGTGCAAACCGAGATGGGCATTGTGCTGGCCACCGTGCCGTCGACCGTCGAGCGTGACGTGCCGGTCGTGGCGTTCAATTCGCACGTCGACACGTCGCCTGAAACGACCGGAGCGGGCGTCCGTCCGCAGGTGATCCGCGATTATCCCGGCGGCGATATCAAGCTGCCGGGAAATCCCGCCGCCCTAATTCGCGCGGCAGACACTCCTCGATTGCGGTCGCTTGTCGGTTCGACGATCATCACGACCGATGGCACGACGATCCTGGGCGGCGACGACAAAGCCGGGGTGGCCGTGATTATGGAAACGGCGGCCTGCCTCTGGGAGCACCCCGAGATCAAGCACGGGCCGGTGCGAGTCTGTTTCACCTGCGACGAGGAAATCGGCCACGGCGTCGATCACGTCGACCTCGACCAATTGGGCGCGGCCGTTTGTTATACGCTCGACGGCCAGAACGCCGATGAAATCGACATCGAGACTTTTTCGGCCGACCTGGCCACGGTGACGGTGCGGGGCATGAACATTCATCCTGCAATCGCCAAGGGCCGGATGGTCAACGCCGTGCGCGTCGCGTCCGATTTTCTCGGCCGTCTGCCCGTTTCGTCGCTTTCGCCGGAAACGACCAGCGATCGCGAAGGCTTTTTGCACCCGTATCACGTGGAAGGGGGCGTGGCGCAGGTTTCGCTGCGGATTCTTCTGCGCGACTTCGACACGGCCAATCTGGCGCGGCTGGCCGCCCGGCTGCGCGCGGCTGCCGCCGAAAGCCAGCAAGCTTTTTCCGGCTCCGCGATCGACGTCGAAGTCACGCCGCAGTATCGCAACATGGCCGAGGGATTGGCGCGCGAGCCGCGCGCCGTGGAATTCGCCCAACAGGCGCTCAAGCGACTTGGGCGGCAGCCGCGACTGACGATCATCCGCGGCGGCACCGACGGCTCGCGTTTTACCGAACTGGGGCTGCCGACGCCCAATCTGTCGACCGGCCAGCACAACATCCATTCGCCCTTGGAATGGGCGTGCCTGGAAGAAATGGAGCAAGCGGCCCATATGCTCGTGGAATTGGTGCAGATTTGGGCCGGCGAGGCGTGAGATCGTGCGCGTGCGTTCGGGCGCGCTGCTAGCAGCGGGTGGCGAACCTGGGCGGGGTTGTTTGGCCGGGGACGCTCTATACTCGCTACATCGGCTCGGTTGGGTAAACTTCGTCCTCGCCGATTGCCGACATAATCGATAAGAGCGGTGCTGATGCTTACTAACTCTCGCGCGCTACGGGGCCCGCATTCGGTGGCATCACACCGTCGCTCGTGCGGTTCCGAAAGAGGTTCTCCGTGGCACGCCTCGCGATCGTCATTTCCGCGGTCGGCAGTATCGAATCGTTGGAAGGTACGCTGGTTTCCGTGTTGGAAAACCGGCCCGCCGACTGCGAGATCGTCGTCGTCTTGAATCGTCCGTATGCGGACCCCTACGATCTCGCGGAAGAAGTGCGGTTTCTTCCGCCGGGACGATCGGTTTCGACCACCGGCGGAATCAACCGCGCGCTGGCCACGACGCGGGCGCCGTTTGTCCACTTATTAGCGGGCGGCTGCCAGGTGAGCGAAGGATGGGCCGACGCGGCGTTGGCGCGATTTGGCGATCGCCAGGTTGGGTCCGTGGTCCCGTTGATTTGGGACGCCCAGCGGAGCGATCGCATCTTTGCCGCCGGCGTCGGCTATCGCCGGCACGGCCGGCGCTACCTGGTGGGCCAAGGGTTTCAGACGCTCGAGCCCGACCAAGAACAAGCAATCGTCGGGCCCTGCGGCTTTGCGGCTTTCTATCGCAAGGCGGCGCTCGATTTTGTGGGCGGATTCAGCACGCGGCTGGGTCCGCGTCAGGCCGACGCCGACATGGCCTTGGTGCTGCGGCAAGCCGGCTTTACGGTGGCCTTTGAGCCGTGCTCGTGCGTGCGAGCTTCGGCCGAGGCCGATCCGGCCGCCGCAGGGTTCCGCCAGGCACTCTGCGACGAGCGACTCTTCTGGCGAAACTTGACCAAGCCGGGACGGGCCCGCGCTCTGGTGGAGCATGCCGCTTCGGTAGGACTCGAACTGGCCGGGAGTTTCCCTCGACCGCGGATGTTCGCGCAGGTAATCGGCCGGCTGGCAGCCTGCCTCGAGATTGGCAGCCACGCCCGCCATCACCGCGCGCTGACCGAGTTGGCCGCGCGGGGCGTGCTGGCCGGCGAGCGGGTGCGCATCGACCGCTCGCACTCGGCGCCGGCGACGAGCACCAGCACGCGTCCAGCTTCGCTAGTTGCGGCGCATGAGGATCAATCGACCGCTGCTTCTTCTTCCGCGAGCTGCCCCTTGCTCGGATAGAACAGCTCTCGCGTGGCGGCGAACAGCGTGATATCGTCTTGCCGGCTGGCCTCGGAGTGCAATTTGGCGGCCAACTGGGCCAACTGATGCTGTCCGTCCGGCCAACGAACCTCCATCGCGCGGCCGCAATCCTCGAGCAATTGATAGACCCGGGCCCGCGTCACGCCCATGCGCTTGGCCTGCTGGCGCACGCTTTGCGGCGGACCCTTGATACCCAGACGAGCTTCGCTCAACTCGTGAATGGTCGGGCCACAGTCGACGAGGATCTGGTCCAAAAGCGGCACGGTCAGGTTGTTGCGCACTTCGTTGGGCTTGGGAACGCCCGGCTCATTGAGCGCGCGGGCGATCCAATTCTCGATCGGTCGAATGAACGCCGGCACGATCGCCAGGGCCAGGTTTTCCGCGGTGCCCGCGTCCGCCAGCATTTCGTGCACCAGGTAAAAGACTTCGAGGACGACGCGGACGCGTTTTTCGCCGTGCGTCTTCAACTGGCGGATTTCGGCGACCGTGTGGTCGACGTAATGCGCAAGCGGGGTGTGCCAGATCACGGTGGGCAGGGCTTCGAGCGTGGGAGCCAGGCGGCCCAGCTTTTCGTGGCCCAGACCACGTTCGATCACGGTTTGCTGCCACTGCGACCAGAGCGCCTCGGAAACGATCGACGGGTCGAAACCGGTGCTCTGATGGCGCGGCTTCTCGACGGTCGCCCCCTTCCTGGTTTCGTGCAAGTCAGCCAGCCCGAACGGCACCGCCGGTGGGTGATCCTTGGTGGCTCGCGACAGCAGCTTCACCAGAGAGCTGATCTTTTTCTGACCGATTCCGGGCGTTGCCGAAAGTTCCTCGAAAGGCGTGGCCAGCAGATCCTTGATCGTGCGACCCAGGAATGCCAACGGCAAACGGCGGTCGTTGGGCAAGGCCCAATAGGCCAGGGGCTTTTCCAAACGGTCGGCAAATTTATCGTCCAACAACGTCTTGCGGAGTGATTGAAAACTACTGACGATTTTGTAGTCTTCCACCGAGGTCACTTTGTTCATCTTCATGGGTCCTCCCTCTTCCGCGCTCGCAGCGCGGAATGTATTGGCGGCAGGCGATCCAATGCCATGGCCGACGTGTTTGCCTCTCACTCGTCCCAGCGTCAAACTCGCGACCTTGCACTTGTCCCGCGCGCTACGGAGCAGCGGGCAACCCAAGCGTCGAGCGCGCGAGCAAAGAGCCGCCGGCTATGCGAATCTCGCCGGGCGGATCGTTTGTTACGCTCTAGTGGAACTGGAAAACCGAAAAAATAATGACCAATCAGGCGGGAGGCGCTTTCTCACTGGCGGCGGGACGTTCCGTTGCAGTGCTTGGGAGTCAATCCATGTTCCCGACCGACCACGCCTTATTAAATCTTCTTTACGAAGATTTTCCGCTTTATGTTCGCAGCCACTCAAACAAAAAAGCGACGGCCGAGGCCTGTCTCACACCTTTTCCGTTGCTGACCCACCTGTTCGCGGTACCTTGCGCCATGGATAAATCGCGGCGGGCCAGCCCAAATGAACGCGCTGGCATTGTGCTCATCTAGCCACGGTGCGTCAAGTCAAATCGTAGGCCTGGCTGCCGGATCCGGCCCCGTGGACTCGATGTAAAAGAAGGTATAGAAAGGGGTTGCGTACAAAGTCATTTTTCCGAAGAATTAAGGAAATTGAGAAACTTTCTAGACAACACGCCTTGCGGAAACGCGCAATCCTAGCAGCGTGTTGGAAAACTGGGACAGGCACCTCGCGACCGCCGTTTTTCGCGGGTCTCGCCGCGACGTGCTCGGAGCCAGTCCCATTTTTCACGCTTTCAGCTCGGGCGCGCCGCCAGGGTGGCTCAGAACTCGATTTCCAGCAAATCTTGCCCGAGCGTTGTTCGAGGGAAAATGCTACGCGCCTGCTTGAGATTCAAGGGATCGTCGCCTTCCGCCGTCGGATCAACGTGCACGATGACGAGTCGGCCGGCGCGGGCCTTGCTGGCCAGCTCGACCACGTCGGTCGTGACGCTATGTCCTGTCCGCTTTGCCATCTCCCGGCGTGAGTCCGGAAAATTGCATTCGTGGACCAGCAAATCGACGTCGCGGATCGCCTCGATGTACCGCGCTAGGGGAGAGGCCATCGTATCGGTGACGTACGCCATGGAGTGTCCGGGCCAATCGAGCCGAAATCCGGTCGCGCCGCCGGGATGATCGAGCGGAAAATGCGTCAGCCGCCCGCCGGCGGGTAGCGCAACTTGGGTGGCCAGCGGTCGAAATTCGCAAGGCAGTTGGGCCGGGAACAGGGCCTCGGCCAGCAAGTGCCGCTCGATGGCTTCGAGCTTGTCGGCGGCGGCGTGGATCGTGACGCGCCCTACGTCCTTATCGGCGACGACGTCGAGCAGATAGGTAATTCCAACGACGTGATCCAGGTGCGCGTGCGACACGAAAACGTCGAGCTGGGGCGTGCACAGATAATTGCGCACGCGGTACATGGCCGTGCCAGCGTCCAGCACGATTCCGAATTCCGGGATCATCAGGCAGGCCGTCTGGCGGCGATCGCTGGGATGATAACCGGCGGTTCCTAACAGGATGAGTTTCATAACGGTTCGCGCACGCCGTCGATTTCGCGGCGCCCGTCGGACGTGCCGTCAACAGCCAATGTAGCATGTCGGCCGGGGTCAACGCGACGAATCGCAGAGTATTTGCCCCGGCGCGCGAGTCGTGACACGGCGCTGCGGCGCGCGAGGCCGGCTCGGCGAGCTGCTGTCGGGGGTTCTCAAGGATGTACTTTACGGCTGCGGCTGCGGCTGGAGCGGGAACAGCCGTTCGAGCTGTTTGTTGACTTCGTCCAACAGCACGCCGCGCGTCAGGTTCTGCAACAGCCGGCTCGTGAGCTGCCCCAGGACGCCCCGATCGAGCTTCGGTTTGGAGAGCGTGCCGCCGATGGGAATCGAGAGTGACTGACCCTCGAGCGAACCGAGCGACAAATCGCGCCCCAGCAGGTTGGCCCTCAGCGGCACTTCGGCCACCATCGACAACGACTCGTCCAAACCGACCGATCCTTGCGTCGTGATTGGCAGCGTGCCGATGACGAATTTCAGATTGCGGTGATAGACGCGGCGATTGACCATGCGAAACTCGACGTCGGTGGTGTCGATGCTCAACAGCGCGCCCGTCTGGTCATTCAGTGCCTGGAGGTTTCCGCGCCGAACGACGGAGAGCAATTCGTTGACCAGCACCACGAACTCTTGCGCGACCGGGCCGGGCTTCACCTGGGCTCGAATCGCCATGTGGCCGGCCAGGTCGCCGCCGCCCGGGTCCGCCAGCGGAATGCGGCCGCCGTCCATGGTCACCGAAAACCGCCCTTCGGCCACCGCCGTTTCAGCAACGATCGGAGCCACGAATTTCAAGCCCCGTTTGCACATTTCGGGCGACAGATGAACGTTCGTCAAAAGCGGGCCGCGGGGAATGTGCAGCTCCGCCGGTCCGGGAACGAGTTGCACGACGGGCGAGAATGTGAACCGTCCGTCGCTCACTTCGACGTCGATCGGATTGGTGCGCAGTTGGCCCTCGGCCAGTTTGGCGGCGATTTCTCCCTGGCCGACCTGGAACCCGTGCAGGTTCATCGCGGTCCATCCCACGGCGGCTTCGCCGGTCACTTGGCGCCACGAGTCGCTCGTGGTCGGGCTGCCGGTGAGGCGGCCGCGCATGGCGAAGGTGCGGGCCTGCTGTCCGGCGATTTGCACGCTCTCGCCCAGATATGGCCGCCACAGGGGCGCCAATTGCCGCCAGTCATATTGAATCGTGCCTTTGATGTCGACGTCGCCTCCTTGATTCGACATGGGCAGGGAGCCGCTGGCGTCGCAGCGCATCGCGGCCGAGGCGATCTGGACCTTGTCCAATTGCAATTGTTCGCTCGCGTGGCGATAGGACACAAGCGCGGCCAGAGCGATGCGCGGCTCCTGCCAGACGGCGGCGGCCGTGCCCGTGCCGGGATGCGTCAGATCGACCAGTTGCAGCTCGTTGATCGTGCCTTCGACTCGCGTAGTGGTGACGTTGGCTTCGTGCTTCAAATCGGCCTGGGCGGCCAATCGACCGTAAACGCGCCACGCGGCGGGCAGCCTCGGATCGTGGCGCCAGCGATAGAGCGTGACCAGGTCGGCGCCGATTTGCGCCGTGCCGCCGTCGACTTTCCAGCCCTCGTCGGCCGATTGCAAGACGGCCTTGCGCATCACGGCCGACGTGCTGCCGGAAACCAATTTCGCTTCGGCGATCTCGGCGCGCGATTTTTCCACGTCCCATCGCCCTTCGATCGAGAGGCTGGCGGTCGGCTCGTTGATGAACCACTCGTGCCCCCCGACCTGCAATTGGGCAAAATCGGCCTGGGCGTGCTCGAGGTCGATGGTTTTTCGAGAGCAGGTCAGGACGGCCTGCAAATTGCCGGCGCCGCGCAGGTCCCAGCCGGTCAGGCCCAGGCAGGCTTCGAGACGCGGCGTCCATTGGGCCAGGTCGCCCCGCCACGAACATTGGATCGGCCAGGCGGAAGTGGCCGCTCGGACGATCGGCTCGCGCAACTGCGCATACGCTCGTTCGTTGCCGACCTCGACGCCGAGCGTGGCGCGGTCGACGCGCTTGAGGCTTCCGTTTTCGAGTTGGCCGACCAAATCGAGCTTTGCCAGCAACCGTTCTTCTTTCCACGGCCGGCCGCCGGCAATCGGAACGAACTGGAATCCTTCGACCTCGAAAACGCCTTCGGCCGTAAACTGATCGTCCGCGGCGCGTTTTAGCGCGAGCCTGGCTTCGCCCTTGCCGGCCAGCTCGAGCTCGCTCAGATCGGCAAACTGCCGCAATTCGGCGACCAGCCGCGCCAGATCGAAATTGGCCGTGGCCACAAGATCGTCGATCGAGCCGGCGGCGCTGGCGTGCAAAAAGCTGGAGGTGCACTCGGCCCGGTCGACGACGATGCCGCCTTTGGTATGGCGGGCCGTAAAATCGATCGCCAGGGGATTCTCCCACACCAGGGCACGGCCGTCGGACTGCGCGCCCAAGTGGCTCGCGCTGATTTGTCCGGTCCACGTCGCTTCACCGTTCTGCAAGCGGCTGGCCACCGCGAGCCGCACGTTGCCCGACGTGATTTCGGTGCCTTCGCGAATGCGAAGCGTCTCGGGCAAGACGCGCGCCACTTGGACCAGGTCGAGCTCGCCCGAGAGCTGATAGTTTTCGTGCACGAGCGCCGCAAGCTTGTCGGCGGCGGAGAAGTCGGACATTTTCGCGGTGCCCGAGAGCGCAACGTTTCCCAGTTCACAGCGAACGGCGAGCTGTTCGACCTTGAGCGTTTCGCCGGATTGGACGAGATGGCAGGGGACTTCGAGCCGATCGAGCTTGATACGGTCGCGGCCCAGGGCGGCGGCGGCGAAAGACAGATCGGTCACGAGGGCTTCGCCCTGCACCGAGGCTTCGCCGGTTTTGGCCAGCGCGCCCCAGGCGCCGGCCAATCGGGTCGAAAGCCGGCCGCCCAGCTCCGCCCGCTCGACGTAGCGCCGCACCAGCGGCTGGGCCAGCTCCAGCGGAATCGCCGTCGAGTAGCAGTCGATTTCGCCGCCGGCCAGCGCGTTTTTGCCGTCGGCGGAGCGCCGGGTGCGCAGGAGAATCTTGAACTCGCCGGGCTGGCGATTTTCGGGCAGCGAACCGCTGGCCGAAAGGACGATCGGTTGCTCCGTGTCGGCCAGCGCGCAATCGACGCCGAGCTTCTCGATGCGAAAGGTGCGGCCGGTGGGAACGTCGTCAATCACGAGCGTGCCGTCGCTGATTTTCACTTGCGCCGCGACCCGGGAATCGCTTTTGCGCGTGAGCATTTCGGCGAAAAGACGTTCCAGGTTCGTGTCTTGCTCGTTGCAGACGGCGTGAATAGAAAGCTTTTCTACGTCGACGCGGCCCACGTCGCCGAAGTCGAGCAGCAGCCCGATCAGCGGCTTTTGGGTGCGCACCGCGGCAATCTCGACGGCGACGTTGCCGGCCGCGTCGCGAATCTGGATATGGTCGGCGGTGACCGTGGAAAACCAGCCCAGCGAGGCCGAGCCGACGGTGATCGTGCCGTCGAGCTTGAGAGCCGTTTGCAACAGGCTGTTGCGCAGCGGCGTGTGGGCGACGATGGCCGGGGCAAAATAAACCGCGACGCCCGACAGCAGCAGCACGACGATACACCAGTTGCGGAAGGCGCGCGATTTTTTCTGGCGGCTCCGCACGACACGCGACGATTCGTGCTTGTGTGAACGCGACACGTCGACCGTGGCCATGGGCGTTTCCTCGGCGAAAGATTGGCGTTTCGGACCTGGAAGGCGGGCGGGAACCGGGAATCGAGGGCCGGGGATTTTAGACGCCATCCCCGTGGCGTGCATCGGCACTGGGGGCCGATTTTTCGGCCCGTTGGAAGTTCTCGCCCTTCCATATAGAATCGGCTGAGAAGGGGGCCCCATCCGCAAACTCGACGCGTAATCTTCCAGCGAATAGGATGGAGGCGGCGGTTTGCGACCCTGGCCGCCTTGGGGGATTGCCAGCTAGCGTGCCAGCGGGCGCTTGCTGGCGCGCCGAATCGCGGGCTTTTGGCTCTTGGATCAAGGGACCGGCCATGTTAACGCTGCCGTCGATGTTTCGCGTGCGTCAAACGTTTGAAGGTCCGCGCGTGGCCGACGTCGCCGGCGAAGTGCGCTCGCAGTTGGCGAGCCTGCGGCTGGGCGAGCGGATCAAGCCGGGCCAAAGCGTGGCGATTACCGTTGGCAGCCGCGGCATTGCCAATATCGATTTGATCGCCAAGGCGATCGTCGACTTCATCAAAAGCCTTGGCGCCCGTCCGTTCATCGTGCCGGCCATGGGCAGCCACGGCGGCGGCACGGCCGAAGGACAGCGCCGAGTGCTCGAGTCGTACGGAGTGACCGAGGAGTTTTGCGGCTGCCCGATTCGCGCCAGCATGGAGACGGTCGTCGTTTGCCAGACGGGCGAAGGGATTGACGTGCATTTCGACCGGCATGCCTTCGAGGCCGACCACGTCGTGGTGTCCAATCGCGTCAAGCCCCACACCGGGTTCACGGGCGACATCGAAAGCGGCTTGATGAAGATGATGCTCATCGGTCTGGGCAAGCACGAGGGGGCCAAGATCTATCACCGCGCGATCCAGGACTACAACTTCGGCCAGATCGTGCGCAGCGTCGCCGGCCGCGTGCTCGAATCGTGCCGCGTCGCGGCCGGGCTGGCCATCGTCGAGAACGGGTACGACGAAACGGCCTACATCCAGGCCGTCGCTCCGGGAGAATTTGAGTCGCGCGAAAAAGAGCTGCTCGTGCTGGCCAAGAAACTGATGCCGCGACTGCCGTTTGCGCACGTGCACCTCTTGGTGATCGATGAGATCGGCAAAGACATCAGCGGCTCGGGCATGGACACCAACGTCGTGGGCCGAAAATTTCACGACCACAGCGCGGCAAAGAACGAATTTCCCAAGGTGAAGCGGATCATGGTCCGCGGGCTCTCCGAGGCCACGCACGGCAACGCCGCCGGAGTCGGCATGGCCGAGTTCTGCACGCGCCGCGTGGTGGAAAAGGTCGACGTTACGGCCACGCGGATCAATTGCCTGACGGCCGGGCACGCGCCGGCCGCCATGATGCCGCTCGACTATCCGACCGACCGGGCCGCGATCGAAGCGGCGCTGCCCACGATCGGCCTGGTCGCGCCGGAATCGGCCAAGGTGCTATGGATCCGCAACACGCTAGCGCTCGGCGAAGTCGAGTGTGCGGCGGCCTACTTGGACGAAGCCCGCGGCCGCCACGACCTCGAAATTCTCACCGAGCCCCGGCCCCTGCCGTTCGACACGGCCGGCAATCTGCCGGCCGAGGGAGTGCAGGCACTGGCGCATGGTTGAAAGAGGTCCGCTCGGGCGACGCGGCGTCAGATTCCTTTGCCCGGGCCCTTGCGGGTTTGCCAGACGCGCTGTTTGGCCTTGAGCAGCCGGGTCGTGTATTGCTCTTCTTCCGGCTGTGGCGCTAGTCCGGCGGGCGCGCGGGGCGGTTCGCGCGAAAGCGGCTCGGTTGTGACCGCGACGGCTTCGTCGGCCATCTCGGCCGGGGCGGCCGATTCCGGCTCGAAGCGGGCCGCCGCGCGGCGGTCGTCCCATTGCTTGTCAATCTGGCTCTTGCGAGCCTGCAAGCGCGCAAGCGACGTTGCCACCTCGGGCCGCGAGCGCCGACGGGCGAGATATCCGCCCAACCGACGGGTCACCGCCGGCACCCAGGCAAAGCTGACGATCACGCGGCGGTTGAAGACGTCAAACAGAAACAAACAGCCGGCCGCCAGCGCCAACAGGTGCCAGCTATCCTGGCGGCTCGTGGCGCGCTCGAGATCGTGCCGAAAGACGTTCGTTCGCAGCGCGTCGTCTAGTTGCTGGGGACTCTCCGGTTCGCTCAGCACCACGCCGGTCCGGCCGCCCTTGGGTTGGATGGCGGCCAGGCTGCCGAGCAGACGCGGATTGCTCCGGCGGTTATTGAATTCGGCCGCAAAGGGCACGTTGACGCCGGCCCGAACCGGCGCCTGGCCCGGCCCCGCGGCCACCGACAGGAAGTAGCTTCCCGCCTGACTGACCGGCGCACGGCCGACATAGCGGCCGGGCGCGGTTTGCTTGAGCGGCAAATCGATCGGCTCCATGCGCGGGCCCACGAGCGTGCCGGTCAAATCGAGGAAGTTGAGAAACTGTTCATCTTTGTCCAGCGCCGTCACGACGACCTGGATCGCGCCGTCCTCGACGTCGGCGAACACGTTCAAAGCGCCGCGCTCGTCGGTCGGCCGCATCGTCCAGCGAACCATCTGGGTGAACAGCTTTTCATAACCCGACCAATCGGGCCACGATTTGGTCCATCGCTGGCCGGCGTCGGTCGTGAAGGCCACGGCGCGCCCCAATCCATACTGCCAACTGGCCAGAAGGGCATTGCGGCTTCCCGCCGGTTGGGTCGATTGCAGCGGGATTTCGACGAGCGGACTGTCCTTGGGGCTGGTCATCACGAAACCGGTAATGGCCGGAAACGGTCCGTCGATCCCGTCGAGAATCTCGTGACTCGCGACGCGCTGGGGCAGAATGCCGCGCTTGTCTTCGTAAATCACGGGTCGGGCCACGCGCATCGCCTCCTTCATGAAGATGCGCGGAATGGTGTTGGGATTGTCGACATGGTAGTACTTGCCGGCGCCGGCGCGGGCGATGTCGCCCAAAAGCTGCACGGCCGCGTCCTGCCCGACGGCGACGCAACTGGTGGTGATTTTCTGGTTGCGGGCCGCGGTAGCCATGAGCGTGAAATTGCTGCCGTGCGTTTGTCCGTCGGTCAGAACGATCATGTGCTTGGCGGCCGCTTCCGCGTTTCGCAGCGCCCGATAGCCCTGGGCCATGCCGGGCTCCATGTCGGTTCCGCCCCCCGAGTCGAGCTGGGAGATGCGGCGGTAAATCGAGTCTCGCGATTGGATGCGGGTCATCGGCACGATCCAGTGGGCGGCGGAATCGAACGAGACGACGCCGACCGAGTCATCGCTGCCGAGCACCTTGACGGCCGCGATGGCCGCGGCTTTGCTCAGCTCGATCTTTTCGCCCGACATCGAGCCGGAGCTGTCGATCACCAGCATCAGGGCTCCGCGCGGCAAAACCTTGGCGTTTTTGACCTGGAAGTCGACCGGCATCGCCCGTTCCAGCGCCGTGTTCGTCCAACCGCCGGCCCCAAAACTGTCCGGGCCGCCGAGCATCAACAGCCCGCAAGCGAAGTGCTGCGTGTTGCGCACCAGCATGTCGATTTGCTCGTCGCTGAATTGGGTGAGCTGGTCGGCGTCGTCGCCGCTGGTGCGGGCCACGTCGGCCAAGACCACCAGATCGTAGCGCTGCAGTTCCGCCAGGCTGGCAAACAGTCGGTTGCTCGGCTCGACGGTCACTTCCAGTTTCTGCTGGCCCAGCAGATCGATCAGCTTGTCGAACTGGCCGGCCTTCGACCAATCTTCGATAAACAGCACCTGGCCGCGGCCGCGCACGTGGGTGAAGGCCGTCGCTTCGTTGTTTTCACCGACCGCGTCGGCCGCCGGGTCGTCGGGCACGAAACGAGCCGAGTAAGTATAGAAATCGGGCGTGCCGATTTCTTCCCGGAACGAATAGACTTGTTTGCCGCCCGAGATCGTCACCGGCCGATCGGCCAGGGTTTGAGTCTGGCCGCCGGCCGAGCGGCTGATGAGCACTCGGCCCGTCGGGGGCTGCTGGTCGGCTTCGGGCGGGGTGGAATTCAACACCACGCGCGCCTCGAAGGGCGCTGCTTGGCGGATGTCGGCGGGCAGCACGAATTTTTCGACGGCGACGTCGCGGCTGCCGCCGCGCGAAAGCGGCAAGACGTCGATGCCGATGCCCAATTCCGCCAGCCGCTGAGCCTGCGCAAGCGCATCGCCCGTGGTTTCATTGCCGTCGCTGATGACGACCACGCGCTTGGCCGCGTCGGCGGGAAAGACGGCCTGCGCCAACCGCAGCGCGGCGGCCAGGTTGGTTGCTTCCGGGTCGACCGCGCTTTCGAATCGCGCGGGCAAATGCGCCCGACCCACGAGCGGCGGTGATTCGACCGCCGCCTCGCGGCCGAACACGATCACTCCCGAGCGGTCCTCGCGAGTGTGGTCCAAGTATCGGGCGGCGGAGCGATTGATGTATTCTACGAGCGTGGCGCTTTTGTCGGCCGGCACGCTGGCCGACCGGTCGACGACGTATAACACGGCCAGGCGCCGGCTGGTGCGCACAAGCTGGATTTCGGCCAGGGCCAACACGACCAACACGACGAGAAGCGAACGCACCAGAAGCGCCAGCCCGCGGCGCCACGCTGCCAGACCTGCCAGACTCTTAAGGCCCATCAGCCACACGACGGGCACCAGGCCCAACAGGACCAGGTAGTAGGGATTGTCGAAAGCGAGTCGATAGTCGAGCATCCCGACTACAGCCTGAAGTTGAAGGTGCGCATGATGTAGCGCCAGACGCGCTTGCCGATGGGCTGCCACTTTGCGGCGATTTTGGCGTTTCCGCGCAATCCCTGCACGAGGGTGCCCGATTCGTCGTCGATCTCGGCGCGCCCTTGAAACGAAGTGTTGATGGGCCGTTCGCGCCCGCTTTTGTCCATTTTGCTCATCAGTCCGCCGCCCCCCTTGCTCGAAATCTGTCGGGACGAAAATTCCATTTCCGGCCCGATTTCGAGGATCGTGGTCTCAAAGGTCCGATAGGGCAATCGGTCGAGCTTGATCTTTACCGTCTGTCCTTGGTGGACGAACTCGATGTCGTCCTGGTCGATGACGATATTGGCCTCCCACTTGTGCGGATCGCCGATCTGACAGTACACGGTGGGTGGCTCCAGATAGGCGCCCCGGTTTTCTTTCTGCAGCGGATTGCCGGACCAGGTGCGCAGTTGCCGGTCGTCCGCGTCGGGCCGCTCGGGAAGTCCCGGCGCGGGCATCACGGTGCCGCTGGTGGGCGCGACCAGCTCCAGTCGCTGGCTGTCTGTAACGCGCTCGGCCAGTTGTGCCTCGGAAGCCTTGAGCGACTCTTCCAGGGGTCCAATCGCCAGGGTCGCCGACTCGTTGCCCAGCGCGAACTGTTGGTGGCTCAACACGGCGCGGCGGACCTTGTCCTGGGCGATTTTGGCCTCGAGATCGCTGATTTCGAGCTCCAAATCGATGTTGCTCAATTGGCCCAGCTTGTCGCCCTTTTTAACCTCATCGCCCGGGCTGACCGCGATCTCTTCGAGGATTCCGGGGACCTGCACGTACACCGGCTCCGCGCCGCGGAGCCTTAACTCGAGCGGGCACACGACGCGATAGGGGAGCGGGCAGAACAGGATGAACAGCGCCACGACCGCCAGAATCCCCAACGTGACGTTGACGTTCTTGCGTTTCACTTTGTGAAGCCTTCCGGGTACGTAAAAGAATTTTGCCACCTTGTAAACGGGCATTGCCACCAGGCTGGTCAGCGACACCAGCGCCAGCGTCTGGCTGAGCACCTTCAAACCGTACGGTTCGAACACCTTGTACAAGAAAAACAGAATCCCGAACAAAATCATCCACTTATAAAGGGACGACGCGACGGTGTACAGCGCGAAGAACACCTGGTTGCGCTGCGGCAGGAAGGGGTCGTCGGGCTCTTCCAGACCCAGGCACCACTTGCCCAGCTTGCGGCTGAGAATCGAGCTGGACTTTTGCCGCAAGTTGGGGATTTCCGTCAGGTCGGACAGGATGTAGTAGCCGTCATAGCGCAAGAGCGGATTTCCGTTGAACAACACCGTGCTGACGGAGCAGACGAACATCGTGCTTAAGCACAACTGGTTCAGCATCCCGGGCTGGCTGAACCACCACAGGTAGGTGCAGATCGAGGCGATCACGATCTCGACGTACATGCCCGCGGCGCCGATCGCGGCCCGGTGCCACTTGTTGGGCAGCATCCAGGAGTCGGACACGTTGCAATACAGGCAAGGCGTGAGCACCAGGAACATCACGCCGATTTCATGGCATTCGCCGCCGAAATGTTTGCACGACAATCCGTGGCCGAACTCGTGGATGACCTTCGTAACGGCCAGCGTGGCGCCCAGGTAAATCCAGTTCTTAGCCTCGAAGAATTGATGGAAGGTGGGCAGCTTGTTGTGAAACGATTCGAACTCGACGGTCACCAGCAACAGGGCCGAAAGCGCCAACAGCCCGCAGGCGACGAGGGCCGGCACGCTGAAGAACCAGCGTACCTTGGGATAGAGCCAATTGAGAAGGCGCTCGGGATCGACGCCCTTGAATCGCAGCGCCAGCACGTTGCTAAACGTGCTGGCGACTTCTTGCAGCTTCTTTTCCCAGCGCCGTTTGCAAAGCTGTTCGCCCTGCCCGGAAACGCTGGCGATCACCAGTCCGCTTTTGTGGAGCATGCCGACAAAGTGGCCCAGCTCCTCGACCGTGATCTTCTGCGGCGGAAAACGGCGCTCGAACTCGACTTTGATCTCGTCGAGGCTCGTTCGGCCGTCGAGCATTTTCAGAATCGCGAACTCTTCCTCCTGAAAGCGGAAGTACTTCAGCCCGACCGGCTCCTTGAGCACCCAATACATCTGGCCCAGGTAGCGCTGCTGCTTGGCGCTCAGATCGGGCCGCGCACGCACGGGCAGCGCCCGTGCGGAGCTGGAGGCCAGACTATCGGTCAAGGTGACCATGAATAGCTCGTCGATGCGGTCCGAAGCGCGCGGAAGGTCACCTCGAACGAATCAATTCTTGCTCGCCGACTTCGTCCTGCTTTGGCCGACCCCAGTGGCGCGAGCCGGAGCGGCGCGAGCCGGCGCGGCAGTGGCGGGAGCCGCGGTGGCGGGCGCGGCCTGGGCCACCGGCTGGTTGACGTGAATCGTCATCGAGGCGTTCAACCCGGCGCGAACCAGCGGCAGCTCGCCCTTAAGCGGAGTTTCGATTTCGGCCGACACCGGTAAGTCGCCGATAGTGACGACCGGGCTCACGTAGGTGATTGTGCCGGGCACTTTTTTTGTTTCGCCGCGGGGCAGGGTGACTTCGACGGTGACCTTGCGGCCTTCGACGTCGGCGGGGCCCCATTCGCTGGCGTCTAGATTGCCCATCACGCGCAGCCGATTGATGCCCACGACGTGCACCACCGGATCGCCGGGCGCCACCCATTCGCCGGGTTTCTTGGCGACCTTCACGACCATCCCGTCAAACGGGGCGCGCAGCACGCGGCGTTCGAGCACGACCTGGGCGGCGCCGACCTCCGCGCTTTTGGCTCTGGCCGTTAGTTTGGCCTCCTCGTTCTTTTCCTTCGCCTGCTCGATCGCCAGACGCGATCGTTTCCATTCGAGCTGGGCTTTCAGCATGTCAATGGCCGTGACCGTGCCCTTGACCGTCTTGTTGGACTCCGCCAGCATTAAGTAGGCCTGCTCGGCCACCTTGGCCGCCATGTCGGCGTGACGAATGTCGATGTCGCTGTTGGCGGTCTGGTTGGCCACGTCGTACTCGAGCTGCTTGACGTGCAATTGCGCCTGGGCTTCGCTGTCGTCAATCCGGCCGATTTCCTCGCCGAGGGTGACGCGCGTCCCCTCTTTGACCCGCAGGATCGTCAGCACGCCGGCGTCGGCGGCGGGCACGGCTTGATCGTCGATCGAGGTGATCAGGCAGGAGGGAATGCACGGATCGGCCGCGGGGGCTGCCGGGGCAGCATCGGCGGCGATCGCCAAGGCGAGCAACATGGACGTCAACATCGGACCTCTCCCTTCAGATTCCTGGCGTTTCCGACCGCCAACTCATGCGCGTGCGGCACGCGATCCTAGAATAATCGGAACAAGATTTTCGATTGCACGAACGACACCAGGTCGTGGAACCAGACGTAACCGATCGCGGCCCGTCCACAATACACCTGGGCGGTCACGTCGGCGCCGGGAAGTCGGTCGGGCACGTCGTTCTTGTCGATCGCCACCTGGATCAGCACCGTGTTGCCCTCCTCGCCGTGCACTTCCGCGCTGCGTTGGATTTCCTTAACGGTGCCGGGGTGCTTCTCTCCGGGGTTCGTGGCCGTGATGTATTCGACCTCTAGATTGGGCCCCAGCTCGGCCTGGGCGTCGTTGATAAAGCCCATGCGGTCTTCCGGCATCTGAAGCTCCAATTCCCAGTTGCCCCGCGGCTCGACGACGGTCATCAGGATGTCGCCAATTTTCACCGGGCGGTAGATCAGCGCGTCGTGCACCTTCCAGCTCGTGACTTGACCGTCGATGGGGCTTCGGACGGTGAGCTTTTCTTGCTTGAGCTTCAACAATTTGAGCGCCGCTTCGGCGCTTTCTCTTTCTTTGGTCCTGGCCTTGAGCTGGCCGTGCAGCTCGGCCATCTTGCTTTGGTCGGCGGGCTTGGACATCTGTACGTTGATCGAAAGGATCTCCTCCGAGGCCTTGTAGAGCGTGCCTTGTGCCGCGACAATCTGCACGTCCAGTTCGGAGTTCTGCATTTTCACCAGCGGCTGGCCCTTGGTGACCATGTCGCCGTACTCGGCGTATACCTCGACGACGTCGCCGGCGACGTTCGCGAAGACTTCGCTCCGCACGGAAGTCCGCAGCGTGCCTTTGGCCGTGATCTCGAAGTTGGCCGGCCAAAAACACAAAAACAACGTCACGACGGCAATCGCCACCGCCGCCGTGACCGTCCACGGCAATTGCCGCGCTTCGACCAGCCACCGCGACTTGCCGATGGTCCGCCACAGGGGCATCAAGAACAGGTCGTTGTGTTCCAGCACGTTCGTCAGCGCCAGCGCGCTGTGCTCGCTGACCACTTCGATCCGCTGCTGGAGACCCTCGCTCGGGCGGCTGTCTTCAATCTGCTCGATCACCAGCGCCCCCACCACCCTGGGCCGCGCGAGCGGGTCGGTCGTGTCGTGCGGTTCCTTCAGGGGCACGACCGCCACGGCCTTCGAGTGGCATTCGTCGATGTATTCCTGCACCGCTTCCTCGACTTGCGGCGCCATCATCGACGTGTCGCCCGTGTACCACATCGCTTCGCCGGTGGCCACGACGGCTCGGGCCATGCGGGTCAAAAGCGCCACGGTGTTGGACCGCTTATCAAAGGTGTCCTGGCCGCTGATGGCTTCGATCTTGCACGTGCGGCCGCGGCAAATCCCCACGCTGACGCGATCGCACTCGATCAGCCGCCGGCCTTCGTTGGCGATGGTGTACGCGGTGTTGCGCGGGTCGAGCCCCTTGTGGACCATGCGCGTGAACTGTTCCAACTGCGCCCACAGCGCCTGGCGATCGGTAAAATGCTGCAGCTTGCGCGACTTGAGATACTCGCTGGCCAGATCGCACATCTGTACCAGGAACCGCAAGTAGCCGCGCTGCACGGTGACGCTGGAGCCGGGGCGCTGAAAAATCTCCATCACGCCGGCCGTCTCGTGGGCCGTCTTCAGCGGGCCCATGACCAGTAGAAAGTCGGTGGGGTTGGCACCGTCTTCGGCGTTGCCGGCACCCGATTGCGGCGCCATCAACATGCCTTCGCCGCCGGTGATCACCTTGCGCAGCAAGCGGCCGTGCTTCACCTGATCGTCTTCGCTGTCGGCCAGCCGCGTTTCGCGCAGATTAATCTGATACTCGAGCGTCAGTTGACCCGTTTCCGTGACGGTCCAGATCGCTCCGCCCACGGCCGCTAGCGCCGTCACGACGCGGTTGAGCACGGCATCGTAAAACTCGATGGGCGCAACGTCACTCTTGGCAATCTGGGCAATTTCCCGCACCAGACTGCGGATTTGTTGTTTTGTCTGTTCGACAAGTTCCGGGTCGACGGACTGTTCGGTGCTCATGCGGAATTACCGGTGGATAATCCAGTTACGAACCGGATGCGTTACGCGGTTCGCAGCCCGAGGCGGCGCGCAGCGTTTCGAGGCTAATGATTGTATCGGATGAGGAGACGCTCGACTTATCTCACAATCCTAGCTTGCTTTACAAAGCGTGGGAGCGATCCGCCCCCCAGGCTTCGGCACGCATATCGGCGTAAGGTCTTGAAAGATTGAGGATCAAAGGGCTGTGAAGGGACAAGTGTCGCGCCGGCACGGCACGATCGGCTCACGGCACGCCAGACCGGCAAGCGCAACACCGGGGGCTCCGCCTCCGCGGGGTGCCAGCGGCTCCGTCGCCTCGTTCCTGCGGCCTACCCACTTGCACGCTGGGTCGCGATTCTGGACCCCGAGTGCCTCTATTGATTCGGCCCGGCATGTGGAGGGTATTGCACCCGCATCCGTTTAGTTGAGCAGGTGTCGCAACGTAGTTCAAGTCCGACTGCCGATTCGAGCGAAATTGCCGATTTCAACGGAAATGGCGGCCGGTGCCGAAAGCTGGCCCAAGTCGGTACGATCAGCATTGAATTCCGGCAAATCTTCCCGGCGATACGCTCCGCCAAAAACCCCGCAACTTCAATGCCACACGCCCTCACCGCCGGTGACGCCGCCATCGCCACCGTCCTCATTGCCGACCTGTGGCGAACGGTCACCCGCAATCGCGAACGCGTGACCATGCCCCGCCGAAGAGGCTGCATCCTCGCATTGGCTCTGCACGGCCTGCGAGTCGCCGAAATCACCCAAGCCCGCCTCGATCAACTCGCGTTACCCGCCGCCACGCTTTACGTCCGCTCCGTCAAACGCGGCCGCCCCCGCCTGATCCAACTCGATCCCGAGCTCGCAAGCAGCCTGCGAACGTGCAACGCCGCCGCTCCCGTCCCCTCCGCGTGGCTCATTCCAACCAGAACGGGCCACCAAATAAGCCCCGCAACCACCAGCCGAATGGTCCGAAAATGGCTCAAAGAAAACGTCGGCCCCTACTCCGCGCACTCACTGCGACACGCTGCGGCGATACGCTGCTACGCCGCCACCCACGACGTACTCAGCGTCATGCACCTACTCGGCCACGCCACCTTACGACACACCCTGATCTACCTCGCTACGTGGCAGCCGGCCGCCGACCCCGGCCCACAATGGCCGCCCCGTTACACTCGTCCGGAGCTCCACGTCCTCGGTCTCAATTTCATCCCGCCGCCCGACCTTCGAGTCGACCTTCGCACCGCCGCCCTCACGCCGCACCCCCGGCGGACGCCCACCAAACAACACGCCGCCACGCCATGAAACTCAAAAAGTGCAACCACGCGTTCACCGAATGGCTCGACACGCGAAGCAAAAAATACCCCAACAAAATCCGCACCACGTGCGGCCAGTGCGGAGCCTTCATCGGCTACCGACCAATCCCCAAAGAAACCACACCCCGGACGCTCCACCGAGCGAAGGATTGAAACCCGTGTGGCAAGAGCCAACGCTCGAACGAATCGTCACCAACACCATCGCCCGACTCGCCCTGGCCGCGATCGTCGCGGCGATCGCCGCCGCGTGCTTCCTCCTCGTCCGAGGATGCACCTGACCAAAAAAACGCCCCGTCCCCGGGGCTGACCCGTTTCCGCCGTTTTCACCGATTGAGGAGCGACCCATGCCCCCGCCACGAAAAATGCTCGGCTACACCCACGTCTTGAACGAGCGGTGGAAGCTCGCTCACAACGAGGAAGCACCCGAGATCACCACCGAAGGAGGAAACCACGTCACCCACGTCGGAGATTACGAGCTCGCTCACCACATCGTCGCCATACACAACGCCGCGATCGAGCTCGCCAACGTGCAGCGGGGCCGCGACCCGTGAACGTGTGCCCCAGGTGCGCACTTCCCCTCAACCCATGACGTACCGACGCACAAAGCAAGGACGCTTCGCCCAAAGAAATCGCGGTGGACCAGGACGCCCCGCCAAACCAAAGCCGTTGCCGCCACTCGCCAACCCCGACGCGTTGCTCTTGCAGCAACAACTCGAACGCGATGCCTTAGAAAGTTGGTGCCGACTGTACGACCAGCTCGAACGCGGAAAATTCCTGCAACTCGTCGCGTACGCCACCCGTCGCGGCGAACGCATCCCGGAAATCATCCTTCACCGCCTACGCAAGGACCTCGAACCATGAACCCCAACAACACCCGCGAATCCCAACTCCCCTCGAGATGGTATCTCGTCGAAGCCCACACCTCCGTGAGCATCTGTTCCGCCGGCGGCCACTCGATCTTCATCCGCCGCCACAACAACCTCAACCGCCTCGCGAACCTCCGCCACGCCCGCCACATCACCGAGTTGCACAACGCCTGGCTCGCCAGACAAGGGGAACCGGCTCCGCCGGCCGCAGGTTCCCCTTGAACCCCTCCTCGGCCTCGCCCCTTCTCAGGGCCGAAGAAAAGAAATCGCCGGGAACGCGATTCGACAGGTCATCCAGGTCACGCCACCTGCTCGGAGCTCGTCCTGAGCAATCCTGGCGAACCGAAAACACGAAAACACGATCCCACACCACGCGTGTAGAGAATTGTCGCCTCAGTGAGCTTCGAGCCGCGTCCCCTTAAGCGGTCACTCACCATCCTGGTTCGTGCAGTTTTTCTGCGGGGTAGCTCGGGGGCAATCGTTCGCGTGGAAAAGTTCTCGCCCGACGGTGTGCCCTGGTCGCTCACTTTCCATGCCCCCTCAGCGTCCCCGGCCGGCATCCTGCCGGTTGAGCCGCCCTTCGGAGCTCGGGCCCCTCGCTGGCGCATCGGGTCGCTTCGTTTGTCCTCCCCGTGCCGCTGCTGGCTTCTCCCCGTGCGTGCGTGGAACGTTCCCTCCCTCGGGCGGCGGGGCATCCATGCCCGGGCTTCACAGCCGCGGCCTCCATGCACGCGGCTGTCGAATCACTCTCCGTCCAACTGACCGCCGCCCTCTCCCAGCCCGTCCGTCCTCTTCGCCGGCATCGTGCCGGTCCGCTCGCCGGGCATCGTGCCGGCGAACCAGCCGCCGATCGCCGCCGCCGAGCTGGTAGCCGGCCAAGCCTCAAACGTCGTACGACCGCCGTCGTAAAATCCGCTCTAAACACCGCGGCGATCCCGATCACCTCGTCGCGTTCTTGTTCTTGTCGCATCACAGAAGCCTCCCCCTGTTCCACCCCCGAAACAACGCGGCGATGATCATCGCCTCGTCGCGTTGTTGTTGTTGTCGCATCACAGAAGCCTCCCCTGTTCCACCCCCGAAACAACGCGGCGATGATCATCGCCTCGTCGCGTTGTT
>JBBDNV010000029.1:0-7334 GCA_040877415.1 Pirellulales bacterium
CGGAACATACCACGCCCAAGCGATTTACGACAAGATTTTGATGCGTAAGCCCTGGAGTCGACACCAGTCCTCCGCGCGGGCCACTAAAGAATCCGAGTGGGAGTGTCGGTGAGGCCGCACGGGCAGGACGCGCGCAACCGCAGGGCGCCGCGCTTGCCCGGTCTGCTGCTCCAAGAAAAGCCAGACCGCTTCGCAGCCGGCTGGGTAAACCGCCGACAGGAATGACCAAACCGGAATCTCACCACGATTTGCCGCAGGAGTTCCGCGATGAGTTTTCGGCGAGGGGACTGGACATTGAGGATCCGGCATATGGTCGTTGGGTAGAAGGTGGACCTGGGGGAGGACACCAACGCTGGAGTAGAGAGTTCAATAAAGAGTGGCGAGAATTCTTTCGTCGGTTTCCGGAGAGCGGCCCCGGTCCCACCCGTGAGCAGGTTCTCGACAGAATGCGTGAATTGCGCACAGATCCGAGGTTCCAGTAATGACTTCTTTCTTCAGTATCGCTGATAACTCATTCGACACGCGTGGGTTTCCGTGGGTCGACCACATCGTAAGTGGTGCCGTTGAGGTCGCTTTGCCATCTTGTCCGGAATGTGGCGTTGCCCCGTCACGGATTTTCAGTGGTGACCTTGATGTGACCCTGGAAAAACGGAAGGGCAGTAAATGGCCCGACGCGCTCGGCTGTGGTGCCGCGTCGCTATTCATCGTGTCGGCCCGTGTACTTGACGCATGGCATCACGACGAAGCCGGTACGTTTCCCATTGGTGGCCGCATCTCTTTCACGGGACCATTCCCGAAGCCATTGCAGGATGTTAGACCTCCAGAGTATTTCTGGCTCGATGGCGAAAAGATGCTGGGCGCAAAGATGGATTTTGACGCCAGCGGTTTCGTGGATGTGCGTTTCTGTTCGGCCTGTGGTAATCGTACAGATGACATTTCGGCCACGCATGATAAGCAACGCTCAGGTCCTTGGCCTTACGCCTTTGTCCCCAACACTTGGAATGGCGCAAATCTATTCACCACCGACCTTTCTCCCGCTGCGTTCTTTTGCACCGACGCCGTAATGCAATGCGCTCGCCGACATCATCATACTAATTTCCGGTTAATCCCCGTCGAAGCCGGGGGTGCTACGTGGAGTCCGGGCATCGATTACTTGGGCAAGCAATGGCCGGCGCACCACGCCCTCCGGGCCAGCGAAGGCAAGACTGTCGCTGAGTGGGTTGAGCAGTTGCGGGAGCCTTCGAAAAGGTATGAGGCTCGCGTTGCGTTGCTTGATTTGGGAAAAGACGCCGCTTCGGCGATTCGTACGCTAACAGGCCTGTTGCACGATAATGATGAAGGGCTTCGTCGGGAGGCAGCGCTGTTGTTCAGTGCACTGGCAAGGGTGGGCGTGCCGCTGCCGAGGCAGGGCAAAGCAGCGGCTCGGCAGCATGATGATTGGTTTCAGAAAACTCTCGGCAGCTCAGCGGACGCTTGACCGGCCTTGTCGCGTGCTTAACGCGCAAGCGTCAGGAGCCAACGTCATGGCCGATCTGGACGGTTGGGACAAATACTATCGCTGCGTGATCGAAGAGACGAGCCGGCTGGTCGATGAGATGCTGGACCGGTTTCGCGTGTCGCTCGGCGACTTTCTGTACGGGATGCTCAACTGGCCGACGGACGATTGGGGGGAGCAGCTCAATCGGTTTGTCGAGCACACGCGCTACTACGGCCTGATCATCGAGCCCGAATCAATCCGCACAATTCACGACCTTATTGAAGCGCGCGTCAACGGCACGGGCCCCTTTGCAGTCCTGGGTCCCTACGCCGGCGCAGGGGGAAAGGGAAGCGGCGTGTGGACCGAGTCTGAGTTGGAGCAAATAAGAAAGTCGGGAAAATTCCCTGTGGATGCGCAATGGCATCATGATCCGACGGTTGCGAATCGGCCAGACTTGGCTGGCGACCCGTCCATTGTTCGCCCTGTGAGAGGTGGGACACAGGGTCACCTTGATGCCCATGGTGGGGATTTTCGAAAGCCATACGCGCAGGAAGGGGAGTGAGGGCAAGAAAATGAACGGCCTTCTCGAAAACGTGTTGGAACAACGATTTGGTCCGCAAACGGTATCGTCGGCGGACGCGGTCGTCGAGCACCGCTGGAACATCGACGACGAATGTCGCGAATGTATTCTCTACAAGACGCTATCGTGGAATGATCGGCTGCGGCGGAAATACGGCGTGCTTGAAGAACTCTACGGCGATTCGAGAGGTGGCTTCATACTGGGTGACTCTTTGAGATTGTCGCTCCTGGAAGAACCAAGCGTCTTCGGCTTGTACTTGATTGAGGAGCTGCAAAGTCGACCAGAAGTGAGGCGCGCGAACAAGTTGGACCCTCAAATCTGCTTCTTCATGGATTCTGCCAACGTTTGGTTTTACGGATTAAGGAACGGCGAGCTGTTTGTCTATGACTCTGGGACCGAGGAGCTTGATACTTTAGGGCCGGTGAAACCAGCAATTCAGCATCTCGTAGACGAATTTGAGGACGCTACACGGGCATAGCGCAGGACTCCGATGGGCCCGATAACAAACAGCGATGGCGCTGATCCGACCGTCAATTGACCGAGCTACGCAGCACGATATCTTTCTTGGTGCTCTCCACGATGGCAAAGAGCTCGGCTTGTTCGGCGTCTGGCACTCCGAACTTGTCGAGAGTCTGATTGAAGTCGTCGAGGAACGCCTGCCATTGGGGCTCTGTGATTTCCAGGTGGGCATGCGAGTCGTACATGGGCCGCCCCGTATAGCGTTGCGGCCCTCCCGTGGCTTCACAGACTTGCTCGGTCACGAGATACTTGAAGCCTGCGGGTGCGACCTTGTGGTGCGCCTCGTTGACTTTGGGGTTGGCGTTCAGCCGTGGGTCGTCCATGATCCGGTCGATGAAGTCATCGACAACCGTGGCAATGGCATAGACGCCGCCGAGTCGTTCGTAGAGGGTCATCTGCTGGGCTCCTCGTGTGGTTCGGTGCTGGAAAGACGGTGATGCGAGCGAGTTTCTGGGTGACCTCGGCGTCCTCGATGGCGCGGCTGCGGCACACGCACGTGTACTATATTCGACAACCCTCGCTCGATTCGAGCAGAACGCCGCAAGGAGAAACTGATATGCGATACATGGCTTTGGCCTATGGACTTGTGAGTTACGTGCTTTTCTTAGGTGCCTTTTTGTATTCAATCGGCTTCGTGGGCGACCTACTCGTGCCCAAGGGCATCGATGTGCCCCTGAGCGATGCCGTCTGGCAGCGGGCCTTGATCCAGGATGCCGTGCTGCTCTTATTGTTTGCCGTGCCGCACAGCGTGATGGCTCGGCCGCAGTTCAAGGCCTGGTGGACGAAGATCGTGGCACCGCCCCTTGAGCGCAGCACCTACGTGCTCGTCAGTAGTCTTCTTCTGATCGCGCTCTTTTGGTGGTGGATTCCCATTCCGAGGGTGATCTGGGAGGTCGGCATGCCGGCACTGCGGACGGTGGTCTGGGGGCTCTTTTGGGCCGGCTGGCTACTCGCGCTAGTCTCGACATTCCTCATCGACCATTTTGATCTGTTCGGCTTGCGGCAGGTTTACTTGTACTGGGCCGGGCGGCCCTACGAGACGATCCCGTTCCGCACCCCGCTTCTGTATCGCTGGGTGCGGCACCCGCTCATTTTGGGCTTTTTGATTGCGTTCTGGGCCGCGCCGACGATGACCGGCGGTCGACTGCTCTTTGCGGTCGCCACAACCGCGTACTGCTTGGTCGCCCTGCAACTCGAAGAGCGCGACCTCCTGCATTTCTACGGCGAGCAATACGCGGGCTACCAGCGGCAGGTGCGGATGCTCGCGCCAATTCCCCGCCGCACGCGGGGCGGCCGTTGAAGGGAAGCAACCGGTGTCGCCGAACGTATTCAATGACCAGCACGTGGCCAGCCGTTATGGGGGCGTCTCTTTGTGGGCTGGGTGTCCTGGGTGGTGATACTGCGCACACGGGAGTGTGCTACATTCCCCCTCACCCTGCCCTCTCCCGCGAGGGGAGAGGGAAAGGAGTCAGGCCAAAAGCTCTTGGACCACTTGCCCGTGGACGTCGGTGAGGCGGAAGTCGCGGCCGGCGTAGCGATAGGTGAGCTTCGTGTGGTCGAAACCGAGCAAGTGCAAGAGCGTGGCGTGCAGGTCGTGGACGTGGACTTTGTGTTCGGCGGCGGCGAAACCGAATTCGTCGGTCGAGCCGTGAACGTGGCCGCCGCGCACTCCGCCGCCGGCCAGCCACATCGAAAAGCCGTAGTGGTTGTGATCGCGGCCGCTGAGCTTGGGAAGCTCGGCCACCGGCGTGCGCCCGAACTCGCCCCCCCACACGACGAGCGTCGTATCCAATAAGCCGCGCCCGTCGAGATCGGTCAGAAACGCCGCGATCGGCCCATCCCAAGCGGCGGCCAACTGACGGTGCTGCTTCTCCAGGTCTTCGTGATTGTCCCACGGCTGACCGGCGCCGCTCCACACTTGCACGAAGCGCACGCCCCGTTCCAGCAACCGCCGCGTGATCAGGAGCTGCCGGCCCACGAGACCGTCGCCGTAAAGATCGCGAATGTGCTTGGGCTCGCGGCTGATGTCAAACGCGTCGGCCGCTTCGGATTGCATGCGGTAGGCCAGCTCGAACGACTGGATGCGGGCTTCGAGGCCGCCGTCGCCCGCGCGGGCTTGCTGATGGCGGGCGTTGAGCTTCTGGATGAAGTCGAGTTGCCGCCGCTGCTCGCTCGGCGAAATCGAGCTGTTCTTGACGTTCTCGATCAGCTTTTCGATTTGTGTGTGCTGCGTGTCGATGTACGTGCCCTGGTAGGCGCCGGGCAGAAAGGCGGAGCGCCAGTTTTGCGTGGCCACGATCGGATAGCCGCCGGGGCACATGGCGATAAAGCCCGGCAGGTTCTGGTTCTCGGAGCCCAGGCCATACGTGACCCAGGAGCCGAAGCTGGGTCGCGGCAGCCGCCCGTCGCCGCAGTTCATCAACAACAGCGAAGGCTCATGGTTGGGCACGTCGGCCATCATCGAGCGGATGATGCACATCCGGTCGACGTGCTGGGCCGTCTTGGCAAACAGCTCGCTCACCTCGATGCCGCTTTCGCCGTACCTGGCGAACTGGAAGGGCGAGCGCATGGCGGCGCCGGTCTTGCGCTCGGTGCGCAAATTGGCGCCGGGCAGCGGCTGGCCGTGGTATTTGTCGAGCATCGGCTTGGGGTCGAACGTGTCGACGTGCGACGGCCCGCCGTTCATGAACAGGTGGACGATTTGCTTGGCGCGGCCGGGAAAGTGGGGTTTTTTGGGCGCAAGAGCACCGGCGGCGGATGCGGCCCGGGCTTCGGGCGCAAGGGCCCCCTCGGCCGCCAACACGCCGGCCAGTCCCAGCACGCCGAAGCCAAGCCCGCTGCGCGCGAGCATCTCGCGCCGCGTAAGGGGCGGGTCGCTGGGGCGGAACATCGCGGGGTCGGTATTCGGCGGGGTTCTCATTTGCATCGGAGCGCCCGGTCGTTCAAGCCCAGGGAAGGCCTTCCCTGGCTTTAGGGAGGTGGCGTTTTCCATTCAAGTGCACGGCGTTCATTGACGTTGTTTTAGTCGACAAAGACGAACTCGTTGGCGGCCAAAAGCGCTTGGGCCAGTTCGTTCCATACGGCCGAACCCTCGCTCGCATGGCTGACAAACTCTTCGGCCCAGGCGAGCTCCAGAGCCTCGGGCTCGCGCCCGAAGGCGAGGCGATACATCCGGCTGATTTTTCCGGCCGCATCGCCCGCCGCCGCCACGTCGGGCCGGGCCATCAGGTTTCCGGCCGCTTCGATTACGAGCGGATTGTTCATGAAAAACAGCGCCTGTTGCGGCACGGTCGTGAGCGGGCGCTGGGGGCTGGTCGCGTCGGGATTCGGGAAATCAAACGTACGGAAGATGCCCGGCAGATTCAAGCGGTCGATATAGCCGTACATCGTGCGGCGCCTGGCGTGGGGCGAACAAATGTCCTTGATTGGCTCTCCGCCGAGCGTCCGATCGAGCCGGCCGGCGACGGCGAGCAACGCGTCGCGCGTTGTCTCGAAATCGAGCCGGCGGCGATTCATCCGCCACAGCCAGGTGTTTTCGGGGTCGGCTTTCGCGCACTCGGGCCGCTCGTCGCTCGTCTGCCCGTATGTCGCCGAAAGGACGATCTGACGATGCAGCCATTTGAGGCTCCAGCCGTGCTCCATGAAGTTATGGGCCAGGTAGTCGACGAGCGCCGGATGCGTGGGCGGCTCGCTGCGCAGGCCGAAGTCGCTGGGCGTGCGCACCAGGGCCGAGCCAAAATGTTCGAGCCACACGCGATTGACGATGACCCGCGCGGTGAGCGGATTGGCGCGGTCGACGATCGCCCGGGCCAGCTCCAGCCGGCCGCTGCCTTGTGTGAAGGGAACCGGCGGACCGTCGCACAACACGCGCAGAAACTGCCGCGGCACGGGGCTGCCCAGGTTGTTCGGATTGCCGCGCTCGAACACTCGGGCCTCGATCGGCTGGGGCAGATCTTCAAGCACCATCGCCCGGGGCGGCGCGGCGGGGCCGGTGGCGCGCCAATCTTCAATCGCCTTCAAGAGTTTCGTGCGTTCCTCTTGCGACGGCCGGTCGGGCAAGAGCGCCAGGGTGTTGATGTCGCTAGGGGCGAGGCCGGCCGGCGCGTCCGGGCCGTAGAAAATTTGGCGCAGGGCTTCCAGGTTGGCCTCGGCCAGCGCTTGGGGCGCGGGCTGCTTTGCGGCGCGGGCCCGCTCGAGCTCGGCATGCCACAGTTTGTCGGCGGCGGTGAGCAGCTCGTTGTAGACGCGCGCCGCGTCGGCCAGCTTATTCATCGGCTTGCCGAGAAACGCGCCGGCCACGAGCGGGTTGATCGGCCGCTCGGGCGTCGCCTCGGCGATGGCGCGCTGGACGGTCGCGGCAGCCTGGGCGGCGAAGTCCTTTTCCCCTAGCGCCGCCAAGGCGTTCCAGATGGCCAGCACCGGATCGTGACGCTTTGCCGCGCGCGCGAGAAACGCCTGGTAGCGAATGATCATCGCGGGGTTCAGATCGTCGCCGTCGGCCAGCAGCATGTAATCGTCGGTCGGCGGTTTGTCGCGCATCGCGTGCGCGGTCAGCAGATATTCGCCGACCCTGGCGCGGGCCCCCTCGACCAGCTCGCGAAACTTCTTGTCGAGAAACTCCGTGAGCTGCCGCTCGCGCTCGGCCAGCTCCTTGGCAAACGCGGCGTAGGCTTCGGTCTGGGGCGGATCTTCGAACAACGGCGGCACCGTCGGCTCGACCGAGCTGGCCAGCACGCCGTACAGCGAATAGTAGTCGCG
>JBBDNV010000030.1:0-7314 GCA_040877415.1 Pirellulales bacterium
CCAAGGTGTCTGAATCATTCCGATGGCGTCCCACCACGGCGCCGCCCGCTGGTCGCTACGACGATCTGTGGTTCGTCGACGAGTCGACCGGCTGGGCCGTCAACAGCAACGGGCAGGTTTTGAAGACCACCAACGCCGGCGCCACCTGGACGTTGCAGCAGCAGCTTCCCGGCACATATCTGCGGTGTCTGGCAATGGCCAGCCCCATGAAAGGCTGGCTCGGCACGACGACGGCCGCCCGACGTCTGTATCAAACCACCGACGGTGGCCAGACCTGGACGCTGGTTACCCCGCTGCCGGCCCACGCGCCGGTCAAGATTTGCGGTTTGTCGGTCGTCAACGAACAGGTCGCCTACGGCTCGGGCACCAATGTGCCGGGCGACGCGCCCGGCATGATCAAGACCGCCGATGGCGGGGCGACGTTGACTGCGTGGGACATGTCGGCCCATGCAACAATCCTGATCGACTGCCTGTTCGTCGACGCCGCGCGCGGCTGGGTCGTGGGAGGGAAGGCCAACGTGGCGAATCCGACGCGCGACGACGTCAAGCCGGTTGTGCTCTACACCGAGGATGGCGGCGCCACGTGGGTCAATCGTCTGGCCGGCCAGGAGGACAGTTTTCCGTTTGGCGAATGGGGATGGAAGATCCAGTTCTTGAACGATCGGATTGGCTTTGTTTCACTCGAGAATTTCCTCGCTGGGGCGATCCTCAAAACCACCGACGGCGGAACGACCTGGACTCGCTTGCCGGTGAACGATCCGCAAGGCAACGCGAACCTGGAAGGAATCGGTTTTCTGGACGAGAACCACGGCTGGGTTGGCGGATGGGGCGATCGGTTTTTTTCGTCCGGCAAAAGCAGCGAAACGACCGACGGCGGGCAGACCTGGCAGGATGCCAACCACATCGGAAAGTTCATTAACCGCTTCCGGTTCATCGGCGCGCCCGTGAAGGTCGGCTTTGCGTCGGGTCAGACCGTCTACAAGTACTCGACCGAGCCCGACGCCGTCGCGGCGGCGCTTGCGCGCGGCGAGCTCGGACCGCGAGTCCTCGAATCCGTCCAGCCGTGCGAGTGCGACGACGAGCACGCCATCGGCTTTCAGGTGCCGCCTGGGGCGCGGTCGCTGGAGATCGACGTCTGGGACCGGTTTGCGGCCGAAGTCGGCTCCATCTTGAAGGTGGAAAATCCCAAGCCGGGGCGCTGGAGCGTCCCTTGGGACTTTACCGACCCTCAGCGACGCCCGCTTCCGCCGGGGCAATACCTGTATCGCGTCACGATCGACGAGTTTGCCGAGAGCCGGCTGGTCACGTTGCGCAAGCGCCGGCCGCCGCGGCTGGCCGCCGCCGTGGCGGGCGCGACGGGCGGCCGAACGCCCGGCAACGTCCGCAAAAACATCTACGACCTGACCGACAATGAGCTCGGTGACTTCATCGAGGCCTTACTGCGATTGAAACGCAACAAAGGATACGACCAGTATCCCCGACTTCATCGCGACGCGATGGCTCGGGCCACGCCGTCGTTGGGCGAGCCGTTCGACCCCGCGGCGCGCAACTCCGCGCACAGCGGCCCCGTGTTCCTTCCCTGGCACCGCGAGTTCATCCGGCGGTTCGAACTGGATCTTCAGGCCGAGATGCCCGGCGTCATGCTGCCTTACTGGGACTGGACAGCCGACGCCGCGCTGCCCGACCCGACGATGGCCCGCCTGTGGACGAAGGATTTTCTCGGAGGCAGCGGCACGGCCGACACCGGCTACGAAGTGGTCGACGGTCCGTTTGTACGGGCACCGTGGCCAATTCCCGAAGATCTCGATGGCCCGGTGTTGCGCCGCCGGATTGGCACGTTTAAGACGCTTCGCGACGGCAAGCCGGTCGAACTTTCGGTCGCCTTGCCGGCTCGCGCGGAAGTCGACGAGCTGCTCAACGAGCGCGAGTACGATTCGGCCCCGTGGGGGCGCTTCGCGGCCGGGTTCCGCAACAGGCTCGAAGGATGGTCGCCCACCGGCTCGCGCATGCACAACGTCGTGCACCTTTGGGTCGGCGGCGGATGGCTGGAGGGAAACCGGGCGCTCAGCGGGTCGATGACTTTGGCCACGTCCCCCAATGACCCGGCGTTTTTTTTGCACCATTGTTTCGTGGACAAGTTGTGGGCCGAGTGGCAGATCCTGCAGCGCCAGCGCGTCCGGGCCGGTCAATTGCCCTCCGAATCGCAGCCGCACTATGAACCGCGCCAGTTCGGCCCGCCCGGCCACAAACTTTTCGATGTCATGTATCCATGGGAATTGGTGACGCCTGCCAGCGTGCTCGAGCCGGCGCGCATGGGATACACCTACGACACGATCGATGGGACCGAGACGCCTGAGCCGCCCGAGCCCGGCCACGATCACCATCACCTCTTGGGCGTGAGCGTGGCCCGCGCGGCTCCGCCTGCCCAACCGATCAGCCCTTTCTTGTAGCGTGGAGGTTCCCGTGACGATTCGACGCTACCGCTTTTCGTTTGCCCCCTCGCCCACGCTGCGGCCTCTCAGTGCTGCCGCTCTCGCCGGGCAGCCGGCGCCTATGGAATCGTTGCGACCAATCGAGCCGAAGTTGACGCCGCGCGACGAAGTGGTGTTTCTTCTGCACACGGCCGCCGAGATCGAACACTCGCTCTTGGTGCAGTATCTCTACGCAGCGTATTCACTGGGTGGCGAGCACATTCCGCCGGAGCACCGCCCCACGGTTGACCGCTGGACGCAACAAATCAGTACGATCGCCATCCAGGAAATGGCCCATTTGGTTTCGATGCAAAACGTCTTGTGGCTGTTGGGCGGCCCGCTGAACCTGGATCGGGAGGATTTTCCATTTCGCGGGCAGTTTTATCCCTTCCACTTCAAGCTGGAACCGCTGTCGCTCGATTCTCTGGCAAAGTACGTAGTGGCCGAGATGCCGGAAATCCCCCAGCCATCGCCGGAGCTACAGGAAATCATCGACCGGGCCAACGAGGCGAACGCCGAGAGCGTGATCAATCGCGTGGGGGCGCTGTTCGCGCGGATTCTGGAAGTCTTTGATCACTTGCAGCCGAGCGATATCCGGCCGGATACGGCCGGCACCTACCAGGCAACGCCCCTGGAATGGGGCGGCACGGCAGACCGCCTGATTCGCGTCGTCTCGACGCTCGACGAGGCCAAGCAACTGCTCAGGGACATCGCCGTGCAGGGCGAAGGCGGTTCGTCCTCAACGACCAGCCACTTCGGAACGTTCCGAAACATCTATCGCGAGTTGAACAACATCGCGGGGCTCGTCCCCAGCCGAGCGGTGCCGACGAATCCTAACACGGCGCGCGATCCTTTCCCCGACGATCCCGAGATGGAAGCCGGACGGATTACTCACGCGGAAGCCCGTCGTTGGGCCCATCTCGGCGAGCTGCGCTACCGCATGTTGTTGGCCTACCTGCTGCACAGCTTGCTGGTGCCGCGGGCCGCACCGAACCAAGGCCCGCGCGCCAACCTGGTCCCATGGACGTTCTGGGCGATGCGCGGCCGGCAACGGTTGGGCGGATTAAAGTCGATCAGTCTCCATCTGGCAACGCTCCCGCAACACGACCCGGCACAAACGCTCCCCGACGGACGCACGAAGGTCGCGGGATTGCCGTTCGATCTGCCGTATTCACTTGCGCTGCCTTTGCTCGAGCCGGACCGCTGGCGATTACACATCGACCTGCTGGACGCTTCGGCGACACTGCTCGGACAAATGCAGACCAACCCCGCGTTGGTCCAGCGACTCAGGGAGATCGACGTCGCCGTGCGGAGCGCGATCGAACAAGGCGCGCCGCCTGTGCCGCCGCCGCCCGTGTCCAGCGAGGAAACGCCAACCCAGCGCATGGTCGAGCTGATTCGAGCCAAGCGTGATGAATCTGGGGCCGCGGACTTTCACGGGAACGTGCAATATCCAGGCGACGCTCACGCACTGGCGGATTTATTCGACGAGTCGCTGGCCGGCAATAAGGACTTGGCGCTGCTGCTGAATACGCTCAAGTCGCGCAAGTCGCTGCGCGACCCGCAAGGCCGGAGGCTGGTGGTACCGGGCAGTCCCGACGAGAGCGTGTTTTACCGCATCGTCACGAATGCCGACGGCCTGGTGCCGTTCATGGCCGACAAGTTCAGCGACGAGGATCGCCAGATCGTGCGCGGGTGGATCGCCGCGATGACGCCCCAGACGCCGTTGGTGCGCGGCATCAATCGCCTCAGCCAGATTCAAATTTTTCTGGACGAGGCCGTTGAGGGAAACGAGATCGGCGCCCACGGCGCCTTTTGGCGGGGCCTGAGCCGCGACGAGTTCGTCGCCTACCGCGTTTTCAATACCGTGCGGCTCGTTCAGCCCGGCGATGGGGCCAATTCGAATCTCGTCAAGGCGCTGCACGGCGATGGCTTCCCACGCATGCCGCTGGGCTACCCGCCGATGCCCGAGGACCGTATCGAGTTCATCGAGCGTTGGATTCAGGATGGCTGCCCAGCCGAGCTGTCGCCATCGGTAGCCATCGACTTCACCGCGGGCGGCGCGCTCGCGCACGAGCGGCACAACGCGTTCTGGCGTGAGTTCGACAACTGGTCCATGTTCCATGCCCGCCCCGAGATGTTCGAGGCGGTTGGGGTGCTATTGACGCTGGCGGGGCGTTGGGACGCCTTCGCGCGGGCCACGATTGCCGAAGCAGTCTGGGTCGCCGAGGTCAATCAGCCGGCCAGCCGCGCTGCCATTGTGCGAGTCGCGACGCGCCTGATGGGCACCGTCGAAGCCCACTACGGCAACCCCACGCCCGGCCTGACGTTGCTCGAGAGTTTCGAGCTGTTCGGCAAAGGAGGAAGGGGTGGCCTGGCGCCCGACCCGCTGCGACCCGCCGATCGCCAACACCAGATGAATGGGCCTCAAATGTGGTTCAACTGGTGCGCGTTGCTGGACGGGTGCGTTCGTCAGAACCCGCCGCTGGAGCCCGCCTTCTGGCGCGGGATGATGCGCGCCGTTTTGCTTGGCTTGATGAACGACGGCGTCTTCCGCGAGCGATTTCCCGTCGTCGGCTTCTCAACGGACGATCCGAGCGTCGGCGCAGCGTTACGACAGCACGTGCTGTCGATCCCGGAAGACTTCTTGGACGAGGAACTGGCCCGCCGATTCCGCGATACGGGCTTCGTGTTACCGTTTGGGGGCTAGGAAAGGCAACCTGGATTCACTCTCGATAATTCAAATGGAGGTGCACTATGCGCGATGCGTGTTTACTCAATTGCATCATACCCCCCCACATCATGATGAAGCTGCTGGAGGCCAAGGACAGGAGCATCCGCGAGGCTGCCTTGAATACGCTATTGGCATCCGTCCACGTCCGCACGGCACGCGCCTTGGCGCCCGGGCTTTTGGCGGCTGTTAACTCCACGGGAACAAAGCGGCGTACGATTTTCGACGCCAAACGAAACTTGACGCCCTTCGGTGAGCTCGTCCGCGGGGAAGGTGGGCCAGCGTCGCCCGATCAAGCCGTCAATGATGCCTACGATGGCATTGGACTGACCTACGACTTCTATCTCGAAGAGTTCAACAGAAACTCGCTCGATGGCAACGGCATGCGGTTAGATGCCGTTGTTCACTACGGTGACAGGGTAAACAACGCATTCTTCGACGGAACTCGCATGCTTTTTGGCGACGGAGATGGAGCGCGCTTCATTAATCTGACGAAGTCGCCTGACGTCATTGCCCACGAGCTCACACACGGGGTTACGCGATTCACGGCCGGTCTCGACTACCACAAGCAGTCGGGTGCCCTGAACGAATCGGTGTCCGACGTGTTCGGGTCCTTGGTGAAACAGTGGGCACAAAATCAAGACGCGCAGAGCGCCGACTGGCTCATCGGCGACGGGATCTTCACACCGGCAATTTCCGGCGACGCGCTGCGTTCCTTAAAGGCACCCGGGACCGCGTATAACAATCCGTTGTTTGGGGAAGATCCCCAGCCGGACCACATGAGCAAGTTCGTTCCCCTCCCGGACACACAGGCAGGAGACAATGGGGGAGTCCACATTAATTCTGGGATTCCGAACCACGTCTTCTTCCTGCTCGCGATCGCGATTGGCGGCAAGGCATGGGACATCCCTGGCCACATTTGGTATGATACCCTCGTAAACCGCGTAGGGGAGTTTGCGCAATTTGAGGATTTCGCGAAGGCAACTTATGAAGGTGCCGGGAGCCTTTACGGCACCGCCGAACAGTCGGCAGTTCGCGACGCCTGGAGCAAAGTCGGAATCGAAATCGACTTCGGTGCTTCGTTGCGCGCCTCAAAAGATAGCCCGAAGTCGCGCAAGGGCGGGGCACGAGTCGATACCGAGTCGCTTGCCGAGTTGCATGCGCGCCTGGACCGGCTCGCCAAGCGCGTTGACGAAATCGCGAAGAAACTTCCATAGACGCCTACCGCCGAAATCATGCACGTGCAGCTGACGATTACCGGGGGAATCGCACCGCCTCTCACCGGCGAGTCGGCTTCCATCAACACGGCCGATTTACCACAGGAGGAGGCACGCGAAGTGCAATCTCTCGTTGCGCGCGCCCTTCAGGAGGAACCACCTCCCTTAGATCCGCGCGCACGTGATGCGTACGCCTACGAGTTGCGAATCGACACTGGCGACCAAGTACACTCAATCCAGGCGTTCGACGGGGGAATACCGCCAGCCATCGGCGAGTTGATCCAGTGTGTTCGTCGCCTCGCCCGTTGATCTACCTGCGTCGAATAAATGCGGGCGCTCTCACCACGGGCCTCCAACAAACTAGCGGACGGAAAAACGCGGTGCCGATCAACGTTGTTTTCTTCGACCTTGGTGACACGCTTGTGCAATCCAGCGGAAGTTGGGTTGCGGGGGCGAAGTCGTTGCTGGCCGACTTGCGCGCAGGCGGCCTGCGGTTAGGCATCATCTCGAACACGGGCCAGTTGACCCGGTCGCAGATCGTTCAACTTCTGCCGGCCGATTTCAACCTGGCCATTTTCGAATCGGAACTCGTGTTGTTCTCATCCGAAGTAGGCGTGGAAAAGCCCGGCGTTGGCATTTTTCGAACGGCAGTCGAGCGCGCGGCCATCGGCGCCGGCCAGTGTCTGTTCTGCACGGAGAACCTTGTCGATACCCTCGCTGCTCAAAGCGTCGGGATGATGGCCGCCCGAATACACAAACCGCCGGCGTCCGACCTGCCCGCGCTTGTCGCCGCGCTCGCGCAAGCCGGCCTCTTGACGTAACCGAGATTTCTGGGGACACGTAGAGTCGAGAGGTGACGCGGTGGTTTAGGCGGGGCCTATCTGTTGCCGGCTCT
>JBBDNV010000031.1:0-7312 GCA_040877415.1 Pirellulales bacterium
CAGCGCCAAAAGCGAGGAGATGACCAAGGAAATCTTCGGCCATGATCTCGCCCACGTTCCCTGGATGCGCCCGGGTTTCGAACTCGGCTTGGCCATGCAGAAAGCCTGCGCGGAAAACCCGAAAGCCATCGGCTTCGTCATGGGACAGCACGGCCTGATCAATTGGGGGAAAACCGGACGCGAATGCTACCAGCGCTCGCTCGAACTGATCGACCGCGCGGCCAGCGCGATCGAAGAACGCATCGCACGCCACGGGGGCGAAGAAAATATTTTCGGCGGAGCGCTGCATCGCTCCCTGCCACAAGACGCACGGGCCCGCGTATGGTGCCGCGTTCTGCCATGGCTGCGCGGACAAGTCAGCCGGTCGCGGCGCTTCATTGCCACGGTGCAGGACGACGAAAAGATGCTGCGTTTCGTCAATTCGAAGGACGCCCCCCGTTTGGCCGAACTCGGCACAAGCTGCCCCGACCATTTCCTGCGCACCAAGATCAAACCGCTCTACGTCCCGCTCGAGTCGGTGCCGTCCACCGCGGATGAAAAACAGTTCGACGCTTTCGCCGGGGAACTGAAAAAGAAACTCGCCGCCGGCCTCGAAGCTTACCGGGCCGATTACGCCAAGTATTACGAGGCCTGCCAGCAGCCGGGCTCGCCCGCCATGCGCGACCCGAATCCGACCGTCGTGCTCGTTCCCGGATTGGGCATGGTGGCTTTCGGCAAAGACAAATCCGAATCGCGTGTCACTGCCGAGTTCTACAACTGCGCGGTGGAAGTGATGCGTGGGGCCGAAGCGCTCGGCGGTTACACTTCCTTGCCCGCCCAAGAAGCTTTCGACATCGAGTATTGGGCGCTGGAAGAAGCCAAATTGCGCCGCATGCCGCCGGAAAAAGAGTTGGCCGGACGTGCGGTCATCGTCATCGGCGCGGGCAGCGGCATCGGACGAGAGACCGCTTTGCGACTCGTCCGCGAAGGCGCCCAGATCGTCTGTGCAGATCTCAATCTCGAAGCCGCCCAAGCCACCGCGGACGAAATCCTGGCCAAAACCGGACTCGGCATCGGCGTGGCCGGAACGGGCATTTCCGGGTGCGGGCCGGCCATCGCCGCGCAGGTCGACATCACCAAGCGGGAAAGCATCCGGGCCATGCTCGACCGCGTCATCCTCGCCTACGGTGGATTCGACGCCATCGCAGTGACCGCCGGAATCTTCGTCCCGAGCGATACGACCGGCCACATCCCCGACGACAAATGGGCATTGACCTATGCGATCAACGTCACCGGCAGTTATTTTGTGGCCGACGAAGCGGCGCAAATTTTCCGCGAGCAAGGATTGCGCGGCGCCATCGTCCTGACGACCAGCGCCAACGCTGCCGTGGCCAAAAAAGGTAGTCTCGCTTATGACACTTCGAAAGCCGCGGCCAACCATCTCGTGCGCGAACTGGCGGTCGAACTTTCCCCGCTGGTGCGGGTCAATGGCGTGGCCCCGGCCACCGTGGTGCAAGGCAGCGCCATGTTCCCGCGCGACCGCGTCATCGGGTCGCTGGCCAAATATGACATCGCTTACTCGGACAACGAGAGTGACGACGCCCTCACGGCGAAGCTGGCGCAATTCTACGCCGACCGCACGCTGACCAAAGCGCCGATCACCCCGGCCGACCAAGCCGAAGCCTATTTCCTGCTCCTCTCCGACCGTCTTTCCAAAACCACCGGTCAGATTGTCACGGTCGACGGAGGACTGATCGAAGCTTTCCTCCGCTAATGAGCACTTCCCACCAACAACCCACCACCATGCACCATCCAACCGCAAACTTGCCGGTCCCTACAACAGACTCACCTTCCAACCACCTCGACGCCGTGCCGCAGCGCATTCGCGAGATCGCCATGCTGCGCGGGCTCGGCTACCCGTTCCGGCAAATCGCCCAGCAGTTCAGCGTAACTCCGCAGGCGATTTCTCTCATGTTGTCCCGCCATCGGAAGTCGTTAAAATCCCTTCGCGGAGCCCTCGAGTTGAACAATCTCTCGGCCCGTGCGGTCAATGCCCTCGGACGCCATGGCATCCGCACCCGCGAGGAAGCGCGCAGCCAGAGCGTGCTCGAAATGCTCAAGAACGAACGGAACTGCGGACGGAAAACGCTCGGTGAAATCGAGCAGTGGCTGGACGGCGGTAACGGACAATCCTAAAATCCCTCATGTCCTCCCTCTACGCATTAGCGCGAGATACCTACGCGGCTCTCGGCGTCGATACCGAAAAAGCCCTCAAAGTCCTCGCCCGCAATCCAATTTCCGTCCATTGCTGGCAAGGCGATGATGTCGGCGGATTCGAATCCGCCTCCGCCGGAGACCCGGGCGGCGGTTTGGCTGTCACCGGAAACCATCCCGGCCGCGCCCGGACGCCGGAGGAATTGCGTGCCGACCTCGAAAAAGCTTTCTCCCTCGTCCCCGGCAAACACCGACTCAACCTCCACGCCTTCTATCTCGAAGCAGGCGGCGGCAAAGTCGACCGCGATGCGATCGAGACCAAACATTTTCAAAATTGGATCGATTGGGCTAAGTCGCTCGGCATCGGGATGGACTTTAATCCGACCTGCTTCGCCCACCCCAAAGCCGCCGATGGCTTTACTCTTGCCCACCGCGACCGGGGCATCCGCGAGTTCTGGATCGAGCATGCCCGACGCTGCCGGCAGATCGGCGCCGACATCGGCCGCGCCCTCGGGTCGACCTGCGTGGTCAATGTGTGGATCCCCGACGGCTACAAAGACCTGCCCGTCGACCGCGTGGCCCCGCGCCAGCGACTCATCGAATCCCTCGACGCCATCTTTGCCGAAAAACTTCCCGCCTCGGAAGAAATCGACGCGGTGGAGTGCAAACTTTTCGGCATCGGCTCGGAAAGCTACGTGGCCGGCTCGCACGAGTTCTATCTCGGCTACGCCGTCTCGCGGCAAAAGGCCGTCTGCCTCGATGCCGGACATTTCCACCCCACGGAAACCCTGGCCGACAAAATTTCGTCCGTGCTCCTCTTCGTCCCACGCCTCCTCCTCCACGTCAGCCGCGGCGTGCGCTGGGACAGCGACCATGTCGTCATCCTCGACGACCCGACGCGCGCGGTTATGGAGGAACTCGTCCGCGGCGATTTCCTCGACCGCACCAGCATCGGCCTCGACTACTTCGACGCCAGCATCAACCGGGTGGCCGCTTGGGTCATCGGCATCCGCGCCACCCAGAAAGCTCTCCTCCTCGCCCTGCTCGAACCGTCGAAGCATCTGCGCGAAGCCGAGGCGAAGGGCAATTTCACCGCACGCCTCGCCCTGCTGGAGGAGGCGAAGTCCCTGCCATGGGGCGCGGTGTGGGACGAATTCTGCGCGCGCAACGATGTCCCCGCCGGCGCGCAATGGCTGGCCGAAGCGGAAGCCTACGGCCAACAGACGGCTCGCATCAGAGGCTGAACGCGAGCGGCAGGCCGCACGACCCTGCGGGATGTCGAGTTAACCTTTGGCGGAGCGGAGACGGCCGCCCAACTCGGGGGCGGCGCAGAGGATTGTTTTGAAGCCGGGCGCCAACAGGCGGATCCCGCCAAGGAAGGTGGAGCACTTTGAGACACCGTGGTCTTTGCGGACTTTTTGCAACTCAGGCCAGATCGGGTTGTGGCGTTTTTCGTATTCCTCCTCGGCGCCGGGATTGACCGACATGACGAAAGCTTTGCGGATCCTCATGATGGGGGGTGCGGCTGTGCTTGTGGTGACCCATTAGCATACCTTGTTCGCAGAGAAGCCTCATGAGGTAAACCACGGTAGAAAGTTGTGGTCCTCTCAGGCAGCGCGCGCGTCATCTCTAGTATCCCGTAAAGCAGCGCTCGGACTCAAAAGAGCTCAATTTCCAACGGGAGAGAGGCGGGTGGTTGCACACGATCAAGCTTTGCGTTCTTCAGGAGGATTGCCTCTGTCTCGGCTTTCATGGCGTCTCGCAGCTGTGCCTCACCGACAATGAAGGGCGGCTGTTCGGGGGCGCCGAACGCTCGGAACAGGACAAGGAAGTCCATTGCCCCCGGCACGCGCAGATCCTCGGAGCGGTAGATCGCCATCGAGCAAGGGGTCGGTGACTTCGCCACGCTTTCCCACGATCGCAGGAACGCGTTGGCAATGGGAACCAGCTCGCGATCGCTCGCCCAAGTGGGACGGACCGGACCCCTTCCCGGCCGAATTTTTTGATCTGAAAGCAACGAAAATTCCGCAGGTAGGGCGAAAAATGGCAACAAAAAGTCGCTTGCCAGGGTTAATACTTAGCTCTAGGATACGTCTAGTATGGCCCCCTCCCGAACTTCTCACCTCTCTGCCTTTACTCTGGTCGAGCTGCTGGTGGTCATCGCCATCATTGCGGTTCTAGCCGCAATTTCGGTGCCGACCATCCAAGGGGCCATGGGGGGCTCGAAGGCGGCCGCCTGCCTACTTAACCTTCGCCAGATTGGCTCGGCCACCATGGCGTATGCCGCGGACAACAACACGCAACTCCCCCCCGCGGGCACCGGCGGCAGCCCCCAGTGGGCTCTGGCCATCGCCCCCTACATCGGCGGCGATCCCAAGAACAAGAAGAGCATTTTTGTCTGCCCGGACTGCGCCGTGCCGGTGCAATCGGCGCGGGGCAACGACGTCGCGGTCACTTATGGCCTGCACGGGGGACTGATGCCGAAGGGAGGACAATCCGTGCGCTTGCACTCCATTCCTCGTCCGCAGCAAATCATTCTGGCGGCCGACATGTGCCAGAACCCCGGCAACAAAGGTTGGTCTCCCTACTCGATCGAGAATCCGCTCGTGTTCACAGGCGGCGGACGCACCGGCAACGACGGGGTGGATTTGAGCACGCCCATAAGCACATCGGTCGATGCCGACACGGGCAACGCCGCGTGGATCCGTTACCGGCACAACCGGCGGGCCAATGTTGTCATGGTCGACGGCCACGCTCAGGCCATGACCAAGGGCGAGATCCTCAACAATAACGTGGTATTCGACCGATGACTCTTCCCCGCTCCCAACCATCCGCCTTGCCGCACCCGGACCTGCAAATCGTCGGAAACGGAAGGCCGGACCTTCCGGGCCGTTTGCCTGACCCGGAGGACCTGCCGCGCCGCATCCTCCACATCGCCGCGTTGCGCGGTCTGGGATATCCGCTCCGCACCATCGGTCAAAATTACGGGGTCACCCCGCAAGCAATTTCTGTCCTCTTGGCCCGGCACAAGGCCGCGCTACGGGCCGCCCGGAATCACGCCGGGCTGCAAGGTCTGTCTCCGCGCGCGGTCAATGTCCTCGGACGCCTGCGCATCAAGGACCGCACGGAGGCCCGTGCGGTGACAGAATGGGAAGAACGCCTGCGCGGTTTGCGCAATTGCGGCCAGAAAACCATCGCGGAAATCCGCGCTTGGGCCGCGGACGGACTGGCCTGAGCGAATCCCCGGTGGTCGTCGACTGACACGCGGCCGCGCCTCCCTACCGTCCGGTCATCATGCGCCAGCCCGAAAATCGGGCTCAGAGCGACTGGATGAACTTGATCAGTGCCGACCGGTCGGCCACCGGCAGGGTGCGGAAGTCTTCCTTGGCCTGCTCGGCTTCACCGCCGTGCCAGAGGATGGCTTCCTCGATCGTGCGGGCGCGGCCATCGTGGAGATAGCTCTCCTCCCCCGCGGCGGCTGCGACCAGACCTATGCCGACGAGAGGGGCAGTAAGCCACTCCGCAGCTGTAGCGCCCTCGCCGTCCATGTTATCGGCCAAACCGGGACCCATGTCATGAAGCAACCCGTCGCTGTAAGGCCGGAAGAGTTGGTTGCGCAGGGAGGCTACTGGATGATTCCGGCTCGTGGTCATTTCCGGGGTATGGCAGGCATTACAGCTAAGTTGCGCGAAGAGCTGCCGGCCACGAATGACCTGAGCGTTTGCTGACTTGCGGGCCGGTGGTGTACCCAAGAGCTGGATGTATCTGGTCAGTTGAGTCAGCTCTGGCGCGGAGAGGTCTATGGGCGAAGGAGTGGTATCCCCATCGAGCACTGGCATCAGGTCCGTGGTTACTCCCATATCGCGATTGAAAGCATAGGCAATTTGGTGTTGCACCGACGGCTGGCTGCCTTTGCGTCCGAACCGCCCGAGGAATTTCTTCGAGGGATCGTTCGGATCTTCGACGACCAGCGCCCGGCCGGAGATCCCATCTCCATCAAGATCATCGGGATCTGCCAGCGCCAAGATGGTTTCTTCTGCTACGGCCTCCCTGAGACCAAGCGCCACCAACTTCTGGGCGGCTCGCACGGAGAAAAATTCCGGAGCATCCTCCCCGACGAACTCATAGAGGGGCTTGCGCAGGGTAAACGGGCTGCCGTCACCGTAATTGCCCGTAATCGTCTCGTAACCTTGCAGCAGCACCTGTCCTTCGGGGTCTCCGGAGGTGGCACGGGGCGAGAGTTGTTCTCCCCATCTCGGATGCGGTGTGCCTTCAGCATCACTTCCAATCATGACCACATGATTGATCAGCGGTTGCCCGATACCCGGGAGGACCGACACCCCGTTTTTATCGTGGCAACTGACACAGCTGGCGGTGTTGTAATTGGGCCCTACTTTTCCGCTGTGAATGGGCACGGCCGGGTTGTTCGGCTCCGAGTGTTGCCCCGTCCCCCAGTCGGTGTGGTGGAGGCGGCGGCCCACGAGAAAGGCGTTGGCATTTTCCATGGAAAGGACCGAGGACATTTGCTTGAATTGTTCGGTGGCCCCGGCCGAGTAGTCGGTATGCAGCGTGGTGGTTCCACCCATCCACGCAATTGAGGGAAGTTCCGCCGATGTGTCGCCGGAGCCAGTCCCATTTTCGAGGGTGGGAGCGTACCAAGGCACCAAGCCCAGACCTACTTTGTAGAGGAAGGTTGTTCCGTAGTAATTCTTTTGCGTTCCGTTGCGGGGGTTGCTCAGAAAAAGACTGTGTTCAAATTCGATGATGTCACCGATTTGCAGATTGCGATTGAACAAAGCGTGGCGACTGATAATTGCCTCATAGACATACTCTCTTTCTCCCGGAAACCGAACCGAAGCTGTATTGGAAATCAGCTTGACCGAAGTCTGTCCGGCAAAATCCGACAGATTAGCGGCATAGACATTTTTATTCAGGTGGAAAAACCGCATCTCGGCCGAGGACAACCGATCAAGAGTGGTCAGTTGGAAAGTGATCTGCCCCCCCCCCTTGGCTACTTCATCGATGATTTTTAGTCCGGAAAATCTCTGCTCAAAATAAAAGTCCTTGTACTTTTCGTAGAGGGCGAATTCAAACTCACGGGCATGGCGGACCCGGGCCC
>JBBDNV010000032.1:0-7306 GCA_040877415.1 Pirellulales bacterium
TTCACCAACACCAATCACTCGCTGCTAGCTGTCGCATTCGAATTTGGAACCTGCCCTTCCCCCTTTCTTCCCCGTGGAGAATTGCGAGAAAAGGGGACATCACTCGTATTCGCGGATTTCGGGTGAAAAAACCGTTTTCGTTCCAGGAACCAGTATACCGTCGCGCGAACTCCTCACCACTCCACGTCACGAAGCCAAGCGACGTTTAGCCGCATGGGTGTCAGAAACCGTTTTCTGTCGACGGCCCAGCGACGCGTGCGCGGCCAGGGTTCGCTCCATGGCCACTGTCCCCCCCATCCCCGGCCGAAAACGTGCGTTGACTCCAACGCAAAAATCTGATTTCTGATACGTTGGGTGATTGTCGACACGCGCCGAGTTTTTCACATCGGGGGGTGCGCTGGAAAAGTGCGCCGCGAATTATTCTAAATCGAGCGCGAACCGTCACTTCCAACGACGAGGGGTATTACTTCGCGCGCACGCTGTATAGCTATGAAAAACTAACGCCCTGTTTCCAGGCCAAATGGCCTGATTCTGAGAATTCGAAAAAAGCCGCGAAAATAGCCACAGAGCCGACAAGGATGCAGGTAAAAGGTAAACAGCGCCTGATCTCCGTGCTCTCTGTGACCTTGTGGCCCAATTCGTTTGTCGCTTGCGCGGAAATCGAGCCAAGACAGGAGAGCTGCAATTGCTCCTGCTATTGCATGCAATCGGCAAATGCCTGTCGCAGACACTCAAGCGCCATTGGCCCGTGACGGCCTTCGACCACGACGTTGACGCGCGTTTCGCTCGTGCTGATCATGTCGACGTTAATGTCGGCGGCGGCCAGGCAGCCGAACGTGCGGATGGCGACTTGCGTGTGGCTGCGCAATCCGATGCCGGAAACGGTGAGCTTGGCGACGCGCGGGCTGGCGGAGATGGGGCCGCAATTCAAGCGGCCGGCGAGCTCCTTGAGCAAATCGAGAGATTCTTGGTATTGCGCCTGCGGCACGGTGAAGCTGATTTTCGCCTGGCCCTTTCGGCCGTAGCTTTGCACGATCATGTCGACAAAGATTCCGCCTTGGGCGACGGCCTCGAAAATCGCCGCGGCGATGCCGGGGGTGTCCGCGACGCCGCTGACGGTGAGCCGGGCTTGGGTCTCGTCGAGCGTGATGTCGTCGATCGCCAGCTCTTCCATCTTTTGCAAGCGGGCCACCACCGCCACGGCATCGCTCGCCGGGTGAGCGGCTGAAACGCTCTTCGCATCGGCCCCCGCTCCGGGCGGTTCCTTTTCGAGCGCGAACGCTCGATGAATCGCGCCGAGCGCCTTCACTCCTTCGTCACGGGCCACAAGCACCGAGATTTTGATTTCGCTCGTGGTGATCATGAGAATGTTGACTCCCGCGTCCGCCAGGGCGCGGAACATCCGCTGGGCAACGCCGGTTTGCCGCGCCATACCCAGGCCGACCACCGATACTTTGGCCACGTCGTCGTCGTGGGCGACGCCCTCGGCCCCCAGTTGGTCGGCCACTTCTTGGGCCGCTTTGAGCGTGGCGCGCAAATCGTCCGTGAGGACGGTAAACGACAAATCGGCGATCCCGCCGGCTCCGACGTCCTGCACGATCATGTCGACGGCAATCGCCCGCTCGGCGATTTTCGAGAAGATCGCCTGGCTGGTCCCCGGCTGATCGGGCACGCCCAAAAGCGTCACGCGGGCCTCGTTCTTTGCCAGGGCCGCCCCGCCGACCGGCTGATCGGGCGCTTCGGGCAGCGCCGCGATCACCGTGCCCGGCGCGTCGCTGAAACTGGCGCGCACGTGAATGGGCACCGAGAATTTCTTGGCAAATTCGATCGAGCGATTGTGCATCACCCCGGCGCCCAGGCTGGCCAGCTCGAGCATTTCGTCGTAGCTGACGCGCTGGATGCGCCGGGCTTCCTTGCAGATTCGCGGATCGGTCGTGTAGACGCCGTCGACGTCGGTATAGATTTCGCACGCATCGGCTTCGAGCACCGCGGCCAATGCCACGGCCGTGGTGTCGCTGCCGCCGCGTCCGAGCGTCGTGATGTTGAAATCCTCGTCGATACCCTGAAAGCCGGCGGCGATGACGATCCTCCCCTCGTCCAGCGCGCGACGGACCCGATCTGTGGAAATTGAGCGGATGCGGGCCTTCGTGTGCGTGCTGTCGGTCTTGATGCCGATTTGCGCGCCGGTCATGCTGATCGCCTCGTGCCCCAGCGAGTGAATGGCCATTGCCATCAGGGCCACGCTCACCTGCTCGCCGGTGGACAGAAGCATGTCCATTTCCCGGGCCGGCGGCTGATCGGTGATCTGGCGGGCCAGATCGATCAATAGGTCGGTGTTCTTGCCCATGGCGCTGACGACCATCACCACCTGGTTGCCCTCGTCGTGGGCGCGCACCGCCCGGCGGGCGGCGGCCAGAATCTTCCGGCTGTCGGCCACGCTCGTGCCGCCAAACTTCTGCACAATCAAAGGCATCGATCGAGCATCCTCAAAGTCGCGAAACCGTATCGGGGCCGGATCTCATGAGCCTAAGAAATACCGCATCAGATTCCAGCCTTCGTCGAAGACGAGCGTCGACCGACCGGCCGAGCGCTCGTCGTACGTGCGAAACGCGTCGGGCGTAATGCCCGTGCCGGCAATGGCAAACGGCACCGCGCCGTGGCTGTGCGTTTTGGTGCGCAGCGGCGTCGGATGATCGGGGCTGACCAGGATGCGAAAGTCGCCGTGCCCGGCCAGCGCCGCGCGGAGCGGCCCGACAATGTGCCGATCGATTTCCTCGAGGGCCTTGATTTTGGCCCCGGCATTGCCTTCGTGCGAGGCCTCGTCGGGCGCTTCGACGTGCACGCACACAAGATCGACGTCGGCGAGCGCTGTGACCGCGGCGCGTCCCTTGGCCGCATAATCGGTATCGAGATATCCGGTCGCCCCAGGCACGTCAACGCACCGCCAGCCCAACAGGGCGGCCAAACCGCGCAGCAGGTCGACCGCCGTGATCATTGCCCCGGTTTTGCCGTACACCTTGGCGAACGGCGGAACGGCCGGCGCGCGGCCTTGCCCCCACAGCCAGACATTCGTGGCCGGCAAACGCCCTTCCTTGCGCCTTTTAACGTTGACCGGATGGTGGGCAAACACGGCCACGCTTTCGCTCATCAGTTGGTTGAGCAGGTCGCTCCCCGGTCCGCGCGGATAGTCGTCGAGCACCGACTTGTCGGTCAGATCGTGCGGCGGCGTGGCCCGGGTGTCGAGCGTAAACGGAGGCGCCGTGTTTCCGCCGCGAAAAACGAGCAAGTTTCGATAGCTCACGCCGGGCACGAATTCCAGGTCGCTCCGGCCGAGCTCCGCTTCGAGCGCGGCGAGCAACTGCGCGGCTTCGGCGGTCGAGATATGATCGGCCGTGAAGTCGCGCATCGTCTGGTCTTCGATGGTCACCAGGTTGCAGCGGATGGCGTAGTCGTTGGGACCCAGCCCGATGCCTTGTGCCGCGGCTTCCAACGGCGCCCGGCCGGTGAAATACTGGTTGGGGTCATAGCCCAACAGGCTCAAGTTGGCCACGTCCGAGCCGGGCGGCAAGTGGGCCGGCACGTGGTGCGCGCGTCCCACGACTCCCGCGGCGGCCACGGCGTCCATTTCGGGCGTGGCGGCCGCTTCGAGCGGCGTCTTGCCGTCGAGCGAGCCTTGCGGCTCGTCGGCACAGCCGTCGGGAATGACCAGGGCATATTTCATCGTGAAATCTATCGGCGGGGGGCTCGTTTCAATCGGGACGCCATGGAGCAGCCTAGTCGCGAACCCGCATGCGAACGCTCCGGCCGCGCATGAACGGCAGCCGGTCGATGGCCTCGACGGCGCGGCACATGGCTCCCTCGGTGGTATTGTGCGTCATGATCACGAGCGGCACAACGCGCTGGCTCCCTTGCTCGGCTTCGTGCTGAATCACCGAGGCGATGGAGATTTTCTCCTTGCCCAAAAGCCCCGCGATTTCGGCCAGCACGCTCGGTTGATCGGCCACGCCAAACCGCAGATAGTAGCGGTCTGAAACGTTGCGATAGTCGCTTACGGCGACCCGCGCCCTCCCCTCGGACCACAATTCGAGCGTGCGAAACGTGATCGCGGCGCGGCCGACCACGGTGTCGATCAAATCGGCCACGACGGCAGAGGCGGTGGGCATCCGTCCCGCGCCCAGGCCGGAAAAGAAGACGCGCCCCACGGCATCGCCCACCACGCTAATGGCGTTATAGGCCCCGCGCACCTCGGCCAGCGGACTCCCCAGCTTCACCAACGTCGGCGAAACGTGCAGCTCCAGACCCACCGGGGTCAGTTCGGCGACGGCCAAGAGCTTGACCCGGTAACCCAGCTCTTTGGCGTACCGCAAATCGGCCACCTCGAGAGTGTCGATGCCTTGGCGCGGAATCCTCGTCCAATCGGCCCGGGCTCCAAACGCCAGATGGGCGAGAATTGCCAGCTTTTGCGCCGCATCGGTGCCATCCACGTCCATCGCCGGATCGGCCTCGGCATAGCCCAGCCGCTGCGCTTCGCGAATGGCGTCGGCGTACGGTTGGCCGTGGGCCTCCATTTCGGTCAGGATGTAGTTGCTCGTGCCGTTGAGGATGGCGTGGATCGATTCGATCTGATTGGCCGACAGGCACTGACTGATATTGGCGATGATCGGAATGCCGCCGGCCACCGAAGCCTCGAAAGCGATCGATCGGCCCAGCTCGCGTGCCCGATCGAACAGTTCCGCCCCGTGCGCCGCCAGCAGCGCCTTGTTGGCCGTGACGATGTCTTTGCCGCTGGATAGAAGTTCCAGCGCGATCGTGCGAGCCGGCTCGATCCCCCCGATTAACATGGCCACGACCGTGATTTCCGGGTCGTCGGTAATACGCGACAAATCGTCGGAAAGAATGCCCTCGGGCAGATGAATTTCGCGAGGTTTGCGCGGATCCTTGACCACCACCTGGGCCAGCACGAGCCGGCGTCCCGCATGGCGCGCCAGGCGATCGCCGAAATCGACCAGCAGCCGGGCGACGCCCGTGCCCACGGTGCCCAGCCCGACGATGGCTACCTTCGTTTGCGGCATTGGTTTGGGGGACATTCAGAGGAGCGAATCACACATCGTAGGACGCCTTTCAACGCGGCGTCAAGCAGTGGCCAAGCCGGATCCGATGGGGGATTGCGGTTCAAATCCGGCACGGCCAGGCAGCGCCCGCCATGATTGATTTCCTGCCCGATTGAACTACATTGCTGACAACTCCATGTCGTGTCGGGGTTCGGCCGTGCTAGCACGGTTTTTGTCGCGTCACCAGCCTTAAAGTGGAAAGCCTCCCATGAACCACAGCCGCCGATCCTTCCTGCAACATTCCGCGTTGGCCGCAGGCGGGGTGAGCCTGGCGGCGCTTGCCGACGGACCGGCAAGGGCCGAAGAAAAGCCCCCCCTGTTCAAGATTTCGCTCGCCGAGTGGTCGCTCCACAAGACACTGTTCAGCGGGAAGATGAACAACCTGGACTTTGCCAAAGCGGCCAAGACGGAATATGGGATCGACGCGGTGGAATATGTCAACCAGTTCTTCGCCACCAAGGCCAAGGATCAAAAATACCTGGCCGATATGCAAACCCGCGCCGCTGATTTCGGGGTCACGAACGTGTTGATCATGATCGACAACGAGGGGCACCTGGGAGATCCCGATCCGGCGCGGCAGACCAAGGCGATCGAGAACCACTACCCGTGGGTCGAGGCGGCCAAGTATCTCGGCGGCCACTCCATTCGAGTCAATGCCCACTCGAAAGGGACCCCCGAGGAACAAGCCAAGCTAGTAACCGACGGACTGCACCGGCTAGCGGAGTTCGCGGCACCGTTTGGAATCAACGTCATCGTCGAGAACCATGGCGGCCTTTCGTCCAACGGCGAATGGTTGGCCGGCGTCATGAAGATGGTCAACTTGAAGAATTGCGGGACTCTGCCGGATTTCGGAAATTTCGGCGACTACGACCGGTACAAGGGTGTCAAAGAGCTGATGCCGTATGCCAAGGGCGTCAGCGCAAAGAGCCACAGCTTTGATACCGACAACAACGAGATCCAGACCGACTACCGCAGAATGATCAAGATCGTGCTCGAGGCCGGGTACCACGGGTACCTGGGAGTCGAGTACGAGGGCAACGTCCTGTCCGAACCGCTCGGCATTCTGGCCACCAAGAGACTTCTTGAAACAGTCCGTCTTGAGCTTTCGTGAACTTCATATTTTCTTCATATAACGCATCTTATTCAGTTTCTCTGGATGTCGCAGTCTTTTGAGCGCGCTGCATGCCGTGAAGGCAATGATTGCAGACAGCTCGTTTCATTGACCGCGTTTGTATTGCATGCACAAGAATCTTTGGAAATCTTCGGACCGCAGTTATAGGACACTTAGTAAACGTGAAAATCTGTGTTGCCCAGTTTTTGTGCAGGTTGGGCATGCGCAATCTTTGGGCACCCCAGCACAGATCATATGCACGGTCGTTGAGTCGACGCAAGTGCTATCAAAGAAATGACATCCGTGCTGCTCTTGATCGCCTGGTACGATTGGATCGTTGAGGGCCAAGTTGACCGGTCCTTCCGATTCATCACCGTTTCAGGAGGCTGAAAATGAGCGAGCAGCGACAAGATGTCTTTCGCGTGGCGGACGAGATTTACCGACAGCGGCCCAGTTGGGTCACGTTCTTTCGCGAAGTGCTAGGCGTGGATGGAATCGTGCGGCAAGCTTATTCAACTCCCGAGGCGCTTGCCCACTTTGAGCAAACCCCGGAGTACCAGAAGATCCAGCACATGCTGGCCAAGCTCCGCGAGAACGACTCCGATTTGCCTGGTGGGCCCCGCGAGCCGACGCGAGTGATTACGGTCCGGCTTCCCAAAAGCCTTCACGAATCGTTGCGAGCCGAGGCTCACGACCGACGAACCAGCATGAACAAGCTGTGCATTTCGAAGCTTCTCCAAGTGATCGACGAGGAGCTGGTGCCAGTCGAAATGGCAGTCTCAGAAGAGTCGGCAGCATGACATGGAATAGTCAAACGGCGCAAACAAGAGAGAATCGGAGTGGACCTGTAAGCCGGGTTCTGTTCCCCTGCGGCAGTCGAAACTGCCGCAGGGGTGCGGCCATTTCTCTGGGAAGCTGATTGCTCAGCAGCTCAAGCGGCCCACCCGAGAGTGGTGGCGGACCGGACCAGTTCGCGCGGGGTTTCCCCCGCTCCTCTCTGTTTGGCCTTGCTCCTGGTGGGGTTTGCCGAGCCAGGCTGGTCGCCCAGCCTGCTGGTGAGCTCTTACCTCGCCGTTTCACCCTT
>JBBDNV010000033.1:0-7229 GCA_040877415.1 Pirellulales bacterium
TCGGGGCGTGGCGCAGTCTGGCTAGCGCACCTGCTTTGGGAGCAGGGGGTCGGAGGTTCAAATCCTCTCGCCCCGATTTTTGGCCGCGGAGCGGCCAAAAATAGAGCAGGAGAGCCGTGGAACAGGTGAGCAGGTGAAGGAAACGAGAACGACGTAACTCACCGATGATCCTGCTCTCCTGCGGTCACCTGTTCACCTGATCAACTGCTCACCTTTCCGCGGAGCGGCCAAAAATAGAGCAGCAGAGCAGTGGAACAGAGGAGCAGGTGAAGGACAGAGGGCGGCCAAAGGACCGATAAACCTGCTCTCCTGCGGTCCCCTGCTCACCTGATCCCCTGCTCATTCCTCGTATGGACTTGCTCGATGGCCTTCCTGTTCGAGAAGCTGCATGTTTACCAAGAGGCCATCACCTTCGCCGATGCCACTTGCACGCTGACGCGTGACCTCCTTCGGGGATACTTCTTTCTGGCCGGTCAACTGAACCGGCCTTACTTTCCATTAGTTTCGATACCTGCGGCCTGCTGACTCTTCAAGGCATCGACGATGGTGCGACTTTTGTCGTACCAGTCGGTGACTTTCGGGTTTAGGCGCTGCTTTGCCCATTGCTCAAGAAGTTTGATTGCCTGCTCGTAAGATTGGATGGCGGCTTCGGTCTCGTCGGCCTCGCGCTGATAGGTTCCCAGTCTCATGTGGCACTCCGCGCGGGCAATGTCGTCTTTGGCGCCAAGCTTCATTCGATCGGCCGCCAGGCGAAATGAGTCGGTGGCATCGGCGAAGGCCCGGCGGGCGGATGGATGGTCTCCCAGGTCGCTCGCAATCATTCCCGCCTGATGACAGACGTACGCCAGGTTCCGCAAAGCGTGGTCGGGGATGCCCCCGTCGCGCTGGTGCGCCTCCTGCCACACGCGCCGGCACCGCGCGAAGGACCCTAAAGACTGCTGCTTCTGACCTGTTGCCAGTTGCGCGATCCCCAGTTCGCGCAGCATCCCTGCCAGGCGAACGTGCAACAGATTGTCGGCTGGGTTCCGCGACACAAGCTTTTCGCACAACACCACGGCCGACTCGAGCGGCTCGACGGCCGAATCCGAATCCTTGGTTTCTCGCGCGCGAACTCCGATGGCGCGATAGGTCTCCGCCAGTTCTTCGCCGTGTTTCTGATTGTCGGGCGAGAGCTCGACGAGCTGTTCCAGAACTTGCCTGGCGTTGTTCAAGGCCTCGACCGAGCCCCGTCCGTCGCGCAGCCGGCGTTTGCTATTGCCGACCAGGCGCCAGAGCTGCCCGACCAGAAAGAGGTGGTCCGTCTGTTGTGGAGAATGGTTGCGCAGCTCGAGGGCGGCCACGAGGCCCAACTCTTGCGCGTCCAGCGCTTCCTGCATTCGGTGATCGTTGTAGAGCGTGTTTCCGCGCTCGAGCAGCAAGCTGACGACCGCGGACAGCGACCGCCCGGCGAGCGGGTCGCGCTTGGCGAAGTCTGCGACGTACGTTCGCACGGCGGACAGGCCATCGCTTTGGTCGGTCGCCTGGCTTTGTTTGCGAAGCAGCAGCAAGTAGTTGAACAGGCACAGCGCCGTGCCCCGCTGGTAGTCGGCGCGCTCGGGATTTGCCGCGACGATTTCGCGCCACACGTCCAGGCTGCGGCGGAAACCGAGATCGGCCGCGGCCGAGTCGCCCGCCAGGGCCGCGTTTCGCGCGGCGAACGAATAGCTCACCGCCAGCATCGGCGTCGGCGGCCCCACCGAACCCCGTTGCGCGGCGACGTGCTTTTCGTAGTCGGCGAATTTATCCTGCACCGCCCCCCGGAACGAGCTGCTTTCCTGCGCCCACAGCGCGCTCTCTTCGATCATCCAGGACAAGTCCAAAAGGGTGTTTTCGGCCTGCCCCAGGTTCTCTGCGGCGCGCTTCGCTTCGGCCCGTGCGTCGGTAAGGTTTTGCTCGGCCCGCAACCATTGCCAGGTCGCCGTCGCGCCGCCGAGCGTTACCGCAACGATCAAACTCAGGGACATCGCCGCGATCAGCGGCCGGCGGCGGCACCAGCGAACGAACCGCCGGCCTTGTCCTACAGGTCGAGCCAGCACGACTTCTCCGGCCAGGAAGCGGCGCAAATCTTCGGCCAACTCGTGGGCCGACTGGTAGCGGCCGGCTTGATCTTTTTCCAGGCACTTGAGGCAGATCGTCTCCAGGTCGCGCGGCACGCAGCGGTGGCGCAGTTTGAGCCCGGAGACCGCCTGCTCTTGAATCTCACGCAGCGTCTCAGCGTCAGTCTGGCCGACCAAGGGAGGTTCGCCAGCCAGCAATTCGTAAAGGATCACACCCAACGCGTAGACGTCGGTCTGGACGCCGACGTTTCGATCGTCTCCGGCCGCCTGCTCGGGCGCCATATAGCGCGGCGTGCCGAGGATTGTTCCGCGTCTGGTCTCGTCGTCTATGGCATCCAATCGCTTCGCCAGGCCGAAGTCGCTCAAGCGAGGATGGAATGGGAAATGATCATCACGCTGGTCGGTGATCGGCTCCAAGAGAATGTTCGACGGCTTGATGTCCCGGTGAAGGACGCCGCGGCTGTGGGCGTGGTGGACGGCCTCGGCCAGTCTTTCCACAATTTGCGCGGCGGTCGGCGGCCCAATCGGTTCTTGCCGCTCGGTCAGCCACGTGGCCAGCGTCGGCCCCTTGCAGTAAGCGCTCAGGATGTAGCCGACTGGCCCGATCTCGCCCGTCTCATAGATTGGGACGATACCCGGATGGTCGAGAACGGCTGCCGCTTGGGCCTCGCGCAAAAATCGTTGACGCAACACAGGCGAAACGAGGATCTCGGGCCGCGGGATCTTGAGCGCGGCTTCGCGGTTGAGCCGCGGATCGAACACCAGAAAGACAATCCCGAAACCGCCATAGCCGAGGGTACGACGAACCTCGAATCGGCCCAGACGTTGCCCTGGCTGCCCGTGGGGCACAGGGTCACAGCTTGAAATCGTCGGATCGCCGTCTGCTGCTGGGGTGAGCGAAGCACTCGCCGCATCTCTCAACAAGCTCTCGTCCATCGGCCAGAAGCGGCTCAATAACTCCGCGCAGTCATCGATGACCCGGGCCGCCGATTCGCTCGACACATCGGCACTCGCGGGCTGTTCTGCCACGGCGGCCATTTCACGCACGAGCCAACTGGCTACGTGGCGGCGATCCACGGACCTATCAGAAGTCGGCTCGCTAGTGGCCATCACTTCTCTCCCAAGTCGCGTTTGAGCCGCAGTATAACACGCTTCCAGAACATTCGGGCCGCGGCGGGCGACTTCCCGATCAACTGGCCGATTTCGGCAAAAGGGCGACGCTCCTGGCTGCGTAGGACGATAATCTCTCGGAACGCGGGCGGCAGCCGCCCGAGCGCCGCTTCGATTTTCGCCTGTTCCTCGCGTGAGATGGCTGTCTTGCTGGGCGAATGCTGGTCACGCGCAATCAGTTCCCGCAGGAACTCTTTCGAATCGGCCGTGGCCAGCGGCCGTTCGCGGCGCACCTGACGCTTGGCGGTTTTCAGATAGCGCTTGCGGAGGTCGGCCAGGTTGTTCATCAACAGCGTGTGCAGCCAGATTCGCAACTCTTCGGCGGTGTTGGACTTGAAGCTGGCGAAGTCGCGCTGGGCCTCGGCGAACGTTTCCTGAACGATATCCGACGGTCCGGCCTTGGCCTTCAGGTCCGAATCGAATTCCTCGGCAGCGACCGACAACAGGAACGGCCGGTAGGCGTTGAGCAACTGGCCCAGCGCCACCCGCGAGCCGTCGCGGGCGGCGGCAATAAGCGGTTCGACGCGCCGCGAGGCCGGAGCAGGTTTTCGTCGTGCTCTTGCCACCACTCTCCCCAGGCAGACTGCTCGCATTTGGGCGTCATACCGTTTCGGAGCAAGTAGTTACGAATCGAGTTGAGCATACCTGAGCCCTACGAGCGAAGCAACTTCGCAAAAAAGACTTTAGATCGCCAGTTTTTTTAGTTCGATTTGCCCGCCGATTGTCGCTCCTTGGCGTAGAGGTAGGTTTTGCGCGCTTCAACCGAGGCGATGCGCAATCTCCCCGGGTGATGGATCGGCAACCTGTGTTCTCGCGCACTCGGTGGCTAATGAAACACTCACGCACTTCGATCATCGCTTCTTTCGTTCTCGGTTGCATTTCGCTCGTTTCCGGAATGATGCCTCGGACACTCGCGGCTCCACCGCCGAACTACAACATCACCAACCTCGGTGCCGTCTTTGGCACCAACAGCCGAGCATTGGGTTTGAGCGACACTGGCTACGTTGTCGGATGGAGCGGAACAACGTCGAACCACCACGCGTTCATTTGGTCAGCCGGAACCACGACGGATTTGGGGACTGGAGGCGGATCGATCGCACAGTTCTCGTCGGTAAATAATGTCGGCGTTGCGGTCGGATGGACGACGATCACCGACGGTAGGATCTATAGCTATATGGGAAGCTCGAGCGGCGCCGGCACGAATGTCCTGCCGTCCTTGCTCTTCCACGAATTCCGCGCGATTAGCAACAATTGGCTTGCGAGTTCTTTCAGGACGAATACATCTTTAAATTACGGCGGTCGACAGAGTGCTGCTGTCCCGCCTTATCTTATCGATCCAACAGTCCATTATGTAAACAGCGACTCGAATGCCGTCAACGAGCGCGGACACTTCGCCGGAACCTACATGCCGGGCGGATTCAACGACGCCTTCGTCTGGCATGCCGACGACCCTTTGATTGGCAACTCCCCCTATCCCGATCGCAGCATCACGGCTTCCACCCCCGGCGATCCGGGCGCCGTAGGTCTCAACGACAATTACCAGGCGGTGATCGGCCAGACAAATTTCAGTAACACGTATTTCATCTGGAACTACCGCACGGGCGGTTTGACGTCCGTCGACGTCGACCCAGTTTTCGGAACCGGCGCCATGTTCGACATCAACAACCGGGCGGAGGTTGTCGGCAATTCGCTGTCAGGGGCCACGCTCTATCGCGATGGCACGTTCTATAATTTGAACACGCTTGCGAATCCCGGCTCCGGCTTGCACCTGGCCGACGCACACGCCGTCAACGACAAGGGCTGGATTGTAGGGTACGGGAGCCTGTCCGGCGGCAACACCAGGGCCTACCTGGCGATCCCGGAAGCGGAGCCAGGGCTGGTTAACAATCCCGATTTCGAGCGTGGCGACTTGATCGGCTGGTCGCCCAAGGGAGGCGGCATCGCGGACGCCGTGTCGCTCGGCGGCGGCGATTGGGCCGCCAAGCTTCAAGTCTGGCAAGACCCGTATCTGGGCCATGTCGCCATCCTCGACCAGTATCTCGACACTTTCGCCAGCCAGAATGCGCTCGACTTCGCCTACCAGTTTCGCACCACGACGGGCGCTCTGAATGTGTCGCTTGACGGCCAGCTTCTCGCCACGCTCAACGCTCCCGGGACTCTTTCTGGCTTTTTCGAAAGTTTCCACCTGGACCTCACCAATCCGCTCCTGCAGAACCGGACTGACATCCTGCTGGATTTCAGTTTCGACGGCCCCATTGGTTCGGTAGTCTGGCTCGACAACGTCGCACTGATGGGCGTGCCCGAGCCGTCGACGCTGGTGCTGGGCGGAGTCGGCCTGGCAGCGCTCGCGCTCTTCCACCGCCGCCGCGGGCGGCGTTCTTCGCTGCCGATCTTGATCGCCGGAGAACGCTACTGAACGCGCCGCGCCCTTCGGCGTTTCCAAGCGGTTTGCTGCGTTGGTCGGCGGTCACGGACCGGCGACCGTGCCGCGCAGTCGTCATGGTTGGCGCTCAAGCCGCGCAGTGACCCAGCCGTCCGCTAGAGCTCTTGTCGGCTGATTAAGTACCCACCCACCTCAATACCTCCTGACAGGCGATCCAATCATGAACCGCATCATCGCTGCACAGTTGTGTTTTGGTCTTTTCTGCGTGATCTCATTCCTCGCGCCAATCATGGCGACAGCTTCTACGGCACCTCGGACAAGGGCGGCAACATGTGGGAGTGGAACGAGGCGCTGATTAGTACTGGGGCATAGCGCACCAGTGCGTCGAGAGGCCCGACATTCGCGCTCATAACCCGACACTTTGCGAACATTAACTTCATCGCTGACAACGACCGCAAAACAGGAGAACGTTCATGCGCCGCAACGCACTACTGACCCTCTGTTTAGTATTTTCACTGCCCACGCTGGCCGCGGCGGCCAGCTACACCGTCACCGACCTGGGCACGTTCGGAGGAACGCTTAGTCAAGGGTTCAGCATCAACGCCGCCGGCCACGTGACCGGCTACGCCAACACGTCGGGCAATGCGGCCCGCCACGCGTTCCTCTACGACGGCACGATCCACGACCTGGGCACGCTCGGCGGAACGAATAGCATCGGGAACGGCATTAACGCCAGCGGCCAGGTGACCGGCTACGCCAACACGTCGGGCAATGCGGCCCAGCACGCGTTCCTCTACGACGGCACCATGCACGACCTGGGCACGCTCGGCGGAACCAATAGCAATGGGTACGGCATCAACGCCAGTGGCCAGGTGACCGGCTACGCCCGCACGACGGGCAATGCCGCATTCCACGCATTTCTCTACGACGGCACCATGCACGACCTGGGCACGCTCGGCGGAACGTCTAGCACCGGGAACGGCATCAACGCCAGCGGCCAGGTGACCGGCTACGCCTGGACGTCGGGCGATGCCGCCCAGCACGCGTTCCTCTACGACGGCACGATGCACGACCTGGGCACGCTCGGCGGATTGTATAGCAGCGGGTACGCCATCAACGCCAGCGGCCAGGTGACCGGCACCTCTGGAGGCGCCGCATTTGTCTACGACTCGGTTGCGTTGATGGTCGACCTTAACTCGCTCATTGCCCCGTCTTCCGGCTGGGTTCTCCGAGACGGCTACGGCATCAACGACGTGGGCCAAATCACCGGGAGTGGTTATATCGGCGGTGAAACTCACGCCTTCCTGCTCACCCCCATCCCAGAGCCGTCGACCTTCCTTTTGGCTGCGGTGGGCATTTCCGGCCTCATGGCATGTGCCCGCCGACGGCGGTTTTGCTTGCCGTCATAGCCGGCGAATCTGTCCAATTGGGCGCGACGCGGCGTGCCTTATGGGCATCTCTAGCGTCCCAGATTCGCCAAAAGAGGCTGAGCGGCCGGACAGGAGAGGAGAAAGGGGACATCACTCAATCCTGTTCGGCACGGGATTTGCGCTGTGCAAAACATTGACAGCTTACCTATT
>JBBDNV010000034.1:0-37528 GCA_040877415.1 Pirellulales bacterium
GCTGCTCGATTGCTCGGGAAGTTTGGCCCGAGCATAATTGATGATCTGATTCCATTGCTGCATGGGCATTGGTGGCCGAGGGCGAACCAGTTTTCGCCCCCTCCGCAAGTGTTAGTAGAAGGACAACGATACGATGTGCGGCGGCTGCCCGCGCACCAGTTTTCGCCTTCTCCGCAAGCGATGGCGGCCAATATCGCGCTTCAGAGCATCGGCGCCCGGGCCGTGCCGCGTCTGATCGAACTGCTGGCCCACGAAGATCGGTTTGTCGCGACGTCAGCGAGTACGGCTCTCGAGCGGATCAGACCACCGGCAGTTCCGGCATTGAGCCAGGCTGTTAGCAGCCGGAACGACCAGGTAATCAACTACGCGGCCAACGCGCTGGGGCGGCTCGGTCGGGGCGCAAAGGCGGCCCTGCCGACTCTGCTGGAAGTCGCGGCCTCTGAAGAACATTCGCACCTCTCCCGAGTCGCCGCGGCAGGTGCGGCGCTACGCATCGATGCCTCAACAAGTCGCGAATCAAAGGCCATCCAGGCAACCATTCCCCTGCTGATTCGCCTCCTGGAGCATGGCAGCTTCGCGGATCAAGGCCGCGCAGCCGAGATACTTCAGGGCATTGGTCCGCCGGCTCGCGATGCGCTGCCCGCACTGCGTGAACGGCTCAAGACGCCACCACCTGACGACGGCAATGCCGATATCTCCGCCCGGGCCGCCGTGGCTCGCGCAGCCAAAGCCGCGATTGCCGCGATTGAGGCCGAATCAGACGAAGAATGAGCGATGATCCGGTGTGAATCGCTGAGTTCTTGCGAATTCAGCTACTCCTCGGGCTTCTTGATCGCGCCCTCGACGGGGCTTTTCGCGCCCTCGGTATACCTGGCGCCGATCAATGCATAGCTCTTTTCCGCGCGTTGCTTGAGACGCGCAAGCCCCGCCTTGAAATCCTCCTCCTGGAAACTCTCGTCGCAAAACGTGCAGCAGCTTTCCCAGGTGAAGCCGAGCCGCTTCCACTGCGTCATTCCGCCGGGAGTCACCTCGTCGGTCACCGGACACCAGATCTTGCTCATCGACTGCATGAAGTTGTTGACGAAGCGCTCTTTCTCGGCGGCCCCGGCATACTTGTCCGGATCCTTTTGGAATTTGTCCCGGGCATCGGGCTTGCTGCCGCGATATTTCACCCCCTTGTGCTCCCACGTCGGCAGCTTGGGATCGGACGGCTCCAGATAGACGGGGCACAGATCGACCGATTTTTGTTTCTCGGCGATCTTCACCTTGTCCAGCATCACCGCGTCGGGCGGCAGTTGGGCTAGCGCCCTTGCGGCCACCACGAACAAAAATCCAATCGCCAACGGCAAACGGCCCATGCTCATTGCGTTCTCCTTCGTGTCGACGGCGGCGAGAGTTCGAGATTGTCTTACGGCAGGCGGAAGGCAACCAGCTTGCGGTCCATCGTCGCCAGCACGATGTACTGCTTGCCGCCGGTCATATACGTCATGGGCGTGCCGCCGGGCGGCGCCGGCAACGTAAGTTCCGCGATGACTTTGCCGTTCTCCTTGTCGAAAGCGCGCAGCACGTTGCTGCCGCCGCCAGCTCGTCCTCCGCGGCCGCCGGCGCCTTGCCCGAGAAAGAGCAGCGTCTTCGTCAACAGCGGCCCGCCGCCGCCGCTCCCCAAGGGACCGACGTCCTTGCCGGCCAGTTCGCTCACTTGTTTCCTCGGCCCGTCGCCGTGCGGAATCATCCAGGCGTGATCGCCCGTGTTGAGATTGATCGCCGTGATGCGTCCCCAGGGCGGCTTAAAGAGCGGCAATCCGCGCGGGCCGGTAACGGGCGCGCCGAAGCCGCCCCCGCCCCGAACGTAAGCCAGGTTCGATCGCGCCGGATCGGGTTTGGTGAGTTGCACCGAGATCGGCGCGGTGATCGACGGAACGTACAAAAGCGAGGTCTCCGGATCGAACGCCGCGCCCCACCAGTTGGCCCCGCCGGCCCAGCCCGGCAGGTTCAGCGCCCCCTTTTCCGTGGGCGGAGTGAAGATCGGGCCGTGGTCGTACGATTCGAGGATCTTTTTGGCTTCGGCGAACAACTCGGGCGTGAAGTCAATCAGGTTGTCTTCCGTCGCGCCTTGCCGTTCATAGGGCGCGGGCCTGGTCGGGAACGGCTGGGTCGGCGCGGTGCGTTCGCCCGGCACCGTGGTTTGCGGCACCGGCCGCTCTTCGATCGGCCACACCGGCTTGCCGTTGGTGCGGTCGAAGACAAACGTGAAGCCGGTCTTGGTGATCTGGGCCACGGCCTTGATCGATCGGCCGTCGACCTTGATGTCGCACAACACCGGCGCGGCCGGTAGATCGTAATCCCACAAGCCGTGGTGCACCGTTTGAAAATGCCACACGCGCTTGCCGGTCGTCGCGTCCAGACAGACCAGCGCTTCGCCGAACAGGTTGTTCCCCAGCCGGTGACCGCCGTACCAGTCATTCGTCGGCGTGCCCAAAGGCACGTAAACGTAGCCCAGCTCCTCGTCGGCGCTCAAGAGCGTCCAGGCGTTGGTGTTGCCGGTATATTTCCAGGAGTCGTTCTCCCAGGTGTCGACGCCGAACTCGCCCTCTTGCGGAACCGTGTGGAACAGCCAAGCCCGCTTGCCCGTGCGCGCGTCAAAGGCCTGGATGTCGCCGCGCGGCGCTTCCTTGTTCGGCGGGCCGTCGGAGATCGAAGAGCCGACGATCACCACGCCGCGGCAGACGACCGGTGGCGAGGTCATCGTGTAATTGCGCGGGGCAAGCGCCAACGGAATGGCTTCCGCCAGGCTCACCCTGCCGCCTTCGCCAAACTCGCTGACGGCCTTTCCGGTCTTCGCGTCGATCGCGTACAGAAACGCGTCATGGGCGGCGATATACAACCGCTCTTGTCCGCCGTCGGTCCAGTAGGCGATGCCGCGGTGCACGAAGCCGAGGTTCGTAGGGCGCCCGGCCTCGTAGGCTTTGGGGTTAAAGACCCAGATCCTCTCTCCGGTTTGACCGTCGATCGCCGCGACTTGCGAGAGCGACGTGCTCGTGTAAAGCACCCCGTTAACCGCCAGCGGCGTGTATTCGTGGGCGAACGAGAAAAGCTGGCGGTTATCTTTCGAAACCTCCACGTCGGGTGATTCCCACTGCCAGGCAATTTCGAGCTTGCCGACGTTGTCGCGGTTGATCTGATCGAGCGGCGCGTACTTGGTGCTTCCCGCGTCGCCGCCGTAATAGAGCCACTGGCCGGCCCGCTCTCCGTAAACAACTGGCGCAGCCGCGCCGACGAGGACGCTGAAAAAAAGCGAAACACGAAGCGCAACGGTGAAATGTTTTGCAGCCATTGTCCTACGGCCCCCTGGTTTGGAACGCGACCCCTGCGACGAAGCGGGCGATCTCCCGTGGGAAAAATTATGACCTACCGCGAGACGGCCTTCAATCCGCACCGGGTATTTCTCGGCGAGTGCCGTCCGTGTTCCGCACAGTCGCTTCATACCCGTCGACCTCGGGCATGTGGATGTCGACGAGCACGACGTCGAACGGCCGGTTCGCGTCGCGGGCCGCACAAACCGATGAGACACCAAACCAGTGGCTCGAAGAGCCCGAAATCGTCGCGAGGGCTCGGCGGCGCTTCTGGCCCGTTACCAGCAACAAGGTTACAGCCGGCCGCACAATCCGTAAGGCCTGCTCAATGGGGCGCCCAAACCGCCGGGTTTGTGACCAATCCGGGTCCGGAACCTACATATTCAATGTACGGACGGGCTCTGAGCGATGGTGCGCCACACGAGGCCGCGGGACTTTTAAGCATGGAAATCCTGTTGGCGTCCATTCTTCTGCTCGCCGCGGTAACGCTGGTTGGGCACGGGATATGGGTGTTCTTGAGTTGGATCTACCGCGCCGCCGGAGGCTCGCGCGATGGCACGCCGCGGGACCCGATCGCCGGGCGATGTCCGCGTTGCGGCTTGCCGCTTTTGGGGTCTGATTGCGATGTCTGCCGTTGGCCCGCCAGCGCCGAAGCCGCACCGCGCCCGCGCGCGGCTCTCGACGCAATCGGCGCGCAAATCGAGCGGCTTGGCAAGCTTGGCATTCTCGACGAGGCCGCGTGCCGGCGGTTTGCCCAAGCGCTGGCCGACGAGCGCGGGCGACTTCTGGCAACTGCTGGAGTGCGGCTAGCCGAGTCTGCCGCGAAGGCTGAGGAAATCATCGAGGCCGAAGTCGTTCCCGAGCCGGCCAGGCCAGCGCCGGCAATCGTTCCCGCGGGGCGGACCGTCGAAGAGCGAGCCGCCGCCGTTGCGGCGCACCAACGGCAAACGCCAGAACCGGTAATCGAACGGCCGGCCAAGCCGGCTCGCGCCTGGACCGACTATCTGGCCGCGTTCATGGAGGAGCGCAACATTCGCTGGGGAGAGCTGGTTGGCGGTTTGCTGATTGTCTGCGGTTCGATCGCCCTGGTCGTCAGCTTCTGGTCGGCCATTGCCGAACGTCCGTGGATGAAGTTCTCGTTGTTTGGCGGCGTGACGGCGGCCCTGTTCGGCGTCGGCTTCTACAGCGAGCATCGCTGGCGGCTGCGCACGACGAGCCAGGGATTGTTGACCATCGGCTGCCTGCTGGTGCCGTTGAATTTTCTGGCCATTGCCGCCTTGTCGAGCGCGCCGCTCAGCGACGGCCTCGTGACCATCGCCGGAGAAATACTTTCGGCGGCGCTGTTCGCCGTGCTAGTGTTCTACGCCGGCCGCATCCTGGTGCGGGCGGACGAAATCGGGCTCATGTTCGGCCTGCTCGTCCCCTCGCTCGCGCAACTGCTCGTGCGGCGATTCGTCGATCCGTCGGCCACGGCCGCCATGATGGCGGGTTTGGCGGCGGTGCCCGTCGTCTGCTACCTGGCCGTCAACTTCTGGGCCTGGCGGCGCACGGCCCGGGTGCTCATGCCCGACGAGCGCCAGGTCAATGCGCTGTTCAAATTTCTCGGCATGACGTCATTTGCGGCGGTCGTGCCGATCGCGCTTTTGCTCTATCGAACCGGCGAGCCGCTCGAGGCGCTTAGGCAACTGCCGGCATTGGCCGGACTGTTGGGTCTCGTGCCGCTTTGCGCGGGGTTGCTGTTGTGGCAGAATCTGGCCGGGCGCGCGGCACTCGTTGGATTGCGCACCGCGGGCACGAGTGTCGCCTGCGGCGGGGCACTTGTCACCTTGGCCGGCATCGTGATCGCCTGGCCCGAGCCGAGCGCCATGTTGCCGGCGGCGCTGGTGGAGTTTGCCATTTTCACTTTCGTGGCCTGGCGGTTTGGCCTGCCGGCGGCGCACGTCGTGGCCGCGCCGTGCCTGGCCTTGGCCTATCTGCTGGGAGCCCATTTGGTCGGCGGACGGATCGACTTTGCCGGCAACGGCGCGGACAAGCTCGCCAGGGTGCTCGTATCGGGAGAGACGGGCGCGCTTCTGGCGCCGTTGGTTTTGGCGTACGCGGCCGCCGCGTATTTCGCCAGGTGGCGAGTCTCGCGAAGCAGCTTGGCGCTCGGCGGCGCGGCGGCCGGATTGGCAGCCGTTAGCGTGGCACTTTTGAGCTGGTTCGGCTTTGGCGTCGCGGGCGATCCGTTCGGCGCGGCCTGGGTGTACCTGATCTATGCCGCGTGTTTTCTGGCCGTCGCCGCGCGCCACTATCATCCCGCGTTTTCCTGGTTGGGATCGGCACTGCTTGTGGCCGCGGTCGTACAGGGGATTGTGTTCGGCTATAGCCAGAGGCTGGGCCTGGTGCATCCGGAAGTCACCGCGATTCTTGCATATTGCACGCTCAGTGCGGCCATTGCCTTCGGCGTGCGCCGTTTTCGAGCCGCGGTTGCTGACAGCCCGCTGGTGAACGTGGCGTGGAATGCGTCGCTGTTTGTCTCGCTCGTGGCGGCCGTGTGGCTGGTGTGGCTGGTGCCTGCAGACGTGGCCGGCTTGGAAGCGGTTCACTGGGGCTGGATGGCAGCCGTGTGGTTCGCGGCGGCATTGGCCACCGGCCGGCTGCCGGTGTGGACGTTGTTCCAGATCGCCCTGGTGCTGGCCGCCCTGTTCGGCGTGAACGCCCGGCTGGAGCAACATGCCTGGTTCGCCGAGTCGCCGCGCCCCTGGCTCGATCCGTGGACGCTCCAGTCCGTGGCCATTGCGCTGGTGGTGTTGAACCTGTTTTGGGCCGCCGCGCGAATTGTTTGTCGAAGGTTAGTGCGCGCTCGGCGTTTGTTGGCTTCGCCGTGGTTGTCGGTCGATCGCGTGACCACCGGCGCGCTGGTCGCGCTCGTCGTGCTGATGGGGATTTGCGCGGCCGCGCCGGGAACCCTTCAGGAACTGTCGCCACTCGACGCGACGATTGCCACCGCCGCTGGGGTCACCGCGAGCAGCACGCTGAGCGTGCGAGCCGTGCCGCCGATCACGCACTTTGCACTGACCCACATTCCGCACGAACATGCCGGCGATTGGGGGAGCTGGGTCTTGCTGGCCGGGCTGCTGATTCTCTTGGCGGCGACGTTCCGCGACCGGGTTTCCTCGCCTTGGCTGGCGTGCTTGTTCATCACCGCCGCCGTCAGTTGTCCGCTCGTGGCCGCCCGATTCGAAAGCCAGGTGGCGGTCGCCAGCGCGCTGCGCTGGTCGTCGGCCGCGCTGCTGTTGGCCGGTTCGGCGCCGATTTGGGCACGTGGCTGGATCGCGCGACAGGCCGAGCGATTGGGGTGGCGGACCCTCACCGGCGAGTCCCGCGTCGTCAAGGAGATGATCGCGCTGGTGTTTGTATTGTCCTTGTTCGCGCCGGTGGCAATGGCCGTGGCGATCGGCTGGCAAGCACTCGAGCGATCCGCTCAGACGGAGATACTTCTCCGCGATTCCTTCGTCTGGTCCATCATTGCCGGCGCGTGTGTGGTTCTTGCCGCAGCGCTGTGGACCACTTCGCGGCGCCTGGCAAACGCGGGCGTCGAGGCGGCGCGGTCGAATTGGCCGTGGGTCGCCGCGGCGCTCGTGCTGCTGTTGGGCACGGCCCCCTTGTTGTCGCTCGCCTTGTATCACGTCGGCATGGCACTCAAAGGGAGCCCGATTCTCGGTCCCGATCCCGGCTCGCTCTTTCACCGCATGGGTTTGGCCCCGTCGTATGCCGTGCCAATTTTGATGACCGCGTTGGCCCTGGTGGGTTTCGCGCTCCGCGAGCGCGCAAGCGGTTTTGGGCTGGCCGGCGGACTGGTGTTCAATGCGGCGGCAACCGCCGCTTACTTGTTGGCGATTTCCAAGGGCGGGCTCACGTTCGACGCCGTCCAGTGGCTGCGGCTGGCGCAGCTCAACGCGGCGGTGGCGGCTCTGTACACGCTGGCCTGGGTCGGAATCGCTGCCTGGGATCGACGCCCCAGCGGCTGGGGCGAACGGATGGCTCTCGATTTCCCGACGAGCACGCAAGCCGCGATCGCGCCGGCCATTACCGTACTGGCCCTGGGCTGGGCCTGGTCGCGACTGGTGCAATATCCCCAAGGCTTTCCGTTTGGTTGGTATCCGGTCGAGTTGGAGCTGGCCGACGTTTGGGGCTGGCTCAGCTTCGCCGCCGTATGCACAAGCGTCGTCGCGGTGGCGATCGCCACCCGAGGGCGGCTCGGCATGTTGGCCGCGAGCATTTTCCTGGTGGCCCTGGCCATTCTTGCCGCCGGCGTCGCTGCCCGCTGGGATCAGGGTGACTGGCTGGCCTACAACACGCTGTTCGTCGGCCACGCGGCGATTGCCGTCGGACTGCTGGCAGTCGCGTGGTATGCCGATCGCTCGTCGCGCACCAGTGTCGTTGAAAGCACCGACGGCGGACCCGTCGCCGCGCGCGCCGGCGCCATGTGGGTCGTCGTGCAAGCGGCGGTGATCGTGTTGCTCGCGTTTCGGGAGCTATCGGCCAACGAATGGTGGAGCGCCGGCGGGTTTGCCTTGGTCGGCGTGGCTCTGGCTCCGGCCTTGGCGTGGATCTACCAGCGGCGCCGCTACCTGTATCTGGCCGCGCCCTGGGTGAACCTGGCCGCGACCCTGGCGTTGTCGAAACTCAATTGGATCCCGGGCGACCGCGAGTTCTTCTTTTGGAACGTAGTTCTGCTCGCGCTGCCGGTGCCGGCCTGGCTGCTGATTGAATTGCGCACAATACGCGGCCGGCGATTCAAGCCGCTGGTCGAAGCGCCGCCTTTCCATCGTGTCGCCGCTCGAATCGCGACAGGCGCGCTTGTGCTCGGCGTGGGCGCAGCGCTGTTCGCCGATTGGATCGGCAACTACCGGCCGCCGCCGTGGCCGGCGTTGGATTGGATGGCACTGGCCGCCACGCTCGTGGCGATACTGGCCTGCCTGTGGGACGTCAAGGGCAAAGACTCGGTGGCGATGTTGTACGCTCTCGGGCTCGTGGCCTGCGCCGTGTTGCTCGACGGTTTCAATCTGACTCAGCCCTGGCTGCTGTGGACCGGCACGATGGTGCTGGCCGCATTTGCGCTTGCGACCAGCTACCTGTGGAGCCGCCGGCGGGGACTTATGGCGATCGCCACTTCGCTCGGAGTCCCGCGCCCCCCGCAAACCGAACTCGCCGGCCTGGCGTGGCTCGTGCCGGCGAACATGGTGCTGGTGTCGGCCGTGGTGCTGTTGACGTTTGCCGTCGAGCTGACGAACCGGGAAGTCGGCTTGCGCGTCCTGGCCGCGCAGGCCACGCTCGCGCAAGTGGTGAGCATGGCGCTCCTGGCCCGCGGCGATCATCGCGGCATTTTGCAGTTGGGCGCGCTGAAGCTGGGAGCCATCGGTGCGGTGATGTTCGGTTGGGCCTGGCTCGAGGTGGGCACCACGCTCACTTGGCTGCACGCGCTGGTCGTCGTGGCGGCGGCCACCGCTGGCGTAGCGGCCTTGTACGGTTTGGGGCTCGGCAAGCTGCTGCGCGACACGAGCGATTGGCTCGCGCCGGCCCGGCGCATCACGCCCTGGCTGGCCGCCACGAGCGCCGCGGCCATCGCGGCGGTGCTGGCCATCGAAATCCTCGAGTTCGCTCAAAACGGCGAAGTGCAAATCGCCTGGCCCGCCATCCTCGTCGTTGCCGTCACGCTGGGCGCTTTGTCGGCCGCCGCATTGGCGGCGGCCGTGTTGCCCGGGCGCGATCCGTTGGGTCTTTCGGAGCGCGGGCGGACGCTCTACGTCTACGGCGCGGAAGTGATCTTGGCGCTGTTGTTCGTACACATGCGCGTCACGCTGCCGTGGCTGTTCACCGGATTCTTCCAGCAGTTCTGGCCGCTCGTGGTGATGGCGATCGCCTATCTGGGCGTCGGGGTCTCCGAGCTGTGCCGCCGCCGCCGGCAGCAGGTGCTGGCCGAGCCGCTGGAAAACACCGGCGCGATGCTGCCCGTGCTGCCCGTCGTGGGCTACTGGGCGACCAACTCGAGCGTCGACTATTCGCTGTTGTTGTTGTGCGTGGGCGTGCTGTACGCGGGGCTGTCGATCGCGCGGCGTTCGTTCGGCTTCGGCCTGTTGGCGGCGCTGGCGGCCAACGGCGGGCTGTGGTTCTTTCTGGGCCGCCAGGATGGGCTCGAGTTCCTCAAGCATCCGCAAGTGTGGCTCATTCCGCCGGCATTGTGTGTTCTGGCCGCGGCCTATCTCAACCGCCGTCAGCTTTCAGAGCCCCAGATGACCGCCGTCCGCTACTTCACGTCGATGACGATTTATCTTTCGTCGACGGCCGACATTTTCGTTATCGGCGTGGCCCGTGCCCCCTGGCTGCCGCTGGTGCTGGCCGCACTGTCGATCGTGGGCATCCTGGCCGGCATCATGCTCCGCGTCCGCGCGTTTCTGTTCCTTGGCACGAGCTTTCTCAGTCTGGCCCTGTTTACGATCATCTGGTACGCCGCCGAAGACCTGGAACAAACCTGGATTTGGTGGGCGACCGTCGTCGTCCTGGGCATCCTGATCGTGGCCCTGTTCGCCATCTTTGAAAAGAAGCGCCAGGAAATCTTGGACGCCTTCGAACGCCTCAAGCAGTGGGAAGCCTGACCGGTAGCCGGCCGGCCATCCGGTTGCGTGCCACTGCTTGCTTGCGCGTCATCCCTCGGCCGGCCGGCACGGCTTAACCAGCAATCGAGCGGCAGTCGGAGCGACCGGGAAGGGCTATAATCAATTGCCGGGCCACGGAGGTTTCGATCATGAGCGTCATGACCCTGTACCCGTATCTCTACCAAGGCGTCTGCTGGGTTTTCGACGATCCGCAGACGGGGCTCAAGGAAGAAGCGTTTGTGCTGGGGGCGTCGGAGATGATTTTCGCGCTCCTCGAAGCCAAAGGAATTCCCAATGCCCAGCGCGGTTTTACCCTCTCGTTCAGCGAAGAGCCGTTCGAGCACGACGTGGAACTGACCTGGATGCCGCCCAACGAGGCGGCCCGGGCGATTGGCCAGCCCGCCGGCAGTCTGCCGGGGGTCGGCAACTGGTATACCGGCGTCGTAGCCGGAGAAAAAATGGTCGCCTGGCTCTGCCCGGCGCTGTACGAGTATTTTGCCGACGCGCCGCCGCGCATTTTCGTGAAGGCCGCGAAACTGCCCGAGGGCGTCGATCCCGTCTGGCACATCGGCCGCAATGCCCCCGAGGCACGGCGGTACATGTCGGTGCCGGAGGCCTTGTAGCACAGTGCGCTATTTTGACGACCCGTCCGCCGGCTTCGGCGGCAGTTGTTCGTTGCGAACCATTGCGGCTCGTGCCTTGTCCGACGACCGACCCATTGACTGTCTTTATCCTTGTATGTTCCAGTTAGCCTCAGCCTTTACGAGGAGCCGCCCTATGGATCCGAACCTGATCGCACAGTATGCCGCGGGAGCCGCGAAATTGGGCCAGTCGATCGCCGGGCTGTCGCGCGAGGAGCTGACGGCGTTGCCGGTGCCGGGCACCTGGAGCATTCAGCAGATCGTGCTGCACGTGATGGACAGCGACCTGATCGCGGCGGATCGCATGAAGCGGGTTGCGGCCGAGGAGAAACCGCCCACGCTAATCGGTTACGACGAATCGGCGTTCGCCCGGGGATTGTTTTACAACGAGCTGGACCCGCAGCTCGCCTGCGAGGTTTTTGAGAAGAACCGGCTCTTGACCGCCGAAATCTTGCGCCGTTTGCCGGCCGCGGCGTTCCAGCGAACCGGCTATCACAACGAGCACGGCGACATGACGCTGGCCGAATTGCTCGAGACATACGTCGGGCACTTGGACCACCACCTGAAGTTCATCTACGAAAAGCGAAAGTTGTTGGGCAAGCCGTTGTAGCCGGGTGCAACGCCAGTCATTGACCCCGGACGTGCGGAATGCAGGCCCGGCCAGTTCAAGAAGACCGGCCTCACTGAGGCCGGCTACAAAGACCCCCTGACCACGATCTAATTAGAAGGACGAGCGGCATTCTTCCTGGCCGGCCGGGTCGATCTGGATCGTGACGTGATCGATCTGGAATTGCTCGTGCAGCACGTGCCGTACGCTTTCCAGCGAAGCCTGGGCGTCGTGGCCGGCCAGCAGCACGACGTGCGCCGACAGCGATTCCATGCCGCTGGTGATCGTCCAGATGTGCAGGTCGTGCACTTCGCAAACGCCCGGCACCGAAACCATGGCGCCGCGCACCGCGTCGAGGTCCAGGTGCGGGGGCGTGCTTTCCATCAAAATCGCAATGGCCTGCTTGATCAGGTCCCATGACGAATAGATCACCAGCAAGCCGATGGCGATTGAAGCCACCGGATCGACCCAGTACCAGCCAAAAACCCAGATGAGCGCGCCGGCCGCCAGCGCCGCCACGCTCCCCAGCGCATCGGTCAAAAGGTGCAGCCAGGCGCCGCGAATGTTCAGGCTGGCGCTGCGCCCGGCGTTGAGGATCGCGAGCCCCGCCAGGTTGATCGCCAATCCGCCGGCGGCTACGGCGAGCATGAGCGTTCCCGCGACCGGCGCCGGCGCCGCCAGCCGGCGAAACGCTTCGATGAAGATGACAATGGCGATGGCGATCAACGTCGCGCCGTTGGCCAGCGCCGCCAGAATCTCCGCTCGGTAATACCCATAGGTGAGCTGGGCCGTGGGCGGTCGCTGGCTGATCCAGGCCGCCAACAGGCTCAGCCCAAGCGCGGCGGAGTCGGAAAACATGTGTCCGGCGTCGGCCAGTAGCGCCAGCGAGTCGGCCAGGTAGCCGCCGACGATTTCGGCCACCATGTAACCAAGCGCGAGTACCAGCGCCCAAACGAGCCGCGCGCGGCCTTTGGCGCGCTCGCCGCCAGTCGCCTGGCGGCGATTGGAGAGGTCGTGATGATGGTGATGATGCCCCATGGATGCGCCGGCGCGGCTGCGATCGCTCAAGCGTCTTTGCCCCGCCGGCCCCGGACCGTTCGCGGCGAGGTCCGCACACGCGCTAAAGCATAGTCCGAAATCAATTTAGGGCCGCCAAGGCCGAAAATCTTCCACGCCAAACCGCCGCAGTATACGCGCAGGCGCCGAAAAAGGCGACCACGATCTGACCGGGCTTCGCAGCCCCAAAAGGATCGAAACACCGCACCGGCCTCCGGCAAATCGCGCGTGCCTTTGGCGACGGCTAAAGGTATTATTGCAGGCAGGGGAGCGGCACCCCTTGCGGCCTGTTTTCTTCAAAGGACCCAACATGGCGCGACGGGCGATTCTCTTTGCGGCGATGCTCCTGTTCGTCACCGGCTGCGGAGATTCAACTCCGCCAACCTTGACCGAGCAGGGTCTGAAAGAATTGCGCAGCGGACAGTTCGACCAGGCCATCGGCACTTGCAGCGAAGCCATTCGCCAAAATCCGCGCGACGCCGAGGCCTATTTATATCGCGGCCGGGCGCACCACTATCGCAATGCCATGGGCGATCCGAAACGGGCCGTCGCCGACTTCAGCGAAGCGATTCGGCTCGCGCCGGAGTCTTCCGACGCGTACTATAGCCGGGCACTCGTGTATCGCGATCTGGGCGAAACCGAACTGGCCGCCGTCGACGACAAGGCGGCGCGAGCCGCCGACGGTCAACTGCAACAGGTTTATCGCCGCTTGCCCGATCCGGCGCCGACGGCCACCCTGGCCAAGCCGCGCGAGGACGCGACAACCGACGAACCGCCGAATTCCGTTTCAACGGCTTCCAGCGAAGGCCTGCCGACATCGGAAGTCAAGCAAGGTGAATTGTACAAGCGGCTGAAAAAGCGCGACGAACCGAAGGAATCCCCCATCGAACGCTATCGGCGACTCATTCACCAGTCGGCGGGCGAGCCCGAGCGGGACGCATCGCCGTGGGGCGACCTCAGCACGCTCCGCAGTCAGCGCCTGCCGCAAGGGGGCGAGCCCGAGGGCCGTTTGACCGATCGGCCGAATCCCCTCGGAAGGGCTCTGCGTCCGGTGCCGACGTCGCCCTTTGAGCCGCGCGTGCCGTCGGGCGTGGCGGCTGACCCCAACCAGCCGCTCGAGTCGCCTTTTGGTGGTCTGCAATCGCCGTTTGGCCAGCGCACTCCCGCGCCGACCGGGTTCGGCGTCCAGCCCGTCGGCCCGTTCACTCAGCGCTCGCCCGCCCCGAGCGGTCAGCAGCCGCGGCAATTCAACGACAATTTGTATTCGAACCCCGCGGTTCGGCCGCCATTTCCGCGCGATTACAATCCGTAAGACCGCGCCATCGACCCAGCGGAACCGAAACGGATTTCGCCTTCGCTTGCGGCTTTGCACCGCAGCCGCCCTTGGGCATTGCGGCGATTCTCAACCATCAAACGCCATCTGAGCCAGCCGTTCCCGGTGAAAGGCGGCGTTGCCAAACATCGTTTCCGAGGCTTTCGAGCGCTTGTAGTACAAGTGCAGGTCGTGCTCCCAGGTGAAGCCGATGCCGCCGTGTACCTGAACGCCGCGGTTGGCCACTTCGCGCGACGCGTCGGAAGCGTAGGCCTTGGCAATGGCGACGTCCCGCGCGGCTGCGGCCCCTTGGGCCCCCAGAGCCCACGCGGCATAGTAAATCGCCGAGCGGGAACTTTCGCACCAAAGGAGCATGTCGGCGCACATGTGCTGCACGGCCTGGAAGGTGCCGATGGTTTTGCCGAATTGCTGGCGCGTTTTGGCGTATTCCACCGTGTGCTCGATGATCCACTGCATGCCGCCCAGCATGTCGGCGCAGGCGACGAGCGTGGCCACGTCGAGCGAGTGCGCAAGCGCGTCCTCGGCCGCTTTGCCGACGGCCAATACGTCGTCAGCGCTCGCTGCGTCGAACTCCACCTCGCCCAGCTTTCGCGTCGCGTCGATGCCCGGCGTGGCCGTAACCTTGACGCCCGGCGCCTTCGCCGGCACGGCCAGCAGCACCAGGCCCTCCTCCGAGCGCGCGGCGCACACGAACAGATCGGCCACCGGGGCGTCGCAGACGAACGACTTGCGGCCCGACAGTTTGTAGCCGCCCCCGGACGACGAGCGTGCCTTCAATTGAAGGGCGTCCAAATACCAACCGCTCTCGGGCTCCATCAGAGCAACCGCGCCTTTCGACCGGCCGGTTGCCAGCGATTCGGCGTGTTTCGACTTGCCGTCGGCCGCGGCCACGAGCGTGGCCGCCCAAACCGTCCCCAGAAACGGACCGGGAAAGCAGGCCCGGCCCATTTCCTCGGCCACGGCGGCCAGTTCCACGGTTCCCAGTCCCAGTCCGCCCGACGATTCGGCCAGGTGAATGCCTAGCCACCCTTGATCGGCCACGGCACTAAAGAGTTCCGGGTGCAAAGCGGTGTCGGTGGCCACCAGCTCGCGCACGCGTTTGGGCGGACACTCGCGGGCGAAAAAGTCGCGGGCACTCTGCTGCAACAGCTTTTGAGGTTTCGAAAGCTCAAATTCCATGGGGATATCCTTGGGGGGTTGCCGAAACGGTTTAGTAGCTGCGCGGAAGGCCGAGCACGCGCTGCGCGATGATGTTGCGCTGGATTTCGCTCGTGCCGGCTTCGATCGTATTGCCGCGCGAACGCAGATAGGCGTATGCCCAGCGTCCGCCGTCGTAGTCGGCCAGTTGCGCGTACGGGCCGAGCACTTCCATCGCGATCTGCGCCATCCGCTGATTCAATTCGCTCCAGTAGAGTTTCTGGATCGAGCCCTCGGGCCCGGGCGCGCCGGTCTTGTTTAGCATGCTGAGCGACCGCGTGGTGTTGAGGCGGAACACTTCCAGTTCGACGTAAGCTTGCGCCAATCGCTGCCGCACGACCGGGTCTTCGATGACCGCCCGGCCGCCGCGCTTGATTTTGCGGGCCTGCTCGACCATCGCGTCCAGATTGCGCTTGAAGACGACGTACAACCCCGTGCCCAGATTGGCCCGCTCGTTCGCCAGCGCCGTGATCGCCACGCTCCAGCCCTCGTTCACTTTGCCGATCATGTCTTTGAGCGGCACGCGGACATTGGTGAAAAACATTTCGTTGAAGCCCGAATCGCCGGACATCATCTTCAGCGGCCGCACGGTGATTCCCGGCGTTTTCATGTCGACCAACAGGCACGTGAGCCCCTTGTGCTTGGGCGCAGCGGGGTCGGTGCGCACGATCAGCAGGCAGTGCTGGGCAATGTGGGCGTAGCTGGTCCAGATCTTCTGGCCGTTGATGACGAAATGATCGCCGTCGAGCACGGCCTTGCTTTCGAGCGAAGCCACGTCGCTGCCGGCGTTCGGCTCGGAAAAGCCCTGGCACCAGATGTCTTCTCCCGAGAGAATCCTGGCCAGATAGCGTTTCTTTTGCGCTTCACTGCCGACGGCGATGATCGTGGGCCCGACGAGTCCTTGGCCGATCGTGCCCATGCGTTCCGGGGCATCGGCCAGGGCCATCTCCTCCTGAAAGATGGCCTGCTCGATGGGCGACGCGCCCCGGCCGCCGTATTCCTTGGGCCACGAGATGCCGGCCCAGCCGCCTTCGTACAACTTGCGCTGCCAGGCGGTGAGATACTCGTAATGGGCCGCCGCGTTGTCGGCCGCCTTGACCATCTTGGGCGGCAGGTTGTTTTTCAGCCATGCCCGCAACTCGTCGCGAAACTTCTTTTCGCCGTCCGTCAAACTGAGATCCATAACGGGCCTTTCCAGGTTAGTTGATTGCTTGCGTGTTCGTCATGCGCCGCTGGAGGCGGCTTCGGCCGGAACTTTTTCCATGGCCTGCCACAACAGCTCGGCCACGTCCATCACTTTCACGTCGCGGTTCCCTTTTTTGGCGTTGATGCCGTCCTCCAGCATCGTCATGCAGAACGGGCAGCCGACCGCCACCACGTCGGCGCCGGTTTCGAGCGCCTGTCGGGCCCGCTCCTGATTGACGCGCTGATTGGGCGGCTCATCGATGAAACTCATCCCGCCCCCGCCTCCGCAGCAGAAGCCGTTCGACCGGTTCTGCTCCATTTCCACAGGCGCCCGGCGCGTCGAGATTTGCACCAGTTGCCGCGGCGCGTCGTACACGCCGTTGTGGCGCCCCAGGTAACAAGGATCGTGAAACGTGACTTTTCGGTCGCCCGGCGCCGGCGCTTTGAGCTTTCCCTGGTCCACCAGCGTCGCCAGAAACTGGCTGTGGTGATACACCTCGTAGCGGCCGCCCCATTGCGGATACTCGTTCGCCAGCGTGTTGAAGCAGTGCGGGCAGCTCGTGACGATCTTTTTCACGCCGTAGCGGTCGAGCGTGGCGACGTTTTCCCGGACCAGCGTTTCGAAGAGAAATTCGTTGCCTATGCGCCGCGCCGGATCGCCGGTACACTTCTCCTCGCGGCCCAGGATGGCAAACTTCACGCCGGCCCGTTCGAGCAGTTGCGCGAGCGCGCGCACCACCTTTTGATTCCGCTCCACCAGCGCCCCGCCGCAGCCGACCCACAGCAGCACTTCGGCATCCTTGGCCTCGGCCATCGTCGAAATCTTGAGCCCCTGTGTCCAATCGACGCGCGAAAAGGCCGTGCCGCGCAGCGGGTGCCCGCGCGTCTCGAGCGACGTGAGAGCCTGCTGCATCGTGTCGGGAAACTCGGCGTCCTCCATGACCAGGTAGCGCCGCGTATCGACGATCTTGGGCATCTGCTCGATCGACACCGGGCAAGCCTCGACGCAGGCCGCGCACGTGGTGCATTGCCACAGCGCATCGGCGCTCAGAGCGGGCGTCGCGCCGACGTACGATTCGGCGAAATCGCCGCCGCCGTGCATTCGCCGTTGCAGGTCGAGAATGATGTCGCGCGGCGAAAGCGTCTTGCCGACCCGGTTGGCCGGGCAAACCGCCGTACATCGTCCGCATTCGGTGCAGGCGTCTAAATCGAGCAGATCTTTCCACGTGAAACCGGCCAGCGAGTTGATCCCCAGCTTTTCGTCCTTCTCGAAGTCGAGCCGCCCTAGCGAGGCACCGATGGGCGCGAGTCGGGCCGTGTAGACGTTAAGCGTCGATGTCACGACGTGGGCCATCTTGGTAAACGGCGCCCAGGCCAGGAATCCGAACACCAACAGCAAGTGCGTCCACCACGTGAAGCGGTGGGCCGTTTCCATCGTTTCGACGCTCAGCCACGGACGCGAGGCCGCGGCCACCAGGTTGCCCAGCGGCGACCACGCCCCCCAAGGATCGTCCGTGGCCGCGATCCGCCAGCCTTCGACCAGAAAGCCGCTCGCCAGAATTGCGAAAATGACGACCAGGATCGCCGACGCTTCCTTGGTGTAGACGAGCTGCTTGGGCCGGGCGATCCAGCGCCTGGCGGCGGCCATGCAGGTGCCGATGATCGCCAACGCGCCCAGGACGTCGACCGCCAACGACTGAAAATACAAATAGAACCGCCCCCGCATGATCGGTATGCCGAAGTCGTAGTCCACGAGCACCACGACCGTGGCGATGAACAGCACGACAAATCCCCAAAAGATCATCGCGTGAAACGAGCCGGGGTAGGCCTTGCGCCACGTGCGCAATTGCAGCACGGCATAGCGAACGAGCAACCCAAGTCGCTCAAGCGGCCGATCAAAACGAGGTTCGCTCGACCCGCGCCGCCAAACCCGCGCGCGGCGATAAAACCCATAAGCGGCCACCGCCACCGTGGGCACCAGCAGCGCGTACATCACCCACGCATGGTCGATGTTCCAAAAAACCTGGCGCGTCGCTTGCTCGGGGTCGTTCATTGGTTGCGGCTCAGTCGGTCGCGCAGGGGGCCGACGACCTTCTGATAATCTTCGACCAGGCCGAAGCGGCAATGCTTGAAGATCGGCGCGTCGGCGTCGTGATTGATCGCCGAAATCACCTTCGAGTCGGCGATGCCCATGATGTGCTGGCTCGCGCCGGAAATGGCAATCGCGATGTACAGCTCGGGCGCGACTTTCTTGCCGGTCTGTCCGACCTGCCAGGAGGGGGGCACCCAGCCGGCATCGCAGGCGGCCCGCGAGGCCGCCATCTGGGCCCCGATCACGTCGGCCAGCGCCTGCAATTGGGCGAACGGCTCGGGCCCGCCCAATCCGCGGCCGCCGGAGACAATCAACCGCGCGTCTTCCAGGCGCACACCCGACTTGGCCTCAACCTGCCGAGCGACGACTTGAACGCGCGCGTCGGCCGGTAAGTCGAGCGATACTTTTTCCACTTCGCCGGCCGGCCGGCCGCTGGCTTCGGCCGGAGCCATGGCCCGGGCACGGACCCAGACCACGCCGGGGGCTCGCCGTAGCGCGATCACCGCCGTGGCTTTTCCGCCGTAAACGCCGCGCGTCACGCGCAACTGCCCGCCCGCGACCGCAACGTCGACCGCATCGCCCGCCGCGCTTCCGCCCAAACGATGAGCCAGCCGCGGCGCCAGTTCCTGGCTGTAGGTGTCGTTGCCCAAGAGCACCGCCCGGGGCGCCAGTCGCTTGGAAAGCGTCGCCAGCGCGGTCAGAAATGTCTCGGGGTTATATTCGGCCAACAGCGGACCGTCGGCAATCGCCACGCTGTCGGCCGCGGCGGCGGCTCCGGCAACAAGCGCATCGTCGGCCGGCCCGAGCACGACGGCCCGCAACTTTCCGCCCAGACTGTCCGCCAGTCGGCGCCCCGCGCCCAAAATGCCCTGCGCGGCCCGATCGAACCCGGCCCAACCCAACAACGAGCAAACTACGTCTGGCACGGCACGTCTTTCAACAAGGGGCCCCTTACATCGAGCGAATGATATCCGTCACGCGTCGGGCGAACTCGTCGATCTTGGCTTCCAGCGTATCGCCCTCGATGAATTCGCATCGCGATTCCTTCTGCGGAATGAACAGCTCGGCCACCTGGTAATAGCTGTTGGCCGTGCCAGGATCGATGCCCAGCTCGGCCAAGGTCCACTTCACGAGCGGCTTGCGGTACGACTGCATCACGTCGCGCGTTTTGGGAATGCGGGGCACGTTCTTGTCGTGGTTTGTAATCGAGAGCACGACGGGCGTCGCGGCCTCGATGGTTTCCCAGCCGCTGTCGATCTGGCGTTTGACCCGCACCGTGCCGGCGGCCGAAGCGGGCTCGAACGACTCGGCAAACGAGACGCACGGCAGTCCGAGCTCTTCGGCCAGCAGGCCGCCCGTTTGGCCGGCGCCCCAGTCGCCCGCTTCGCGCCCGACCATGACTACGTCCACGTCGCCGAGCTTGCGAATCGCGGCGGCGAGCGTCCGCGCCACGAACAGCGGATCGGGATTCGCGGCCGCGTCGTTCACCACCAGCACGGCTTCGTCGGCGCGTAGCGCCATCGCCTTGCGCAGCACGTCTTCGGCCCCTTCCGGCCCGCAGGTGATCGCCGTGATCTTGCCGCCGTGCGCGTCGCGGATTTGCAGGGCCGTTTCCAGCGCGTTCTCGCAAAAGATGTTGGTCACCAGGTTGGCGCTGCCCCGCTCGGCTTCGCGCTTTTCGCCGTCCACGCGAAAATCTCGCGCCGGAATCTCCGGATCGAGGATCTGCTTCAAGCAAACGACGATATTCATGATCGCTTTGGTTGGGTCAGGCACGGCGTGCCCGACCTACGGGCAACCCTGTTTCAGCAGCCCGCCGCCGACGATATTCGTAATCTCCTCGACGACCTCGGCGCCGGAGAGCCGGCCGTCGGGCCGATACCAGCGCGGCAACCACAGCAGCGTGCCGAAGAGGCCGAAGGTCGCCACGGTGCTGTTCACGTCGCGCAGTCGGCCGTCGGCGCGCAGTGCTTCGAGCGTGTCGCGCACGAAATCGAAATACACGCGCTTGCGGTCCAGAATCAGCTTGCGATGCTTCGGCTTGAGCCCTTCAATCTCGTCGGTCAGGAGCGTGATTGCCTTGTTCCCTTCGGTCAAAAGCTGGCCGTGGCAGGCGATGATGCACTTGAGCCGCTGTTCGGGGTCGGCCAACTGGCGCGAAGGCTCGATGACATTCGTTTCGAGCCACTCCATCGCCATGTTGATGATGGCAAACAACAGGTCTTCCTTGCTCTCGATGTAGTAGTACAGCCCGGCCTTGGTCAGATCCATCGCCGCCGCGATGTTGCTCATGCTCGTGGCGTCGAAGCCCTGCTCGTGGAAGATTTCAGCGGCCTTGGTGTAGATCTCGACCGTGCGGTCGCACTCGGGAGCAATGGCGGGTTTCTTGGGGTTTTTCAAGGCATGCGTCTCGCAAGGGATTTGGCTCAGCGCTTCAATTCTACCGACCGTCCGGTTAGTAAATCCCACCGCCGCGCCGCCGTCAAGAGGCGCGCTCGCCCGCCGCGCGCACAAATGGCCGTTTTTCCCGATAAACCATGGAAATTCCGGGTCGGCCTATCGGAATTTTGGGCCCGCGCCGCCACCCGCGCAGCAAAAAGCCCGACGGCAGCGAGAAACAACTCTGGCGACAGGATAGAGTCCGCTGCGCGTCGGGCCTGAACCGCACCGTACTCTCCGGCGCGTTCGTGTGTGTCAGTGTCGAGGCAAACTGCATGCCGGCGATCGATTGAGCGCGCCGCGACCGCGAGCGCAAGTGCTTCGCACCGCTAGCATTGAAGAAGCGCGGGACCGCAGTCGCGCGGAATTCCCGCCGTGCAAGGAGCCCAGAGAATTGTCGTCATGCTGACGACATACCGTCGTCAGTCGGCCCGCGGTCCACGCGAAAGCCCCTTGTTCGACCTGCACACGGCGCGCTTGCGTACGGCGTTGCAAGCCGGATGCCGCCAGCGCCGCCGTTCCGCACGACGCCGAGCACGACGCTTGGCGGTTGGGGTACGGCAGCGGGTTGCTGAACCAAATAGCGATCGCGCCTGTCCAAAAGGCGGCCCGGCCAGCTCGCCTGTCGGTGCCGGGCCGGGCCGTGATATACTCGCCACAGGCGGCCGCGCCCGACCCGATAGTCGCCGCCCCCTTTCATTCCATGATCCTCTTGATCGACAATTACGACTCGTTCACCTACAACCTCGTGCAGCGGTTGGGCGAAATCGATCCGTCGCTCGACCTCGAGGTGCATCGCAACGATCAAATCACGCTCGATGAAATCGCAAAGCGGCGTCCCACGCACCTGATCATTTCGCCCGGGCCCTGCACGCCGAGCGAGGCGGGCATTTCCTGCGGCGTGGTCACGCGCTTCGCCGGCCAGGTGCCGATTCTGGGCGTTTGCCTGGGGCATCAATCGATCGGACAGGCCACCGGCGGCTCGATCGTCCGCGCCAAACGGCTGATGCACGGCAAGACCGATTGGATTCACCACGACAACGTGGGCCTGTTCGAGGGGCTCGACAACCCGTTCGAAGCCACCCGCTACCACAGCCTGGTCATCCAGCCCGATACGTTGCATCCCGACTTCGCCGTCTGCGCCTGGAGCGACGCGCCGGACGGCTCGCGCGAGATCATGGCCATTCGCCACAAGCGGCATCCGCTGTTCGGCCTGCAGTTTCACCCGGAAAGCTTTTTGACCCTCTGCGGCACGACCCTTCTGGAACGGTTCTTGGCCATCGGGCCGGCCGCCATCGCCGCCCGGGGCTCGTAGAGCATCGACCATGCTGAGCGTCGACGAAGCTTTGCAACACGTACTCGCCCAAGCGAGGTGTCGACCGGCCGCGGACTGCCCGATCCGCGACGCGCTGGGTCTCGTGTTGGCCGAAGACGTCACGAGCGACGTCGACTCGCCCCCGCACGACAAATCGGTCGTCGACGGCTACGCCGTCATGGCCGCCGATCTTGCCGACGGACAAGCCGATTTCGACGTGCTGGAAGAAGTCACCGCCGGCGCCGTGCCGCATCGCGCGGTTACGCGCGGCACGAGCGTCCTCGTGATGACCGGCGCGCCGATCCCCGACGGCGCCGACGCGGTCGTCATGATCGAGCAGGCCGAGCCGATTGACGGCCGTGGGCAGGGCGGCCGCGTGCGCCTTCGGGTCCAGCGCGTGGCGGCCGGGCAGAATATCATGCGCCGCGCGGCCTCGATGGCCCGCGGCGATCGCGTTTTGTCGGTCGGACACGAATTGCGCGCGATCGAAATCGGCATGCTGGCCGAGGTCGGCCGTGCGCACGTTCGCGCCGTGCCCCGGCCGACGCTCGCCGTTCTGGCCACCGGCAATGAGCTCGTGCCGGTTTCCGTCGTGCCCGAGGCCGGACAGATTCGCAACAGCAACGGCCCGATGCTCGCCGCCGCGGCGCGGTCGGCCGGCGCGATCGGCATCGATCTGGGAATCGCTCGCGACGAACCCCAGGAGCTCACGAAGACAATTGCCTACGGACTGACGTTCGACGTGCTGGTCGTTTCCGGCGGCGTGTCGGCCGGCGTGCTCGACCTGGTGCCCGGCGTGCTCGAATCGCTGGGCGTGCGGCAAGTGTTTCACAAAGTGAGCATCAAGCCGGGCAAGCCGCTGTGGTTTGGCGTGCTGGCCGGCGAGTCGGATGACAGGCTGGTGTTCGGTTTGCCGGGCAACCCGGTCAGCAGCCTGGTAGGTTTCGAATTGTTCGTGCGGCCGGCAATCGCGCGATTGGCCGGCCGAGCCACCGGCGCGCTCGAAGAAACCAGCGCGAAGCTCGCCGTCGAGCACGCGCATCGCGGTAATCGGCCGACGTATCATCCGGCCCGGCTGGCTATCGTCGACGGGCAACCCACCGTCGAGCCCGTCGGCTGGCAAGGCTCAGGCGATCTGACCGCGCTGGCCTGCGCCAACGCATTGGCCTGTTTTCCCGCCGGCGATCGCACGTACCCGGCCGGCGAAACGATCCGCGTGCTGCGGCTGCCGAATGTGACTTGAGAGCGCCTGTGCGGGAATCTACTAAAAATAACCCGACGCGCAAGCGAGGGAAGCAAGAGTTCACCCAGTTCGCGCGGTCGCCCTCGCTTGCGCGTTTTGATGTTGCGCATCGTGTCTTAGCCCCCGGCTTTGCCGGGGGATCGCCGTCGTTGAGGATTCGGCGCGCGGTAGCCGTCATTTGCGAAGAATCCCCCGGCAAAGCCGGGGGCTAACGGTTGGCGTCAACGAACAATGTGCAACATCAAAACTTGCGCGTCGGGTTAGTACCCGTTTTCCCAAATCGCCCCAGTCACATACCCGCTCTGGGCAAACCTGGAGAATCCGCCTACTCTAAAGAGATATGGGAACCGCGCAAATCTCGGCCCGAAGCGGAGTGCGCGCATCGCGCGCGACGAATGACGACGTCGCCCCTGGTCGCGCGACGTGGTGGCGATCGACGTTGGCCGTCGCGCTCTTTGGCCAATTGCTGTTGTGGGCCGCATTGCCGCCGCTCACTTGGGCTCCTTTGGCCTGGTTGGCGCCCGTGCCTTGGGTGATGCTCGTCGGGCGCGATGCGCTCGTGGGCAAGCGCCCTTACGCGGCACTTTGGTTTTCGAGTTTCGTGTTTTACCTGGCGGCCTTGTATTGGGTCACGCTGCCGCATTGGGCCACCAGCATCGGTTGGGTCGCCGTATCGTTTTACCTCGCGCTGTATTTCCCCCTTTTCATCGGCCTCAGCCGCGTGGCGGTACACGCGCTGGGCGTTTCCGCGCTGCTGGCGGCGCCGGTCGTTTGGACGGGATTGGAGCTGGCGCGGGCTCACATGCTCACCGGTTTCGGCATGGCCGCGCTTGGGCATACGCAGTACCAGTGGGTGGAGCTCTTGCAGATCAGCGACGTCGTAGGCGGTTACGGCGTGAGCTTCCTGATCGTTTTTGTCGCCGCCTGCGTGGCCCGCATGCTTCCCAGCGAACGCGCAAAGCGCGCGTGGTGCTGGTGGCCGGCGATGCCGCTGGTCGCGGCGCTTGCCGCCGTATTGGCCTACGGCCATTGGCGCGCCGGCCAGCCGGCGACCGAGCCGGGCCCCAAGGTGGCGCTCGTGCAGGGCTCGATCGACATCGACATGAAATACGATCCGACCGAAGCCGACCGGATCGTCGACGAGTACTACGGTCTGTCGCGGCGGGCCGTGCGGGAACACGCCGACTTGGATCTGGTCGTCTGGCCCGAGACGATGTTTCGCGACCCCTGGCTCACCTTCGACAAGGATTTCGAACCCCCCGAGGGCGCGAATTGGACCGTCGAGGAAGCCGAAGCCACGAGCCGCCGCAACATTAAGCGCCTGGTCAAGTCGCTGGGTGTGCCGTTCCTGCTGGGCGTCGACACCTGGCACCACCGGCCCGACGGACTGGATCACTTCAACACGGCCTTGCTCGCCGACCGCGAGGGAAACGTGCTGGGCCGCTACGACAAATGTCATCTCGTGCCGTTCGGCGAATACGTGTTCTTTGCCGAAACATTTCCCTGGCTCTACAAGCTCACGCCGTTGGCCGGCGGTTCCAAGGCCGGCGCCGGGCCGCGGTCGATCGAGCTCGCCGGCGTCCGCTACGCGCCCAACATTTGCTACGAAAACACCGTCCCGCACCTCATCCGCGCACAAATCTCCCAATTGCGATCCGAGGGGCGCGAGCCCGACGTACTGGTGAACTTGACCAACGACGGCTGGTTTTGGGGCTCGTCCGAGTTGGACATGCACCTGGCCTGCGCCGTGTTTCGGGCCATCGAGTGCCGCAAGCCGTTCTTGATCGCCGCCAATACCGGCTTTTCGGCGTCGATCGACTCCTGCGGCCGAATTCTGGCACAGGGGCCGCGCCGGGCCACCGACGTGATTGTCGGTCGAGCCTCGATCGATCGCCGGCACAGCCTGTATCTCGACTTCGGCGACACGTTGGCCGGGGTGTGTCTTACCGCCACCTTCGGTCTGGCCGTGGTGGGACTTTGGAAGTGGCGCGGGGAGCGGAAATCACGCGCCGCGGCAAACCGTTAGCCGGCCGCCAGCACCCCGCGCCAAATGCCCGCACAAGCGTCACAACTCGACCTATAGCCCGCATTTTACCGAGATTTATACTTCGTGATTGACTTGGTAAATCGCTCGCAATTATACTAAGGAATCGCCAGTTCGCCGTGAGTTATCTCCTGTCCAGACAAAAACTTGACGACGCCGATCGCGTCGCCCTTCGACCCCCTTCTTGGCCCCCACAAGTCAGGCTCCCTAACCCGAGACAGACGAGAGGCCACAGCTCGGCTAGTGTGCTTGCGGGAAACCGGTTATGAACTTCATCGGCAGGATTTTTGTCGTCCTCATCTTCGTGATGAGCCTGGTGTTTATGTCCTTTGCGGTCGCGGTCTACGGCACGCACCAGAATTGGAAGGCCGAGGTCGAAAAGCAAAAAGAGCTGGTTCGAATCGCACGCGAAAAATTGGACGAGGCCGAAACCGAAAAGAAAAAAATCGAGGCCGACCTGACGCGGGAAATCAACGCCCGCGAACAGGCGCTGGCCAAGCTCGAAACCGAGCGAAAGGGGCTCGCCACACAGCGCGACGAGCTGGCCAAGGAGCGCGACGCGCTGTTCATCAAAGACCAGGAGGCCGTCGTGGCGCTGAAGGCGGCGCAGCAAAACCTTGAACGGCTGACCAACGAAGTCGAAGGCCTGCGAAAGGAGATTCGCCTGGCCCAGGACGAGCGCGACAAGGCCTTCGACCGCACGGTCGAGCTGACCGACCAGATTCACCAGGAGCAAGGCGAAGTGAAGCGGCTCGAGGAACGCAACATCCAACTGGCGGCCCAGCTCGCCTCGGCCAATCTCGTGCTCGATCGCCACGGCTTGAATAAAGACATGCCCGTCGACGGCATCCCGCCCATGCTTCGCGGCAAGGTGTTGGCGATCAACCGGGAAAACATGGTCGAAGTTTCGCTGGGGACCGACGACGGGCTGCGCGTGGGCCACACGTTGGAAGTGTTCCGCGGCAGCAAATACCTGGGCCGGGTTGAAGTGTTGCGCACCACAACCGATCGGGCCGTCGGCAAAATCGTGCCCGGCTTCAAGAAGGGCATCATTCAGAAAGACGACGATGTCGCTACTCGGTTCAAAGTCAGCTAAGAAGAAGGCCGCGGCGGGCGCAGCGCCCGCCGCCGTGTCGGCGCCCGCCACGCGCGGCGTCGTGGTCGAAAAGCCCAAGGCCAACATCTACACCGTGTTGTTGATCTTGACCTTCGTGGCCATCGTGATCGGCTGCATCAGCCTCTATGCCGAAATGTACGTGTACGATCTGAAAATCAAGCCGTAGTTCGGCAGGAAAAATAGCACAGCAGGCACCCCGTTCATTCGCGACCCGCTCCAAAACGAATTAACTCTGGCGAGCAAGGATGCTCGAGCGACTCTTCGGACTGCTGGGCTCGGACCTGGCCATTGATCTGGGCACCACCAACACGCTGATCAGCGTCGTGGGCGAGGGCCTGGTCGTGAACGAACCTTCGGTCGTGGCGGTCGAGGAAGGCACGGGCCGCATTCTGTCCGGCGGCTGCGCCGTGGGCCACCTGGCCAAGCAAATGCAAGGCCGCACGCCGCAATCCATCAAGGTCGTCCGGCCGCTTTTAGCCGGCGTCATCCGCGATTTCGAACTCTGCGAGGCCATGCTGCGCTACTTCATGCGCAAGGCGCGCCGGCAGGGCTTCGTCGTCAAGCCGCGCGTGCTGGTGGCCGTGCCGGGCTGCGTCACGCCGGTGGAAAAACGCGCCGTCTTTAACAGCACCGGCCGCGCCGGCGCCCGCGAAGTGCTGGTCATTCCCGAGGCCAAGGCGGCCGCCATCGGCACCGGATTGCCGATCGCCGAGCCCGTGGCCAGCATGATCTGCGATATCGGCGGCGGCACGACCGACGTCGCCGTGCTCAGCCTCGGCGAAATCGTGGCCGCTCAGTCGGTGCGCGTCGCCGGCGACGCAATGGATCAGGCCCTCGTCGACTATTTGCGCCGTCACTACAACCTGCGCATTGCCACCGCCGCCGCCGAACGATTGCGGATCGACGTCGGCAGCGCCTATCCGCTCGAGCAGGAGCTTTCCGACGAAGTGCCGGGCGTCGATGGCATCAGCCGGCTGCCGCGCAAGGCCAGGATCACCAGCGAGGAAGTCCGCGAAGCACTTGCCGCGCCGCTCTTGGAGATTGTCGAAGCCATCAGGACCACGTTGGACGATTGCAGCACCGACCTGGTGTCCGACCTGGTCGACAACGGTTTGGTGCTGGCCGGCGGCGGCGCCTTGCTGCGCGGGCTGGATCGCTTCCTGAGCGAGCAGACCGGGCTGCCCACCCGGCTGTGCGCCGAGCCGCTGGCGGCCGTCTCCCGCGGCATGACCATCTGTCTGGAACATTTCGATCGTTGGCGCAGCGCCATGCAATCCAGCGACGAGGACGTGTGAAGTTTCCCGTGTGTGAAATCCGCTCCCGCGACAACCCTCCGCTTACGGCTTTGCACCTTACCTACTCCAGGCTGTCGGTCCCAACCCCATGCCCCGCCCCCTGCACGATTTCGACTGGCACCGACTCGTCGACGAGCACCACGACGAGCGTCCGGCCGCCGGCACCCGGCATCGGCTGCGCTGGGTACTGGGCATCTACGCGGCGGCGCTAGCGATCGTGCTTTCGCGGGCGGTCGAGCTGGAGCTTTCCGACGGCGAGAATTTTCGCCGCCTGGCCACCCGGCCGCTGGAAAGAGCCGTGACGCTCGAAGCGCCCAGGGGACGGATTCTGGCCCGCGACGGCACCGTGCTGGCAGCCGACCAGAAGGCCCGGGCGCTGGCCGTCCATTTCCGCTATCTGGAATCGCCCCCCGATCCGCGCTGGCTGCGCAAGATGGCAAGCTTGCGCCTCGCGCGATCCGAGCGGCGCAATTCCCGGCGGCTGGCCGAAGCGGAAGAAACGGTACGCGGCCAATTGGCCGATCTCGACCGCCGACTGGCCGCCTTGTGCAACGTGAGCGACGCCGAATGGCGCAAGCGCGCCCTGCGCATCCAAAGCCGCGTGACCGCGCTGGCCGACGATGTCAACCGGCGCCGCCAACAGCACGATCGCGAGCACTCTTCCACCCTAACGGGCGACGGTCCGAAGGGCGTCATGAACATCCTGGCCGGGCTGTTCGCTCCGCCCGAGCGGCTACTGCCGGCCGAGATGGTCGTGGCCGAACAGGCGGCCTATCACCCAATCGCCGACGACCTGCCGAGCGACGTTGCCGAGGCGGTGGAAGACCATGCCGACGCCTTTCCCGGCGTCAGAATCGTCGAATATGCGCGGCGCACCTATCCGCTCGGCTCGTTAGCCGCCAACGTCGTGGGCCACGTCGGTTCACGCTTGCGCGCGGGAACAACCGCCGTCGCGAGCGAATCGGACGACTCATCCGATGCCGCGGTTGGCAGGATGGGGATTGAGCGCGCGTGGGAATCGAAGCTGCGCGGCCAACCCGGCCGGGCGGTCCAGTTCACCGATCGCCGCGGCAAGCAGTTGTCCATCCAGGTCGAGCGCGATCCGGTGCCGGGCCGCGACGTCGTCTTGACGCTCGATCCCCAGCTCGAGCGCGCAGCCGAGCAATTGCTCGATCGCTTCGCGCGGCGCGCGGATCGTCCGTCGTCCGGCGATCGCCAGCCTCCGCACGGCGGAGCGATCATCGTGATGGACGTTCGCTCGGGAGAAATTCTGGCTGCGGCCACCGAGCCGCGATTCGATCCGGGCTGGTTTGCCGCCGGCGATCCGCGCGTCGAAGCCGTGCTCGGCGATCCGCGCCGGCCGCTGTTCGACCGCGCGACCAGGATGGCGATTTCCCCCGGTTCGGTGTTCAAGCCGCTCACGGCATTGGCATTGCTCGGGCGCGGAGTCGTCGATCCGCAAAAACCGTTCATGTGCCAGGGATATCTCGACGAGCCCGATTCGATGCGGTGCCAGATTTTTCGGCGGCAGGGAATCGGTCACGGCGGCGTCACGCTCGCCGACGCGCTGGCTCATAGCTGCAACGTCTATTTCTTTCACCACGCGACCGAGCTTGGCGCCGCGGCGCTAGCGGATTGGGCCGCTCGCTTCGGCTTCGGCGAGCCCAGCGCGAGCGACTGGCCGGATCAGGCCACCGGGCACTTGCCCGACGCGACCGAGTTGCGCGCGGCGAGCCGCCTCGAAATGTTTGCCATCGGCCAGGGTGTCTTCACCGCCACGCCGCTCCAGGTGGTGCGGATGTACGCGGCCATTGCCAACGGCGGGTACCTCGTCCCGGCCCGCTTCACGCGCGATCGAGCGGCATCGCAATCGGCGCCAAGCGATCCATCGTCGCCGAGCGAGCTTCCCGACGAGGCGCGCATCGCCGGGATCGATGAGCGGGCGCTGGCCGTGGTGCGCGAAGGCTTAAAGCGCGGGGTCGACGATCCCGCCGGAACGGCGTTCGCTACCGTGCGTTTGCCATCGCTGGCGATCGCAGGCAAGACCGGAACCGCCGAAACGGGCGGCAGCCAGGAAGATCATGCCTGGTTTGCCGGTTACGCGCCGGCCGATTCGCCCCGATTCGCATTCGTCGTCGTGCTTGAGCACGGCGGCAGCGGCGCCACCTCCGCCGGCACGATCGCCAGGAATCTCGTCCAGCGCATGCAACAGTTGGGCTATTTCCCCGCGCCGCAAACCAAGCCCTCCCCGCCCGGCAAAGGATAAACTGCGTCAAGCCAATTGGTCCCCGCAAGCAACCCTCTTCGAAACAATGCGCGCCTGTCGGGAACAGTCGGTGGCCTTGCGCCGGCGCTACATTCGCCGCCTGGCACAGGCCGCCAAAGCCACGACGGCGACAGGTTGTCTTGTCAATCGGAGGCAATCGGGGCCTTCAATTCTTCTGTAACATTGCCACTCGGTCTACGCTTGGATGAGTAGCGGCCGATAAGAGGCCGCAAGTTCAACAGCAGAAAGCGAGCGTGGATCATGCGTAAGTTCCTTCGAATCAACGGTTTGTCGATGTCTCTTGCAACCCTTCTCCTGTTCCAGGCAACCAGCGTCCGGGCTGCCGACGGCTTGTTCCGCAGCAGCCTGAACAGCATGGTTAGCGGCGGCGATCGCTCGGGCATGGCCCAGGGCATGAACCAAGCCGCCAAGCAATATCCAAGCTCCCCCGCCGGCGGGGCCGTCGCTGGCTTGCCCCAGCCGCAGCGCAATGGCCGTTTCGTGGCCGGTCCCATCGCGAATGCGACAGCGACCAAGATTATCGCCGCCCCTAACGGTCACTACGCTATTCAACGATCCAACCATTCAACCAAATCGACTATTGCAATGCAGCCGAGATTAGTTGGGCGTACACCATTCGGACCGCAGGTCGCCATACCAGCCGCTCAGCAGATGCCACCGGTGCAACGCTACAGAATGAAGACCAAGCATGAGACTGTCAAAAACACGCTAAACAACGGCTGAGAAGCCAGCGGCAGGCCGTATTTCCGAAGCAGAGAACAAGCAGTGACGCAACGAAAGTTTTGAGCATGACGCTCCGTTTCGCCGTCGCCGGTCGGATAGTGAGCGGGGCAGCGGCGTACACGCCTTCGCATCATCGCACGGAGAAGCCTCGTTGCCGGCGTTCACGAGGATATCTGATCGCTACCCCCGGCGTCAGCGCGTTAACCGGGAACGCACGCTTTTCGAAGAGGGTTCCTTTCGGACCCAAGCTCCCCGAAAGGAACCCTCTTCGAAACAATGCGCGCCTTTCTGGAGAGCCTTCTTTACCCGTCAACTCGTTGTTCGGCGGTCCAGCCAACCCCGGCGACTTGGTTGACCCCGCCGGTTCGACGATTGGGCTCAGTTCTCACAACGCGCGTTGTGCGAGGGGCGACTTGCGACCGGCATGGTTAACCATCCGCCAGCCTCAGGCGCGCTGTGTGTGATTTGTAACGTGTCTGGCAGCCAATGTTGACAGGGCACAATAGACTGTCGACCATGGGACGGGACCGAGTCGAGAAAGGTTGCGCAGCCTGTTTATCCCTCGCTGGTCATTGCCATGCCATTTTCAACCATCGCGCTTTGCCTGCTCTTCGTATCGGCTGACTTGCCGGCCGAGAAGTTCAATCTGTCCGGGCAGCACCGCACGCGGACCTGCGTGGAAATGCGGGGCAAGTTCGTCGCGCTGCGGTTCGCCGACGGGACGCCGACCGGTTTTTGGGCCAGCGCGGACGATCCGAGCCAGCAGGGCAGCGCCCAGCCCTGCCGTCCTGGGACAATGGAAATCGACGCCCACGAGCGCCTCGCTTCGGCCGACGATCTGGCGACGTACTTTCATCCCGGCGGCGGACCGGACCAGTACTTGAAGAACTACATCGAGAACGGTCAATACGGCCACATCGCGCGCGAGGACCTCCAAGGCGCGATCAAGCTGATCCCCAGCCAGAACGGCAAGAGCGCACCCGTGCGATCGGGACGCACCTACTTCGTTACGCCCACGCGCATTCCCGAGGACATGTGGTACAAGCCCAACGTGTCGGGCGGCAAAAGTGGCGCGCGGTACTTCACCTACGGCAATCCGGGCTATGACAAGACCTACGGACGTGGCGACTGGACGTACATCAGTTGGAGCTGGGTGCAGACCGGCGGAGCCGACTATGCCTCCAACAAGTTTGGTGGTGGGGGAATCGCCCGCGCCATGCTCAAGCGAGGCATGGGCCTGGCCGCCTGCGACGTGCAACCAATCCTGGGCATCTCTTGGGGCGAGAATAACCAGGAGAACGGTCGAGTCACGGCGTTCTATGCTCGCGCCTTCGTCGGTCCGGGAGAGAAGGGCAGTGCAATTTACGGCTGGTTGCCGCATTCGTATCAGCGCAACGATGACCTGATCGTGCCCTGCATCCGCCGCACGCCCGAGGGGCAGTCCGTGCCTCTGCCGCTGTCCGCCTTGAAATCGACAGAGCGCGACCGCATGACGCGGATGGCGCTCAATTTGCTCAACGAGTTGAAAGCCGATGAGGCGGCCACGAAACAAGGGCTCGCCTACTGGGAGCGCAAGTACGAAGCTGAGAAGGACCCGCTTTCACGGATGGAACTATTGACCGAGATGTCGCGCATCGACCGGCCCGCCACAGTAACGAAGATGCTCGAGATGGCTACTCGCGAGCGTGATTTGCGCGTGCGCGAGCAAGCCATCGTGCTGGTCGGTTTCATGCGATCGGCCGAATCGCGAATTGAGGCGGTGTGCCAAAGGATGCAGGAAATGTTTGCCGCCAGCGACAGTATGCGCGAGAAGCTACGGATCCTCGACGTGATGTCCAACATTCCGCGCCCGGAGACTGTGGAACTCGTTCGCCGTCTCGCGTCGACCGTCGGCGAAAGTCAGGACAAATTCGAGTTGCATACGGCCGTGGCCGACGCCGTTCTCAAGCTTTCCATGTTGATTCCCGTCGACGAGAAGTTTTTCGCCGAAGCGATCGAGCCGCTCCAGCGACACGCCAAGGACGGTCGCAGCCGCGCCCTGCGCAAGCGGATGGTCCGAGTGCTAGCCGCGCCCGGAAGAAAGCAACTCGACTTCCTGCTCGGCCTGCTCGAGACCGAAGAATCAGCAGAAGTGCGCGAGACGATCAACGAGATGACCGCGAACCTGAAGCGCAAAGCACCGAGATGATAACCATCGGCATCAAGGGTTGGTGCGCGTCGTTGCTTAGTCTCGCCCGAGCCGGGGGCACGGGTAAATTGCCGGCGCCCGTGCGTTAACCAAGAATGCGGGTTTTTCGAAGAGGGTTCCTTTCGGACCCAAGCTCCCCGAAAGGAACCCTCTTCGAAACAATGCGCGCTTTTCGCGGCGGCTGTAAGCGCATTAAACCTCTGCCGGTTGCGATTGTCGAGCTCAGCGGTCGCCTATCCAACGTTGGCGCGAGTGTTTCGCTTGGCATTACCGAACGGCATCCCCCCCTGCTACAATTGCACCATCCGCGAGCGCATAATTGTCTTGGCCGATGGCGGGAGTCGGGATTGGAACAAAATCGCATGGTTGCCACATCGTCAAAAGTGCTTCGACGCGCGGTTGGACTGTGTCTACCGCCCTTTCTGATGGGCATCCTGGACGGGACGCTGACCTTGTGCGGTCAGAGTGCTGAATACTGGCAAGGCAATTACGAAAACGTCAACGAATCACATCCGGTTTTTCGCCTCTTTCTCCAATACCATCCCGGCGTTTTTGCTGCCGGCGTCCTGCTGGTGCATCTGGTGCTGGCCGGTCTGATTCTGCTCCTCCCGCAGACGTTAGCGCTCGGCACCAGCATCACCGTGGCCACAGTGAGTTGCTTTTACGCGTCAACCTGGCTGCGGGAGTTCGGATTGGGCGGAATTCGATATCGCGTCGCGCTGTTCACGCTGTGCGGCTTCATGCTGGCTGTTGGGATACGCTGGGGGTGGCAAGCGGAGCCCGCCGGCGATACGCCACTGTTTGCCGGTCTGCCGTGGCCGGCGCGTTGGCTGGCTATCGTGGTGCTGTTCGGGATCTTTGCGCTGCTGTTTTTCTCGTAGATCAAGTAGCGAGAATCCGCGGGCTGGGCGAAACGTGCTCGCCGACCATCGTCGGCACCTTGTAGTGAAACGCCCCGCGGCCCAAAGCGGCGGCAGCACGAGAACTCAGGTGCCCCTGGATCGGGTTCCTTCCTCGCAGCGGAATGTTCGAAGAGGGTTCCTTTCGGACCCAAGCTCCCCGAACGCAACCCTCTTCGAAATAATGTGCGCCTTCGGGGGATCGCGCACGTGGTTCTAACGCAGACTGGCGGGCGTCGCGAGTCCCTGGTTTGCCGAGAACCCGACCAAGCACCGCGCCCTGCGTCGGGCACAGGCCATCAAGCCGAGCATGCCCAGCGCGGCCAGCGCGAACGCCGACGGCTCGGGGACGACGACCTCCGAGCGGAAGGCGCTGTAATCGATGGTGATTTCCGGTCCAAAGCTCGCGGCGCCGAACTCGACGGTGGGGCCCGTCCTAGTCTTGGTCGGAGCCATGTCGGCCGTCAACAATGCGCGGGGATTCGGCGCGACACCGTTCACCTCCATGATCTCTGCGTCACCGGAGGCAGTCCTGCGCAGTTGGATGGAGGTCAGCGCCTGCCAGTCCACCGGGACGAAGACGGGATATGACGCCGGGGCGATGGGGTCGCCGCTCGAGAGCAGGCCGATGCCGCGCTCGCCGTTGATGACAACGCAGGCGGCGATCGCGGATCGATTGATTCCATCGTTGATTACCAAACGAGCGCCGGCATCTGCGCTGCTCGGCACGCTCTGTATCACCTGGAACGTGGCGAAGACATCGACATCGATGCCGGCACCGGCGTCTGCATCAGTCGCGAAGAACGCAATGAAGTCACTACTGCTCGTGTCGGTCAGCCTGAGAACGGTGCCGCGTGTGAAGCTCTGTGTCCCATCTCGCGTGAAGTTTCCCGGATTCTGTCGGTTGAGTATCGTGGCCGCCTCGACCGGCGTCGTGATTTCAAGCGCCAGCACTGCCAAAATGGCCAGCGCGCGCGACTCTCTTCTTTATCGACAGCCTGTTCATCTTTTTCATCGCGGCCGGCGAGGCAATCAGCACAACAAGGGCGAGCGCCGCCGCGAGCGCCGCGGCAGAAGGAAGATTGATCCTCATGAGCGATTCCTCGCTGGTGAGCATCTTGGATGAGAGGCTGTAGTTGCCTACGGTGCGATGTTTATTTTGGTCCTTGAGGAAGTGCTGTGTCAAGCATTTTCCAAACGTAAACGGCCCACACGGGTTCAGGGTAATTCGGCCATCGACCGAGTCTGATCGGAGCATTTGCCGCAGTCCATTACAGCCTGAATCGTGTCATCCAGTTGGCATTCACCGTGGATCGAGCAGGGAAAGATCTTGATGCGGGTGCCAACCGGACAGATTGGGCAGGCTTCCTGGCGAAGCTCGGGGCCGCGATGGATGCAGGCGAGGAGCTGGTCAACGTTTGGTGATTGGCAGCAGGCGCACCCGAGAGCGTGCCTCATCGATGACGACCATGGCACCCGCTTCAAGCTCGTTCGTGTATTGCCGCAACCAGGGAATCAAACGGGGCGCCAGCGATGTTGGTCGGACATCTTGCGTGCGGACCTGCACGACGCTGGGGCCAGCGGCGTGCGTCGCGGCAAGGATCGCGCCGAAGTCGAGATCGTGCGTCACAACAACGTGGTCGTTGCTGAGCGCCCATTGCATGACTTCCTGGTCGGGCGCCGAGGCAGTTCCGACATCTGACCAGTGAACGGTATCCCAACCTTCTGCCTGCAGGACCGAGCACCACTTTGGCGACAAATTCATGTCGACAAGCAGCTTCATGGGCGCGTTAGCGGTACATCTATTTCTTCGGCGCGCCACGCCGCATACGATAGGGCGGCAGGAATATCCTCCGCCTCAAGATACGGGTAGTCAGCCAGGATGTCCTCGGCCGTGCTGCCGCTGGCCATCAGACCGACAATCGTGCCCACGGTGACTCTCATCCCCCGAATGCACGGCTTGCCTCCCATGACGTTCGGGTCGAACGTAATTCGATCGTGCTGAGCCATGGCGCACCTCCGGGAACCGATTGCCAAGCTCCCCGAACGCAACCCTCTTCGAAACCATGCGCGCTTTTCGAGGAGCAACGGCTTTAATGCCGCTTTTAAGCAGTCGGCTTTAGTTCGTGCACGTAGCCGCTGACTTCCTCGCGCAGCCGATCCAAGTCTTCCAGCGGCGCCTCGGCCATGGTGGCGAAGAGTTCCGGATTCCGTGGGAGCACATTCACCTTCAAATCATCGAGCGCGAGGATCAATCGCTCCATTTGCTGCATTGTGATCCGAAGTTGATCAATGTTCTTGATCATAATTGAATCTCCACTACCCCAACCCGGCGGCCATCGCGAGCTGTCTGAAAGAACCCCAGATACTCGTCAAGCGCCGCCGATCCCTCAATGGCCGGCACGACGTCGCCGCCAAATATGCGGCGAGCCGCCTTGCGGGATACCAAATTGTATTCGAACGGACGCAGTTTCCGCCCCACCACCGAGGCGTCCAACACCAAAATGCAATCGAAGTCATTTGGTTCCGGCTGGGCAGTAACGAAACTTCCAACCACGACGACTCGCTTCACGATTCCCGAATTGCCCGCCTCATCGAGCATCCTTCCAAATCGCTCGTAAAGCCTAAACCGGCGATCCGACACATCGAAGACGACGAACCGATCTTCGAACTCTTTCCGGCTTGCGGAATGCACGCCAGGCGGGAGGCATCCGCCGGCAGTGAAATCCGGAATCATGCATCCGTCTCCCGAGCCCGACCCGGCACCCGCACCAGCGCTAGTATACCTGGAGGCACGGCACGGCGAAGAGTCTGGGGACGAAACAGCTTCAGCTTGGGGCGTATCCTGCCGCCCATCTCTGCTCGTAATGCGTCCGGTTCGAAGAGGGTTCCTTTCGGACCCAAGCTCCCCGGAAGAGAATCGAACCAGAGACCCGCGGGTTAACACAGGCCGACGTTGGCCCAGAAAACCGGGGGCTGAAAACGCCTGTTGCCTCACGTAAAGATAGGCAAAATACAACCGCCGCGCGCGCGGGTACAACTCGGCCCGAAAGGGCGCCCAACCACGCGGCGTAAGCGTCTGGAAAACAAGCAGTTGCAACCAGGCTCAGCAGCCCGTTCGGACGTTGCCTGCGGGGGCCAAAACGGGTATATTGGCGGTTTCCACGGATGGCCGGGCTTGCAGACGGTGCCGGTCAGTCTGAAGGGGGTTCAAACCGGCCTGGTTGGACGGCCCGTAAAGTCTGCCGAAAGGACTGACTTTGGCCACCGACGGAAACGAGCCTTTCGACCCATTCCAGCCGCCCACGAACGGCAACGAGCCCGCAGGCCGAATCATCGAATTGCCGATCGAAGAGGAGCTCAAGGACAGCTACCTCACGTATTCGATGAGCGTGATCGTCAGCCGCGCGCTGCCCGACGTGCGCGACGGGTTGAAGCCTTCGCAGCGGCGCATCCTGGTCGCCATGAACGACCTGAATCTGACGCCCGGCGCCAGCCGCGTCAAATGCGCCAAGATCTGCGGCGACACCAGCGGCAACTACCATCCCCACGGCGAGGCCATCATTTATCCCACGCTCGTGCGCATGGCCCAGGACTGGAACATGCGCCACGTGCTGATTGACAAGCAGGGGAATTTCGGCTCGATCGCCGGCTTGCCGGCCGCGGCCATGCGGTATACCGAAGCCCGCATGTCGCCGATCGCGGCCTTGATGCTCGACGATCTGAAGCTCGACACCGTCGACTTCATTTCCACCTACGACGAGCGGCACACGGAACCCACCGTGTTGCCCTCCAAGTTTCCCAATCTGATCGTCAACGGCGCCAACGGCATCGCCGTGGGCATGGCCACGTCGATTCCGCCGCACAACCTGG
>JBBDNV010000035.1:0-37334 GCA_040877415.1 Pirellulales bacterium
GTCTCGATCGGTTCAACAACGCCTTTGCCAATCTCACCAGCGGCCAGTTCCAGGAATGGGAGCTCGGTGTCGAGTACTCGATGCCGCTCGGGTTCCGCCGCGCGTACGCGGCCGTGCGAAACGCCCAGGTCCTCATTGCCCGCGAGCGCGCGATTCTCGAAGAGCAGGAGCGGCAAGCCGTTCACGACCTGAGCGGCGCCTTTGCCGACGCGGATCGCGCACACGCGCTCGTGCAGGTGGCTTATAACCGTCTGGCCGCCGCCCAGAACCAATACGAGCTGGCCTATAACGCCTTCTTCAATCTTGGCGGCAAGGTCTCGCTGGAGCTCGTCCTCGACGCGCGGATTCGGCTGGCCGAAGCGGAAACCAGCTACCACCGAGCCCGAATCGAGTACGCCATGGCCATCAAGAACGTGCACTTCGAGAAAGGCTCGCTGTTGGAATACAACGGCGCGATGCTGGCCGGAAATGCGTTCTGTCAGGGCGCGCCCGAGATGATCGCCCACAAAAACGGCTTCGGCGGGAAAGGGCCGCCCCTGGACTACGTGATGGCAAAACCGCCCAAGGAACCCTCGGGTAAGACCGCAAAAGAGTCTTCACCGGCGCCGACGGCGCGGGTTGCTTACCAGCGGGCGGCCACCGGCGCGGCCGCTTCGCCGCCGGCGCCGAAAGCGCCGCGATCGGACGCGCCAGCGCCGATAGCTCGGCAGTCACAAGCGCGGGTGGAGCCATCCTCGAAGGAGCCGTCGGCTGGGCGTTCGCCGGCGAAGTCGGCCGCACCGTCAAAAGCTCCTGTCGCCGGGCAGCAGCAAGCGGCGCCGGATTCGGGCTCGAAAGAGCCGTCGGCAGCACAGGTGCCGGCGACGACGGTTGTGTCGTCGAGATCGCCGCCGGAGCAGACGTCGCAAGCGTCGTTCGTTTTGCCGTCGGATGGGCCAGCCGCACCGCAGTCGCCGCCGCCCGTAAATGCGCCGTCAGAATTGCGGCTGGTTGGGCAATCGCAAAGCGCGGCGCTGCGCGCTTCCAGCCGGCTGCCGGAGGTCGAACCGCAGGATCAAACGCCACCCGATCCCGAGGCCGCGGGAACTGACGACCAGGGGACTCACAAGACCGTCGCGCCAAGCGGCGCAGAAAGCCCTTAGCTGGCCGTTGAAAAATGGGACTGGCTCCGAGCCGTTTACGGTATGTTCCGAGTATAAAAGGTGATCGCGAGGTGCCTGTCCCAATTTTTCAACACGCTGTTAGCCCGACCGACGATGTTCGCGCGCCCGGCGCCTGCCGCGCCGGAACCGCCGGAATAAACACACAAGCGCCGTGCCCGCCGCGAGCATGACGCCGCTTTGAGGTTCCGGCACGACCACGAGCGTGTACGGTCCCACGACCGTGTGCTGGCCCGCAAACAGAGGGTCAACCGCGCCCGTGACGCCGAGCTTCACGCGTCCGAATCGATCGGTGATTCCCGCGAGCGTTTGCACGCCGTCGACCGGCGTGCTGGTAGCAATCAAATGGTTCATGCCGTCGTACAGGCCGACGATCGCGTCGATTTCTGTGTTTAGCTGGGCGGTAAAAGGCGCATACGCTGACAGGCCCGAGAACAGGAAATAGTCCAGCGAATCGCCGCGGCCGGCTCCGATGACGTTGTTCACGGTCACGTCGACCGTATAGCCGGTCCAGTTGGGCAGCGAGTTGTCGGGATTGAGCCACACGTTGTCGACCATTCCGGGCGTAACCCACTCCTCGGCCCAGGATTCTTTGACCGACATTCCGCCAGAATTGCGGACGACGTAGCTGACGCGGTATTTGCCAAGCTGCGAGTGGCCCCCTCCGAACGAATCGTCGGGCGCTCCGGTTACGGCGAAATACGCCGATCCATTGCGGCGCAGCGGCACGCCGAGCAACTGGCTGCCGAAGCCATTGCCCACGCCGGGCGCGTTGTCGTTGAAATCCAAGAGCGTGCCGTAGGCCGGATCGTAATGTCCCAAGATCGTATCGGCCCGTCCCGACCGGCCGTTCAAGTCGTCGTTGACCACCAGTTGCCCGCTGGGAAGCAGGAACGCCTTGTCGGGCGAATTGTTGGGCTCGTGGACCATCGAGGCGCGGACCGCCGGCGCTGCGCCCAGCGAAAGGAGCCCGGCGAGAATGAGCAGCAATTCTTTTCGAACGCACAACATGCAAATACGTCTTCCGGCGGACAACGACGAACGATCCCGGCGCGCGATGATTTGGCGTTTGGCGCCGCGCGCGTAAGCGCGCAGCATCAAAGGCGAAACGAATCCGCGTGTGCGGAAAAGAGCCTAGGAGAGACGCACCGAAGAACAGGCGAAGCGTTGCCTTATGGTGCGGGCTCGTTAGAGCGAGACATTAGCAGGCCCGGTCACGGAGGACCGCGGTCGTCGATAGACTTAGCCAATTTAGAACCATGTCAACTTTAATCGAGGGCGACGCCCCTGTCAAACACTTTTTGAAACTTTTCGAGGGGAGGCACTCCCGCCGGGAAAATCAGAGCGGTTTCGCGTTGTTGCACGGCATCCGCTACTTGACGTAAAGGCTTTTGAACCGCAGCAGGATCCGCTGGGCATTGTCCAGGCTTTCGCGCTCCTTGAGGATCGCGGACAAGAGCGCCGGGTCGTTGGTGATGATGTTGTCCACGCCGCGGTCCAGCATGGTGAACATGTCCGGGCGATCGTCCACGGTCCACACAAAAACCTGTTTGCCCTGCGCGTGGGCGGATGCCACCAGCGCGTCGGTCGCCTGGGACTTCGACACGGCCAGAAAATCGACGTCGAGCCGCGAGAGGTCGCCCAAGGTGGCCGAGGCCACGAAACCCACTTTCAGTCTCGGCTCCAGGCGCTTGACTTCCTGCATCTCCTTGTACGCGAGCGACATGACGACCGCTTCGGTGAGCATGTCGCGCGTGCGCAGCGTTCGCACGACGCCGGCAATCAAGGGCCCGGCATCGGCGCCGTAACTTTTTAGCTCGACGATCAGCTTGACTTTGCCCTTGGTCAGGTCGATCACTTCGTCGAGCGTCGCAATTCGCTCGCCGGCAAATTCCTCCGCGAAGAAACGGCCGATGTCGACTTCGCGCAGCTCCTCGTAGCTCGACTCGGCGATTACCAGCGGCCGCCGGGCCACGCGCATCAGATCGGCGTCATGGGCCACTACCAGCACGCCGTCGGCCGTGCGCTGCACGTCCACCTCGACAAAAGTCGCCCCGTCGGTGATTGCCCGTTTGACGGCGCTTGCCGAATTCTCCGGGGCCGCGAGAGACGCCCCGCGGTGCGCCGTAATGTCGACGTGGTCCTCCCAGCGCACGTCTTCCAACACGTGCCGCACCACAAAGCCCGCCAATACCAACGCCACCAGGGCAAGCGCCAAGGGCCCTTTTCTGGGCACGGACCACTCGGCCTTTGCGCCCAAAGCCCCGGCATGCTCGCCGAACGGCGCGACCGGCAGTTGCCGGCGACGAAACGCATCGAGATACAAACGCACGAGCACGAGACAGCCTGTCGCGACCGCGGCAAACGAAAGCGCAAAATTCGCCAGAACGCTCAACGCCGTGACGCTTCCCAACGTCACGAGCAATGCAGCCAGCCTTTGGCCCGCGGCCGAGACCAGCGCTCGGCCGAGGCCGTAAATCGTCCCGTTCATCGCCAGCGACGCGGTGTTCCACACGATCAGCCACGTGACGATGGCCAGCAGAATGCGGCCAAAGTTGCCTCGGGCCAACCGAAAGCTGTGGATGAAAACCCGGCGCAGCGGCTCGTCGGTCGTAAGCGCCCCGGGCAGCACGAAAACCAAGGGCACGCTCACCACAACCAGCGCCGCGGCGGCCAAAACACCGATGACCGCCCCGATTCGAATTGCCCTCCAAAACTCCGGCGGCCGGACGTCCAAATAGTAGTTGATGTCGTGTTCGGCGAGCAACGACATGCCGACAACGAGCGCGGCAACCACAAACGGCAGCGCGGCGATCGCCACCACCACGAGCGACAGAAAGCTCGCCCACAGAATCCGGCCGAAGCGCCGCGCGACGAACACCAGCGCTTCGAGATACGTGACGCGCCGGTTGCCCGCCGCTGCGAACCCGATGGTCACCAGTCCCGCGCAATTGGCCAAAAAGATGGCAAAGGCGAGCGACGCGATCACGATCGCCATGCCGACCCCGAAGGGCGTCAACAGAAATCGGGCCATGTCGAGATTGCCGACCGCGCGATCGCCGCTGGCGGCCACGAACCGCTCAAACAGCCACGCCACAAGCGGCGAAAGCACCACCAGCGCGATCGCCTTGAACACGAGATCGTAGATCACCAGATCCGCGAGCGATCGCCAAAGATCGTCCCCCGCACGGCGGAAAACCGTCGGCAATCGCGCGGCAGTCGCTGGGCCGTCGTGCGGCCCATTCGCCGAATTCACTTTCCGCGGGCCTTTTCAAAAATGTCGATCCATTTCAGGAATCGGCCGGCGATTTGTTTGGCGCCGGCCGCTTTGTCGATCTTGCCGGCCCGCAAGTCGACGATCGTTTGCAGGAAAGTCGACCGGCCGACGGCAAAGCCGATGAAGCCCGGCACGGGGGCCGCGACTTCCAGCCACTCGACCACCTTTTGCTCCGATTCGCCACGTCCCAGCACGATGCAGCCGACAGAATCGCGGCCGCCTTGCCGGGCCACCGCCACGATCTTTTCGCAGTCGCCGCGTTTTTCGAGTCCTTCGATTTTCCACACGTCGGGCTCGATGCCGGCCGCCTGAATATCGCCGAGCGACCGCACCATCAGCTCGGGCCGAACCTGCGTGTCGTACGCCTGCTTGCTGAGGGCCTTGTCGAGCTGCGCTTTCTCGGGCGGCACGATCAATTCAAACATGAACAGCCGGTTGTGCTCGTGCAGATAGTCCGAGAGGCGCTTCAGCCGATCGAGCTGCCGCTTGCTGATCGCCGCGTCGCTTTCGGGGTTGTAGCGCACCAGCACCTTGGTGAACGTCGGGTCGAATTCTTCGATGTGCCGGGCGAACCGGTCGCCGTATTCGAAGTCAAACTCTTTTTGTCCGCTCTTTTCGACGGGCATGGCCGTGTGGTAGCCGTTTTTCTTGGCATCGCGCAGCACGGCGGCCCCGAATTCCTCGTCAACCAGGATGCCCGACTTGTCCACCGGCGCGCCGGCGGCCAGCGCCAGCTTGTAGCCTTCGTAAACGACCTGCTTGCTGGCCGCCACCTCGGCGGTCTGCTCGGGCGTATACGGGTCCTTGAAGCCGAAAACTTCAGAACCGTACGAATGCCTGTGATCGAAGGGCAGAACATAGAGGGGTTTGTCGTAGCCGAGTTTCATCAAGCCCTCTCCTTGGAATTGCGGTAGTGCCCGATTAACGTGTTTGTCGAACTATCGTGAGCGAGCTCCCCTTTCGCCTTGCCGTCCAGCTCCCCAATGATGCGCTTGGCCAGCACTTTGCCCAGCTCCACGCCCCACTGGTCGAACGAGTTGATGTGCCAAACCGTCCCCTGCGTGAAAACCTTGTGCTCGTAAAGCGCCACGAGCTTGCCCAAAGCCTCGGGCGAGAGCCGATCGAGCAGAATCGTATTCGTCGGGTGGTTGCCCGTAAAGGTGCGGTGCGGAATCTGAAAGTCGCTCACGCCGTCGGCCCGCACTTCTTCGGCCGTTTTGCCCATCGCCAGGGCTTCGGTCTGAGCGAAAAAGTTGGCCATCAACAGGTCGTGATGATTGCCCAACGGATTGAGCGAGCGGCTAAAGCCGATGAAGTCGCAAGGTATGAGCTTCGTGCCCTGATGAATGAGTTGATAGTACGCGTGCTGGCCGTTGGTCCCCGGCGTGCCCCACACGATCGGTCCGGTTTGGTAATTGACCCCGTTGCCGTCCAGGTCGACGTGCTTGCCGTTGCTTTCCATGTCGAGCTGCTCGAGGTACGAGCTGAAACGGCTCAGGTAATGATCGTAGGGCAGAATGGCGACCGTCTGGGCGCCGAAAAAGTTGTTGTACCAGATGCCCAACAGCCCCAACAGCACCGGCAGGTTGCGCTCGAACGGCGTCGTGCGAAAGTGCTCGTCCATGGCGTGAAAACCGGCCAGCATTTCGCCAAAGCGATCCGGCCCGATGGCGATCGCCAGCGACAGCCCGATCGCCGAGTCGTACGAATAGCGTCCGCCGACCCAATCCCAGAACTCGAACATGTTGGCCGTATCGATGCCGAATTTGAAAACTTCGCTCGCATTGGTCGACACGGCCACGAAATGCCGGGCCACCGCCTTTTCGTCGCCCAGCTTATCGACCAGCCACTTGCGGGCCGAATGGGCGTTGGTTAACGTCTCGAGCGTCGTGAACGTCTTGGACGAAACGATAAACAGCGTTTCGGCCGCGTCGAGATCGCGCGTGGCCTCGACGATGTCGGTGCCGTCGATATTCGACACGAAGCGAAACGTCATGTCCCGCTGGGCGTAATATCGCAGCGCTTCATACGCCATCACCGGCCCGAGGTCCGAGCCTCCGATGCCGATATTGACCACGTTGCGAATGCGCTTGCCGGTGTGGCCTTGCCAGTCGCCCGAGCGAACGCGGTTGGAAAAGCCGGCCATCTTGTCCAGGACGGCGTGCACTTCGGGCACGACGTTTTTGCCGTCGACGACGATCCGTGCGCCCTGGGGGGCCCGCAGCGCGACGTGCAGCACGGCCCGGCGTTCGGTGACGTTGATTTTTTCGCCGCGGAACATGGCCTCGATGCGTTCGGCCAGGCTCGACTCCTTGGCCAATTGGACCAATAGCGAAAGCGTGTCGGCGGTGACGCGGTTTTTCGAGTAGTCGAGATAGACGCCGACGGCTTCGACGGTAAATCGCTCCGCGCGTTTCGGGTCGTCCTTGAAAAGCTGCCGCAGGTGCAGGCCTTGGACTTCTTTGAAGTGCTTTTCCAGCGCTTTCCAAGCGGGCCGGTCGGTGAGGGGGGCAGGGGGCATCACGGGCCTCCTTTCAATCTTTCCAGATCGTTGCGGTATGATTATCCCGAGGCCGCCGCGCGGCCGGCGGACTTCGTTTCACCCGGATCCTCCCAGAGGCGGAACCCGCCGGTAAACGCGTTCGCGTTGTCGCCCAGGCGGCATTTTGGCGGCAGCGACTTCAGCTCCTCGGCGTTTCCGCCTCCCAGCACGATGTAGTCGGGCTGGAGCGCCGCGGTCAGCTTTTCGATGACGTCGTCGGCGAAGCGCCGCCACTTCTTGCGCCCCAGCCGCTCGAGGCCCTCGGCTCCGACGTAATCCTCGTAGGTGCGCTTGCGGTAGGGCAAGTGGCCGAGCTCCATCGGCTGGATAATGCCGTCGACGATCATCGCCGATCCCAAGCCGGTGCCAAGGCCCAAAAAGAGCATCTTGCCGCCTTCGTAACTTCCCAGGGCCTGCATGGCGGCGTCGTTGATGACTTTCACCGCGCAGCCGAAAGCCGCCTCGTAATCGAGGCCGACCCAACCGCCGCCCAGATTCACCGGCTCGGCCACCGGTTTGTCGTTGAGGACCGGCCCGGGATAGCCGATGCTCACCGCGTTGTAGCTCCAGTCCTGCGTGCCGCGCTTCACTCCCGCGACCATTTCTTCGCCCGTCAGCTTGGGACTCGACTCGAATCGGCGTTTGGCCTGTCCTTTGATGAGATACTTGACGTGCGATCCCCCCACGTCGATGACGAGAACGTTCATGCCGGTTGCCTTAATTCATTGACCGTGGTTGCAATAAAGGGGACTGGCTCCGAGCACCGGGGTGCTTTCAGTATCAACGGGCGCCCGCTCGGTGCCTGTCTCCTTTTTTTCAATGGGGGTGTCAATCTCCAACGTGACGATCGTCGTTCCACAAACGAATGACCGGCTCGTTCAGATTATGTTCATAGCCGACGATGCTCAACGTCGCAGTGCTCAACAGCAGGTATCTGCCGGCCGCCGGTTCGAGCCCCAGCCACCGCGCGGCAAACAGGCGAAAAAAATGGCCGCTGGAAAACACGAGCACGTTGTGGCCGATCGCGCGCAATTGCTCGATGACGCGGTCGGCCCGGCGAGCCACGTCGGCGGGCGATTCGCCCCCCGGGCAGCCGTCGCGAAACAATTGCCAGTCCGGCCGCCCGCGGCGAATGTCGACCGTCTTTTTTCCTTCGTACTGGCCGTAGTCCCATTCCAGCAGTTCGTCGAGCTCCTCGGCCTGCGCGCCGAAACCGGCCAGCTCGCACGTGCGCCGCGTGCGCGCAAGCGGGCTCGTGAACACGCGGGCAAACTTCTCGTCGCCGATCAGCTTTCCCAGCCGGCGCGCGTTGGCTTCGCCGCGCTCGGTGAGCGGCAAATCGGTGCGGCCCGTGTGCTGGCCGCTTTTCGTCCAGGCCGTTTCGCCGTGTCGCGCCATGTAAATGCAAGGCCACGCGGTGCTCACGATTTTGCTCCGATCGCGCGCGACGGTTGTCGCTATTCCGCTTCCCGCACCTCGACCCGGTTGTCGTCCATCCACACCAGCACGGTCGGCTTCATGTCGAGAAACAGGCCCGTGCCCACGACGCCCGGAATGGCACGCAGGTCACGTTCCAAATCCCCCGGCCGATCGAGCGGCGCGATTCCGCAATCGAGAATATAGTTGCCGTTGTCCGTCAGGTGCAGCCGGCCTTCGTCGCGTCGAACGTGGGGCTCGCAACCGAGCGCTTTGAGCGCCCGCTCGCAGACGCTCAAGGCAAACGGCACAATCTCCACGGGCAGCTTACCGCGCGATCCCAGCACGGGCACGATCTTTTCCTCTCCGACCAGGATGACCAGGCGTTTGGACGCCGCGGCCACGATCTTTTCGCGCACCAGTGCCCCGCCGTAACCCTTGATCAGATCAAGCCGCGGATCAACTTCGTCGGCGCCGTCGACGTCGATTTCCAGCACCGGACATTCGTCGAGCGTCACGAGCGGAATCCCCAGGCGAGCGGCCAACTCGGCGCTTTCGCGCGAAGTGGGCACGCCGCGCACGCGGAATCCGCCGCGCACACGTTCCGCCAGCGCGTGCAAGAAGGCCGTCGCCGCGTGACCGGTGCCCAATCCGATCGCGCTGCCGTCGGGGACCATCTCCAGGGCCCGCTCGGCGATCGCACGCAGTTCGTTCGGATCGGTCGTCATGGCTTCGTCAATTCAATGCTGCCGCGCCCTAATTCGTCACCGGTTCGTGCCAGCCGCCGGGGGGCACGAGCGACGTTTCGGCCGACTTGGGGCCCCAACTGCCCGGCTCATACGGCTCGACGGGAACTTGGTTGCCTAAAACGGGCTCGACGATTCGCCAGGCCGCCTCGACCGAGTCTTCCCGGGCGAACAACGTGGCGTCTCCCTTGAGCGCATCGCCCAACAGGCGTTCGTACGCGCCCATTTCGTCCCCCTGGGGATAATGGCTCAGCAAGAGCTCCACGGCTTCGCCGGCGATTTTTTCGCCGGGCGTCTTGATCATGGCACCCAGCGCGATCGACATTTCCGGATTGACGCGGAAGCGCCAGTGGTTGGGCGCGAGCTCGGCGTCGCCGATCGCCGGCGGCAAGTCGAGCTCGACGTAGACTTCGGTGCACGTGACGGGCAGGCATTTTCCCGCGCGGATATAAATCGGCACGCCCTTCCAACGCCACGAATCGATTTCCAGCACAAGCGCGACGAACGTTTCGACCTGCGAGTCGGCCGCCACGCCGTGTTCGTCGCGGTAGCCGCGAAACTGTCCGCGCACTACGTTCCGCGGACTTAAGGGCGGAATGGATTTGAACACCTTGACCTTTTCGTCGCGAATCGATTCGCTGTCGGTTCCGGCCGGGGCCTCCATGGTCAGAATGGCCAGGACCTGCAACAGATGATTCTGCACGACGTCGCGAATCGCTCCGGCTTCTTCGTAGAACGTGCCGCGCCCTTCGACGCCGAACGATTCGGCCATCGTGATTTGCACGCTGCGCACGAAGTGCCGGTTCCAAACCGGCTCCAGAAACGCGTTGGAAAAGCGAAAGAAGAGCAGGTTCTGCACCGGCTCTTTGCCCAGGAAATGATCGATGCGGAAAATCGACGACTCGTCAAAATTGCCCAACAGCACCTTGTTCAGCGCCCCCGCGCTGGCCAGGTCGCGCCCGAACGGCTTTTCGACGATCACCCGCGCGCCCGCGGCGCAGCCCGATTTGCCCAATTGTTCGACCACCACGGGAAACAGCACCGGCGGAATCGCCAGATAGTGGGCCGGCCGCTGGGCCCCACCCAACAGCGAGCGCAGCGTTTGGAAAGTGACCGGGTCCTCGTAATCGCCGTCGACGTATTTCAACAGCGACGAGAGCCGATCGAATGCCTGCGCATCCACCCCGCCATGTTTCTCCAGGCTGTCGCGGGCCCGGGCCTTCAGTTCGTCGAGCTTCCAGCCGCTTTTGGCGACGCCGACAACCGGCACGTTCAAGTGAGCGTGCTTGATCATCGACTGCAGGGCCGGAAAGATCTTTTTATAAGCCAGATCGCCGGTCGCACCGAAGAAAACCAACGCATCCGAATGCGAAGCGGTCATCAGGCTCTCCTTAATTGAAGGCAGAAGGATGAAGGATGAATAAACAACCAAGGCGAATGTTGGCGCGAGGGTTTTTCCTTCTGCCTTCATCCTTCATCCTTCTGCCTTCATCCTTTCCTCTCGTGGTGTCCGCCGAATTCGTAGCGCATGGCCGAAAGCAGCTTGTCGGCGAAATCGGATTCGCCGCGCGAGGCGAACCGCTCGTACAGCGCGGTCGTCAACACCGGCACGGGCACGGCCTCGTCGATCGCGGCTTTGATCGTCCAGCGGCCTTCGCCCGAATCGGACACGCGGCCGGCGAATTCGGACAACTGCGCGTCCTTCGCCAGGGCCGCGGCCGTCAAATCCAACAGCCACGAGCCAATCACGCTGCCGCGCCGCCACACTTCGGTTACGTCGGCCAGATTGATGTCGTACTGGTAATGCTCCGGATTGCGCAGCGGCGTGGTTTCGGCATCCACCGTCTGGCTCCGCTTGCCGATGTTGGCTTCGCGCAGCACGGCCAGTCCCTCGGCATAGGCGGCCATCACGCCGTATTCGATGCCGTTGTGCACCATCTTGACAAAGTGGCCCGCGCCGTTGGGTCCGCAGTGCAAATAGCCGTGCTCGGCGGTGCCGCCGATTTTCTCGCGGCCCGGCGTGCGCGGCGCTTCGTCGATCGAAGGGGCCAGGGTGGCGAAGATCGGATCGAGCCGCTTGACGATTTCCGGCTCGCCGCCGATCATCTGGCAATAACCGCGCGCAAGGCCCCACACGCCGCCGCTGACGCCCACGTCGACGTAATGCAGGCTCTTCTTTTTTAGCGCGGCGGCGCGGCGCAGATCGTCGATGTAATAGGAGTTGCCCCCGTCGATCAGGATGTCGCCCCCTTCCAGGCGGTCCTCGAAATCGGCGATCGTCTTGTCGACCGCTCCGGCGGGCACCATCAGCCAGACGGCCCGGGGCTTTTTCAATTTGGCGACGAAGTCATCGATCGATGTGGCGCCGGTGGCTCCTTCTTTGGCCATTCCCGCGACGGCGTCGGCGTGAATGTCGAAGGCGACGCACTCGTGGCCGCCTTGGACGAGCCGCCGCACCATGTTGGCCCCCATCCGCCCCAGTCCGACCATTCCGAGCTGCATCTTGGGTCTCCTTATTCAGGTGCCGAAAGTGCCGTCTGGCGCGCCACGAGAGTGCGGGGCCGCTCTGAACGCCGTCCCATAGAATAACGCGCGCCAGCGGCGGCGGCAAAAGTCGCCGACTTCCGCGGAAGATAGTCAGACGCAGCCGGCGCGCTGTGATGAAATCGAAAGCGGGGCAGTCTCCCCGAATGCACCGATCAATCGGCATTCGAGGCGACTGCCCCGCGAGCGTTTGGCGGAATATCGCGCTTTCGACGCTGCGCGCTTTAGTCGCGGCCGCGCCGTCCGGAAAACAGCTTCATAATCGTGGTCAGCTCCTCCTCGGTGACGGCGCCGTCGCCATTGGTGTCAACCAGCGAGAAGCGTTCCTTGAGCCGGCCGGGCAGCTCGTCCTTCGTGAGCTTGCCGTCGCCGTCGGCGTCCAGCGCGGCAAAAAACTGCTTGGGCTCGAACTCGGGACGACCGCCCGACGGTCTCGCCGGCATCTTGCCCTTGGGAAACACCTCGACGTAGAAGCCGATCATCATCTCTTCCCACGTCTGGTCGCCCCAACTGACCGTCTTGGACGGATCCGGATTCGACAGGTTGTTCTCCGAGTTGTCCCAATGGGCCGTGCACAACAGCGTCGTGCCTTTGGGCATCAGCTTGGGCTCTTTGAATTGGTAGGTGGTTTGCCAATTGAAGTCGTACGCCGGCACGTCGAGCAGAATCTCCTTCTCGCCGTCGGGATACGTGGCTTCATAGCGGAACGCCTTGCCGCGCGTGTGCATGTGCGGCGTCAGGTTGGCGATCAGCGTGTCCTCGTCGAACGTCGTTTTGGCCGTCGCCTGGTAGTCGGACGCGCCCGGTGGAATGTTGAAGAACGGATTCATCACCGACGTGCTGCGGGCCACGTGCTTGACCTTTTCCGGATCGGCATATTTGAATCCGACGAAGCTGCGATCCTTGGCTGGCGTGCCATTGGGAGTGTAATGCAACTGGAAGACCAACTTCGAGCCGGCCTTCACGTGCATGGCGGTCGTGCCGTCGGTGTGCAGCAAGGGATTCATTCCGGGCGCGTATCCGGCGATGAGGTTGCCGCCGCCGATTCCGCCGCCGCGATCGCCACGCCCACCGTCGCCACGTCCGCCGTCGCCACGCCCGCCGCGCGGCGGACCAACGCCCTGCTCGCCGCGTCCCCGATCGCGGTCCGGCCCCCGGCGGTTGTTAAAGGCGCTTTGGTCCAACTCGGGCGGGGCCACCAGGACGAGAATATGGTGCACCGTCTCCAGGCTCTCGGGCTTGGCTTCGGCCGCCATGATCCACTTGTCTTCGGTCCAGCCGGGGTCGACCACGAAGTGGTAATAGTCCACCACGCCTTCGGCCGGCACGTCCACGGGCTCGTCGCGCATGTAAACGATTTCGTCCGGCTCGCCGATCGTCCAACCTTCAAAAAACTCCCTCGGCGGAGGCAATTCGGACGGATCGCCCTCGGGACACCCGTTGTCGACCCAGGTTGCGATCAGTTGTTTGTCCTTGTCCATCAGGCTCACGTCGTTGGAAAAATGACCGTACTTCGGATCGGCGTGCCAGGGAGGCATGCGGCCCTGATCCACCACTTCGCGGATCATCTCGCCCCAGCCGACGACATCGTCGTAGCTGGTCATTGCGAACGGCCCGATGCGGCCCTTGCGATGACACTCCAGGCAATTGGCCTGAAAGATCCGCGCGATCTGGTTGCTGTAGGTCACTTCCGATTTGACGTTCGCTTCGCGCACGCGGCCGATGTGGCAACCCAGCGCCTTGGTGGTCGGCACGCTCACGCTCTTGCCGGCCAGCAACTCGTCGACGGCCGCGACCAGGTCTTTTCGCGTCGGTTCGGGCCGATGGTAGCCTACGCTGTCGGCGAAACCATACTGATCGTCGATCCGCCCCCAGTAGCGCACCACGCGATCCTTGTCGAGCACGAACGCCTCGGGCGTGCGGATGGCGGCAAAACGGTCCGCCACGGCGTTGCCTGTGTCCTTGAGGATCGGAAACTTGATGTTGTGCCGCTGGGCGTACGCGGAAATCTCCTGTATCGAGTCTTGCTGATTCGAGTCGATGCCCACGATCGCCACGCGCGAGCCGTCAAACTTCCCGGCCAGCTCCGCCAGCCGCGGAGCATAAAGCTTGGCCAGCGGGCACTCGGTGCCTAGAAAGACGACGACCACGACGTCCTGATCGAAATCCGCCAGCGAGTAGTCCTTGCCGAACTGGCTTTTGAGCGAAAAATCGTCGATCTTCATGCCGACGCGTTTGACTTCGGCGGCCTGCGCGCCCGAGACGGCCAGCACGGTGGCAACCGTCAGAATCCAGACCAGAGGTGAATAACGCATGACAGTCTCCTTAGTGAATCGATAGCGGAAGGAGGCCGCTGGGGGGATTCGCGGACCAAAGCGAACGCGGCAAGCGGGCATTATAGCGGCCCGGGCGGGCGAAAGCCAACGGAATCGACTCCCCGCTGACTCCCCACACGCATTCACCCGCCCCCTGTTTGCCTGGTTCTCCGCTGAGGGCGTTTGTCGCGTTGACTGGTCCGGCGCCGGCCGATACCATCTGCGGCCCCCCCTGGGGTTCACGATTGTCTGAGGTCGGCAATTGGCAGTGGAGGAAGCGCAAAATGCGGCCTGGCCGTTTTTGTGTACTCGTTTGGTGGCTGTTCGCCGCGGCGTGTCTGTGGCCTTGGGAAGTCCGGGCTCAGATCACCGCGATCGACGATTTTCTGGGGCGCTCCCGGCCGGCCGAAACGGCCGCCAAGCCGGCCGGCGAACAACCGACCCAGCAGGCGGCCGAGCTGCAAGCCAAACGGGCCGCGATTGCCGAGCGGCTCTCGGTCGCCCTGCGAACCTTGGAGTCGACCGACAACCCCGCTCCCGCCGACGGCCAAAGTGGCGAAGTCGAGCGGCTCAAGCGCTTGGGCGGCCTCTACGCGCAGCAGCAGGCCGCGGCGACCCGCGGCGCGGAACTCGAAGCCAAAAAGCAACAGGCCCACGAGCGATTGGCTCGCTTGCGCGAAAAGGGGGTCGGCGAGCCGCCGTATTCGTTCTTCCTGTTGGACGAGCTTCGCGACGAGCTAGAGACACTCACCGGGCGCGCCGAGAGTGCCAAGGCGGCGACGGGTGGCGCGACCGATTCGCTGCGGGACGCCAAGGCGGCCGTCGACGAGGCCCACCGCAAACGCCGCCAGGCCGCCGAATCGCAACCGGCGAGCAAACAGCCCGAGGTCAACGCCGCCCGGCCCTCGCTGAAACTGTTGGAACAGGACGCCCAGATCGCCAACGAGCAATTCAAGCTGCGGCAAACCGAGCTGGCCATCGAAAGGCTCAACAAGCTAGTCATCGAGCTGTCGATCGCGCTGGTGAAAGAAAAGATCGAACGCGTGGCTCCCCAGGTGACGCTGTCCGATGAGGAACAGCAGGAAAAACTGGTCGAGCTGGACAAGGAGGAGGCCGAGATCATCGTGCCCAACAGCTCGTTTCTGGAGCGCAACGTCGTCAATTGGACGCTTTCCGACAAGCGCGTGCGTTGCACCATTTCCGTGGGCCTGGCCTACGGTTCGCCGACGCGCGAAGTGGCCCGCTGGCTCAAAAAGGCCGCCCTGGAACACGGCCAGGTGCTCGAGCGTCCCGAGCCGTTCGTGTGGTTCGTCAACTTTGGCGACAACGCTCTCGAGTTCGAGCTGCACTACTGGATTCAAATCCGCGCCATGTCGGAACGGCGCCGCATCGAAAGCGACCTGCGCTTCATCATCGACCAGTATTTTCGCGAGGCCGGACTGGTCATCGCCTTCCCGCAGCGCGATTTGCACCTGTCGAACCTGGAGCCCCTCAAAGTCGCCCTGCTCCCCGCGGACGAAGCCCGAGCAGAGCAGCAAGCCTTCGAAGCCGCGTGACGGCGGGAGCGGCCGGCGAATCGTTCACCCGTGCTGCGGGGTGCCACTTGGTGCCACTGCTTGCTTGCCAAGCGGTGCCTATTTCACCGTGCCACCGGTGGTGCCAGTCCACCCGTGCCGTGATTTACCCGCCGCGGCGCTTGCGTCGGCGCGCCCCATTTGGCCGAACTTCAAGGCTCGTCACCAGCAGCAAGTCGACGATCTGGTGCGACCCGTCGGTCAGGGCGACGGCAATCGTCCGCCCTGTCGGCGATTGCGAAAGAAACTCCGGATGCTCGACCGGCAACGATCGCCCGTCGGCCAGATGAATCCGAAACGCCTGAAACGGCCGCCGGCCGTGCAATTCGCGCAGTTGTTCGATGGTCATGGCTCAAGTATACGTGCCCGGTCGACACGGAATCAATCCGCGCATCCGCGACGTGCGGTGGATGCGCTCGAGCGACAATTCGCTTGCCATCCACTCCTCTTAATCTTCCCTTCAGGTGCCCCATCGTATAGTTCCGACAGAGTCGCACGAAGCGGCGGGCCGAATGGCCGGCCTGCTGAATCCGGGGTCAGCGACCCCGGATTTTGCGACGTGCGTGCGGGCCATGTGTAAGTCCGGCCTCACTGAGACCGGCTACAGACGACCGGTTGCTGGACGGAATAGGGATTCCAACACGAAAGGGCGCAAACGATGAAGACATTTTTGGTAGGCATGGTGTTCGTGGGTGTCGCCGCGATAGCGGCCAGTGCCGTGGCACAGCCGCCCGAGGGTGGGCCGCCCGATGGTCCGCCGGGACCACCGAGGCCGCCGGGTCCGATGGGACACCCAATCATGGCGGCCCTCGACGCGGATAAAGACGGGGCGCTGTCGGCGGATGAAATCGCCAAGGCGCCCGAGGCGCTCCAGGCGCTCGACAAAAATGGCGACGGAAAACTCTCCGACGATGAGCTGCGTCCGCCGCGACCGCCGCGCGGGCCAGGTGGCCCGGACGAGTTTCGACGCGGTCCGCGCCCTGGGCGCGGCGACGGTCCGCCTGATGGCCCGCCGGAAGCGCGTCGCGGTCGGCGGCGTGGCGGGCCGGACGATTTCGATCGCGGTCCAGAAGACAGGCGACCGGAAGGACGCGGCCCGCGCGATGCTGGTCCGCCCGATGGTCCTCCGCCGGGCGATCGCCCAGCGCGGCGGGGTCCGCCGGAAGGGGACGAAGCGCGCGGTCCGCACGTTCTGCCGCCGGGAGCGCGCGAGCATCTCGACTTGAGCGAGGAGCAGATCGCAAAAATCGACGCCTTGGAAAAGGAAGTGAAGGCCAAGCTGGAAGACATCCTGAAACCCGAGCAGCTCGAGCGGCTGGCCCGCATGTTTCGCCGCGGCCCCGGGGGACCGCCCGAAGGACCTGGCGGCCGCTTTGGCCCTCCCGGCCCGCCCGATGGTCCGCCAGACCCGCCGGATCGTCCGCCCAGACCGCGGGAGTAGTGGTTGGTGGCTATCATGAAAGATGTTCTCGGCCGCCACCGATCCAGCAACCGCGACGCGAATTCACAGCCGTCCCAACCATGCGCGTGCTCGTCGTTGAAGACGAACCGGAACTGCTCCAGGTGATCACCCGAGCGCTGCGCGAGCAGGGCTACGCGGTCGACGGCGCGCCTGACGGCGAGGAAGGCCTGTTCCGCGCGACCAGTTGGGACTACGACGCGGTGGTGCTCGATTTGATGCTGCCCAAGATCGACGGCTGGCAACTGCTGGAAACGATTCGCAAGCAGAAGAAGACGCCCGTGCTGATTCTCACCGCTCGCGACGCCGTGACCGATCGGGTGCGCGGGCTCGACGGCGGAGCGGACGACTACCTGGTCAAGCCGTTCGAGCTGGCGGAGCTGTTTGCCCGGCTGCGGGCCCTGATTCGCCGCGCGGCCGGCCAGGCCGCCTCGACGATTCGGATCGGCGCGGTCGAGATCGATCCTCGCAGCCGCACGGTTACGCAGCACGGTAAGCCGGTGGCCCTGACGGCCCGCGAATACGCGTTGGTGGAGCTGTTGGCTCTGCACCAGGGCGAAGTGGTGACTCGCACCCAGATGTACGACCACCTGTTCGACGAGAACGACGATACACTGTCGAATCTTCTGGACGTGCACGTTTCGAACGTCCGGCGCAAGCTGGGCAAGGATTTTATCGTCACGCGGCGCGGCATGGGATATGCGATCGAGCGCAGTTAGTCGAACCGTCAATCACATGGCATTCACTGCACCCACGAAATCGATTCGCGTTCGCTTGCAGATCTGGTATGCGATCGTGCTGGTGGCCGTCATCGGCGGCTTTGCCGGCGTGTTGTATTACCAGGTGACGAGCGACCGGCTGCGGGCGATCGACGCGCGGCTGGAAGCGGCGGCCAGCTATCTGGAAGCCACGTTGCGCGGCCTTCCGCCGCACGAGCTGGAGGACATGCCGCCGCGACGGCCAAGGGGGCGCGGCCGTCCCGAAATGGAACGCTTTGGCGATCCTCGTCCGCCAGGGGCCGAGCCGCGCGAGCCAAGACCGCCGGGATTTGAGCCGCCCCGGCCGGAGCGGGACGGATTCGATGATCGGGGACCGGGAAGAGAACCCCGACAGCGGGGCGACGGGCTGTCGCCGGTGCGGCCGCCGGGTCCACCGCCGCCCGATCGACCGCCGGGCGACCGCCAGCGGGCCGCGATCGGGCTTCCCGCGTCGCTCGTGGATCAGCCGGGCGACGGCCCGCGCGAAGAGCCGTACTTTGTCATTTGGCGCTCGGGCGGCAGCGTGTTGGCCACGTCGGCCGATCGGGGGTCGATTCCGACGCCGATCACCTCGACGCTGCCCTCGGGCCATCGGCCCGGTTTCCGCTGGCGAGCGGGCGGCGAGCGCGAAATGTTTTTGGTCGGTCCGCGCGGCACGCTGATTCTGGTGGGCAAGCCGGCCCGTCGCGAGTTGGCCGAGCTCGGCTCGTTCGCCTGGCGACTCGTCGCCAGCGGCATCGCGGTGCTAGCGGTGGGACTGGCGGGCGGATGGCTCATTTCGCGCAGCATTATCCGCCCCATCGCGGCCATTGCGCGCACGGCCTCGGAAATCTCGGCCTCGAATCTTTCGCGGCGGATCGAAACGGCACCCATCGACCAGGAGCTGGTCGGGCTGGCGACGATTCTCAACGAGATGTTTGCTCGCCTCGAAGCGGCGTTCGAGCGGCAATCGCGATTCACCTCCGACGCCTCGCACGAAATGCGCACGCCGCTGGCCGTGATCCACTCGCACGCCGAATTGGCCCTGTCGAGGCCCCGATCCGCCGATGAATACCGCGAAACGTTGGCCACGTGCCTGGGGGCCGCCTCGCGCATGGCCACCCTGGTTGACGGGCTGTTGACGCTGGCCCGGGCCGACGCGGGACGGCTCGACGTGCGGTTTGGAAAAGTCGACCTGGCACGCGTCGTCCAAGAGGTGGTCGACCAATACCGCCCGCTGGCCGAATCCGCCCGAATTTCCCTGTCGAGCAAGCTCGAGGAGCCGTTGCCTGTCAAGGGCGACCCGGCGCTGTTGGCCCGCGTTTCGAGCAACTTGCTGTCCAACGCCCTGCGCTACACGTCCGAGGGCGGCCGCGTGAGCGTTTCGTTGCGGGCCGACGCTCAGGCGGCGCTGTTGATCGTCGAAGACTCCGGCTGCGGAATTCCCCTGGAGGACCAGGGCAAGGTTTTTGAACGCTTCTTTCGGGCCGACAAGGCGCGCAGCCGCGCGCGCGGGGGCAACGGCCTGGGCCTGGCCATTTGCAAAAGCCTGGTGGAAGTGCACAAGGGCAGCATCGATTTCACGTCGGTGCCCGAGTGCGGCACGCGATTCGAAGTGCGCCTGCCATTGGCATCGACTGGCGACGACGATAGATCCTCGATCGGGGAGCCCAAGAGCCTGCCCGCGCCGGCGACGGTGCCCAATGGCGAAGGCGGCTAATCGAGCGGCGTCTTGGCCCTAGCGCAGCGGGTTGCGACGCGTTTTGGTATCGGCGTCGTCGGTCTCGCGCACCAGTTGGCGACGCACGGGATTTCGCGGCTTCGACGGCTGGGACACATCGACGGCGCCCTGGTTTGCTTCGCCCGCCGCGGCGCCCACGTGGTAAACCGTCACGTTCGAGCCATCGGCCTTCTGAATCTGGGTGGTCTTCGAGCGACCAAGCGTGGTTCCGTCGCTTTCCTCGATGGCCACGGCCGGAACGTTCGCTCGTCGGCTCGGCTTTTCGTCGCGCGCCGCGGTGGCGATTGCTTTCTCATCATCGTCATTCGTATCGCGACGGGCGACGACCGCGTCATCCTTGGGTTCCGGCTTCTTTGGTTCTGCGCGGACCGCCACGGCGGACTGATACAGTTGATCCAGCTCTTCCCGTGGTGTCAGCTTCGATTTTGGCTCGGCAGCCAGCTCGTTGTGCTCGCGAGGTTCCTGATGGTCGCGCGGTTTCTCGCGGGTCGTTGCGTTGGCTCTATTTCGCCGCTTCGAGGGAAGCTCCACCGACACGTCGGGCGCGGCGTCGGCTCCCTGTTCGGCCATCTCCTCGTCGTGGAGCCCTTCGTCGCGGGTCGCCCGATCCGGCGTATCCGTGTCGGGATCGGCCCGACGGGCGATCGTCGCGCGGTAAGTTTGCGGGTACGACGGCGGGCGCGGGAGCTCCGACCTGTCGTGCGCGCGTCCGGTAAGGAATCTCGGCAGCTTGGTCAACTCGCCGATGGCCCAAAATGGTCTTGCCAACGGCGGAATATCATCGGGCGGGCCGTACGACCGCGAATTGGCCGCTCGCTCCCGTTCGGAACGTGCCATGTCCGATCGGGCCTGACTTCGCTCTCGACCGGCCGAATGGGACCGCGCCGTGTTCGAGGAGAAACCGTCGACCGCAGGCGTGTTTCTTGGTCCCGTCGACAGAGCCGTGACCGGCGGCGCGTAGTACGATTCGATCGTCTCGGAGGCAGCTTGGGGCTGCACCACGATATAGACCGGCCTGGCCGCTCTCGGCATGCCAACGTCGGGGGGCGCCGCAGCCGGCTTCGTGGCCAGATTCACCTGCGTGGCCAGGTTCTTGACAAACATGTTGGGAACAAGCGCCTTGCCGCCCATCGCTGGCGCGGGCTGGCTCTCGGCCGCGGTGGGCTCAGCGGCCCGCGGCGCGGCGATGTTGGCAAGCGCTTTGGTAGCTTTCGGCGCCGAGGTTAAAACGAACGCCGGCTCCGGCGGGGCTTGTGGAATCGCGGCGCCGTTGGCGGACTTTCCGGTCATGATCGACTTGGGGATCAGCGACTTCTGTTTGGCCGCCGGCGGCGCTTGCGGCGGATTTTCGATCGGAGCGGTTGGGGTTGCCTCGCCTGGCGCCGCCGACTGAATAGCATTCGCCGGTGCGCCGGCGCCAGCCGGCGTGGGCTCGACCGGCTGCGTGTGTGCCGCCATCTGCATATGGGAGCGATCCGAGCTCGACGGTTCCGCCGCAGGCGATGCGGTCGACGGTGCTCCTTTGGCGCGCCACTTCAGTTGCCCCTTCTCGGTCTCGGCGACCGGTGGCTGGGCGTCGGCCAAGGCCGGGGTCTTGAGTCGGCTGGCGGCTTGCTGCGGCGCAACGGGCGCGGACGCGGCTGCAGCCGGGGCCGCGACCGGCGCTTGCACGCCGGATGGCTTGGCGATCGACGCCGGCGGCGCCTGGGCCACCTGCGCCGAGGCCGCAGGCGCGGCGCTGGGTTGCGTGCTGCGGGCAATGGAAAGCAAGGCTTTCGACTTCACGCCCGGCTGCCTTGCCTGATCTCCACTCGACGTGCCTAACAGGATATCCCAGGGTTGCCTCGGACCCTCTGTCGCCGGCGCCTTGCTCGGCGGAGTTGAATGGGCGGACGAAACCAGGGCTTTTGCCGTCGCTCGATCTGCCGTCTGCGAAGGCAGCGTGTCGGGCGAGTTCGGCCGCGTGAATTTGGGCCAGCGGAACAATCCGCCGCTGTCCGAATCCCCAAGCGGGTTGCGCGTCGACTCGGGCCAAAAGTCGGCCGGCACTTCCGGATCGGTCTCGCGCGGCGTGAACGCGATCTCTCCTCCCGGCGGCTGCCAGCCCGGCGGCATATAGACGACGACCGGCCCTTGCGGAAGCGCGACCGGAGTTTGCGCTCGGACGAGTCTCGCCAGTGGGCCGCCGGCCGGCTGCACCGTTGCTATGGGAATGCCGCTGGTTGGGCCCCCAACGGCGCCGGCCGGAGTCGGCTGCAACGCCCGATCCGGCGCCGGCGCTCGCCGACTGTGGTCGCGCGGCCGATTTAAAGTCGGTGGACCATTTATTTTTGAGCCGGCCGTGCGTTGGTCGGGGTCCATAAATGCTGAGTGGTAAGGGCCCGACGCCGGCTGGCTGGGTGGCGGGCTTTCGACGGCCGCCGGCATCGACCGTCTGGTATTCGATTGCGGCTGCGGGTACGACGCTCTGGCGACCGGCTGTGGCTGCTCGTACGCCAGGCTCGCCGATGGCGGCGCGACGGCCGATAGTCCCAAGGACCCTTGGTCGAAGGGCGGCGGGGCGTAAGGCTGCGGCGTTGCCATTGAAGGCGCGACCGTATATTGGCCCGGTCCTGCCGCCAGCCGGCGAGGCGCCTGGGCATGCGCGTGGCTGCACACCGGACCAAGCAACAACAGGGCTCCCAACGTGACACACTGCTTAGTCAAGTAGCGGCGCATTGACCGTCCCCGCGCAAAATTGAGTTGGCGAATTGTAGTGACGAGGGTGTCCTGAGCGCTCACGTCGGAGTTGCCCAATACGTAACCCTTCACTTGCAAGTATTCGGGTTTTAACGGCTGCAACGCGCAACTAATCGAGAAAGGTGGAAGAGTTTCTGGAACCGTCAAGGTTTGCCAAACATCCACCGATTCTCGGTCTTTGCAATCTTGCGCCGGGATCGTGGTTTGCGGGCGGCTCGGCCGGGCTCGATGAGCGAGGCAGGCAACCGGGCCGTTTGGCAAGCAGTGCCAGCTTGCATGCATGCCGCCGATACGGGGCGTTACCGCGCCAGATCGATCGCCCGCAGCGCCGCCAAGGCTTGCTCGACCGATTGCTCGCGAGTGCCGCTGGTCGCGATGGGGCGCACGGCCGGCTGCGTGACCGCTCCGAACTCTTCCCAAGCCTTGGCGGCTTCGAGATAAATCGACCAATCGGCGTCCGAGACATCACCGGTCCGGGCGGCCAATCGCGCGCGGATCACGTCCGCATCCGCTTCGCACGCCAGCAGGATGGCGGGCACTCGCAAGCGGGCGGCGGCGTCGAGAAACGCGCGTCGCCAGAGGTCCTCGCGAAAACTGGCGTCGACCAAAACCCGTTCGCCTTCGAACAGAAGCGCGCAGGCGCGGCGCAGGCATTCGCCGTACGTCCGCTCGTTCCACTCGGCGGAGTAGATTCCCGCTGCGAACGCTGGCCGGGTTGCCTTTGTTTCCTCCGCCCCGGCCATAAGTTTCCGCACGACGTCGGATCGGATCACGTGAAATTCACCATGCCGGGCCAGCTTGCTTGCCAGCGTCGATTTGCCGCTGCCGGGCAATCCGCCGACCAGCACCAGGCAAGGTTTTTCCTCCGGCCGCTCCAATTCGCCCAGTGCCAGCAGCCAATAACCGCGAGCCCGCAAGAACGACTCGGCCCGATCGGCCTCGGGCACTTCCGATTCGGCTTGCTTGAATCCTTCGACTTTGCCGCGGACCGCCGCGCGGTATGCGGTGTAAAACGGCAGCAAGCGGCGGCCTTCGTCGTCGCCCCGCGCCGAAAAATAGGCGTCGGCCAGCGCGCGGGCCAGATCGCGGCGTCCCTCGAATGCGAGGTCCATCGCCAGAAAGGCCATGTCGGCCACCGGGTCGGCGAAGCGGAATTGCTCGTTGAACTCGATGCAGTCGATGATGAGCATATCCGCGGCCGCGGCCCCTTCGCCAAAGACGTACACGTGGTCCAGCCGCAGATCGCCGTGCGTATCGCGCGGAACGCCCCGCGCGGCGCGCGATTCGATCAATTCGCGACCCGCCGCCAGCGCTTCGTCACAGAGCGCTACGAGCCTGGCGAAGACCGCGCGGCTGATGGTCTGGCCGACGTGGGAGCGGGATTGCTCAAAGTTATCGCGGGCATTGCGGGCCACAACCTCCGAGCGGCCGAATGCGGCGATGCGCTCGTTGGTTTCCGCCGCGTCATGAAACGCGGCGATCCGGCGCGCCACGGCCTCGACGAGCTCGATCGTGACCGCGCCGCGCTCGAGTCGACTTTCCAGCGTCGCCTCGTCCGCCAGCCGCTTCATCTTCACGGCCCACTCCACCGCTTCGCCGGCCGCTTCGAGTCGGACGCCGTTGCCATGTGGCACGATCGGCACCACTCCCAGGTAAACCTCCCCGGCCAGGCGGGCGTTCAACCGCACTTCTTCCTCGCAAAAGTGCCGCCGCTTCGCCAGCGTGCTGAAATCGAGGAACCCCAGGTTCACCGGCTTCTTGATCTTGTAGGCGTACCCTCCGGCCAGGAACACGACCGAAATGTGGGTCTGGCGCACTTCGACGGAGTCAACCGGCGTTGGGTAGGCCGCCGGGTCGGAAAGCGCATGGATCAAGCCGGCGAGGTCCATGAAAGGTCCCTGGGTGCGGAGCTCATCTGACCAGATTAACCGCCGCACATGAAGGGGCCACCCCGAAGCGTTTAGCCCCCGGCTTTGCCGGGGGATTGTTGTTCCGAAGTGCGCGACGGGTCGCCGTGCTCCGCAAGGAAGAATCCCCCCGGCAAAGCCGGGCGCTAATCTAGCGTTCCACCGGCGGCGGCGGCGGCAACTGCGCACGCGCCCCGCGAGACAGCTCTTCGACGTACTCGCGCAGCAGCCCGTAAGTGGTTTGAAACTCTTCGCGTGAGACGAGCTTCTCATACTTGGCAGACCCGACCACGCGGTCGTACTGCTCAAGCGCTTTTTGCAGCGCCTCGAGCCGCGGTGGACTGCCGCCCTCAAAAACTTCCTTCGGCAGCGCGAGGTACTTGCGCCACCCGTCGTCGACGGTGCCGTAAAGTTGCTTGGCGCTTGTGGCCAATTGCCCGCGTACGGTCGTAGCGGCCGCGGCGGGCGCCGGTTCCACTTCGACCGGTGGCGCGACGCGGGTCGTCCCGGTCGCTTGCGCGAGATTTCCTAGCAGACGCATGGCCGATTCTGGCACGTGCTGGCGATCCTGGCCGAGCTGCGCGCTGTAATACATGCTTTGCGCGACGGGGTTCATTTCAATCACCGTGCCGTCCAGCGAGATGCCGGCGAACAATCCCCGGCTGCGCGAGTAGGAGAGGATTTCGGCCCTGAGGTGCGCGTCGGTGGCCGCGGCGGCGTTGCGCCCGACCGGACCCGCGGCCGCCGAAGCGTCGGCGCCAATCGTGAATTTCCCGTTCAATAACCCCTGAACGCTTTTTTGAGTCATGAACACCAACACGACGTCCGTGCCCTGAATGCCGGCCTGCCAACCGACGCTGCCGCCGGTGAGCGTGATGAACTGGGGCAAGGTCCACGCCCCGTTGGCGTCGCGTATCATCACGACGCCGTGCCCGCGACGCACCGCGGCCACAAAGCCGATCTTGATCACGCCGGGCACGATCGCCACCGCGTGCGCGTCGGCCAAAAGGGCCACGGGGACGCGCCGTCCCGACATCGACATCGTCTCTCGCAAAACTTCGTCGGCCGTACGCACGGTCGATTCGGGATCGACCCAGGCGGCTGCCGTTCGTGGCGTCAACAGGCCGGCCAGCGACAGCAACATCGTCACCGCGTAGAATCGCATCGATGGACACTCCCTTTGAAACTTGGGTCACGGCGGCTCGCCGGGGGTTTCGGGGCGGTGCAGTTCTACCGGCAAATCTGGCCCGCGAGCAATCTCGATTGGGGCTCGGACGCCGGGCTATCATTGATAGCTGGCTGGCCGTGGCGGGCGGGTGACTTTTGCTCTGCCGCGGAAGCGTTAAACTGGGGGCCACGGCGCGCCCGCGCTGGCGACTTAGCACGGAGAAACCCCATGTCAAAGGTCGAATCGTCTCCGCCGGCCCCGCCGCGACTTAGCGTTCCGCGGCGGATGTGGATCCCCATCGCGGCGCTGGCGCTGTCCGCCGTCGGCATGATCGGCCTCGGCATGTTGCCTTCCGATCGCCTGGCGGTGGGCGACCGGCGGTTGTACAGCTTCATCCTCGCCGCCGCGGGTTTCCTGGCGGTCGGGGCCTGGTTCTTTTTCGGTTCGGGAGTGTCGCGCCGGGCGCGAGCCGCAAGCGCCGTGGTGGTCGGCGGCGTAGTCCTGTTCCTCGTGCTTGGAGTGCGCCGCGTGGAATTCTCGGGCGACATGGATCCCACGTTCGACTTCCGCTGGACGCCCGATCGCTTCGCGGTGCTCGAGCAGCATCGCGCGCAGCAACGAGCCGATGGGGGCCTGGCACCGATCCGCGTGGAAGTCGTCCCGGACGACGTGTGGGAGTATCGCGGAGAGCGGCGCGACGGAATCATCCCGGGACCGAAATTGGCTCGCGACTGGTCGGCAAAGCCGCCGCGGCTCGTGTGGCGCCAACCGGTCGGCGGCGGCTACGCGTCGTTTGTCGTCGTCGGTCCGACGCTGATCACGATCGAACAGCGCCGCGACCAGGAAGCCGTCGTGGCCTACGACGCCGACACGGGAATCGAGCGCTGGGTCTACGAATATCCGGCGCTCTTCCACGAAACCCTGGGCGGCGACGGCCCGCGCGGAACGCCGACTTTTCACGACGGCAAACTGTACGCGCTGGGGGCGACCGGCGTGCTCTCGTGTCTCGATTTCGTCACCGGCAAGCCCCTCTGGTCGTTCAACATTCTCAATGAAAACGAGTGCGGCAATCTCGATTGGGCCATGAGCGGATCGCCGCTCGTTTACGACGACGTGGTGCTCGTCAATCCGGGCAATCAGAAGGGGAGCGCCGCCAGCCGCTCGATCGTCGCCTACGCTCTGGCCGACGGAAAACGGCGCTTCGCCGGCGGCGAGTCGCGGGCCGGCTACGCCTCGCCCATGCTCGTGACGCTCGCCGGCGCGCGGCAATTGCTCATCTTCGACGCCGTGGGGCTGGCCGGTTTCGACGCGGCCGACGGGCGGGAGCTGTGGCGAGTTCCCTGGAAAAGCGAATGGGACATCAACGCCTCGCAGCCGATCGTCGTGGACGACGACCGGGTGTTTTTCACCTCGACCTCCGGAGGGGCGCTCGTTCGAATCGGGCAAACCGACGGCCGCTGGTCGGCGGTCGACGCCTGGAGAAACCGCAACATGAAGTGCGGCTACGCCAGTCCCATCCTCTACCAAGGGCACGTTTACGGCATCGATGAGAACATGCTGGCCTGCGTCGACGTGTCGACCGGCAAGCGGCTGTGGAAGGCTCGCGGAGGCCAATACGGCCACGGACAGATTCTATTGCGCGACGATTTGCTGGTGGTGCTCTCCGAGGCCGGCGAACTGGCCCTGGTCGAAGCCTCGCCCGAGCGCTTCAAAGAGCTGGGCCGCATGCCAGCCATCGAGGGCAAGACCTGGAACGTGCCGGTGCTGGTCGGCAAGCGGATTTTTGTCCGCAATCACCTCGAAATGGCCGCCTACGACTTGCCAACGGAAAAGGCAGAAGGCAGAAGGCAGAAGGCAGAAGGAAATGATCCGTGATGAGCACGGACTTACCACCAACTCCAACCCCCAATGCTAATTCCCAAACCCCTTACCTGATTTACTGACCCCCGACCCCTGATCCCCGACCCCTGATGAGCATTATCAAGCGACTGGACCACGTTTCCATTGGCGTCAGCGATTTCGAAGCGGCCCGGCGGCTGTTTGTCGACGTGTTGGGCGGAGAGCCGATGCGCGACGTGGGCACCAACGAAGCCGAAGGCTTTCAATGGACGACGTTCAAGCTGGGCGGCAAGAAAGTGGAGATCGTCTCGCCCACCAGGCCCGGCGAAGGCGGCGTCGGCCGCTACCTGGCCAAGCGCGGCGAAGGCTTTCATCACATCTCGATCAGCGTCGAGAATCTCGACGAAGCGATCAAGTACTTCGAGTCCAAAGACCTCCGCGTGCTGGCCCCCAGCACCGAGAACCCGAACTGGAAGCACTTCTACCTGCATCCCCAGGACACCCACGGCGCCCTGGTGCAGGTGTTCGAGGAAAACGAGCACACCCTGTCGCACGCGGATTGAAAGCGCGACCGCTCGTCATTTCCATGCCTTCTCGGTGTCCTCCTTGTACTCTGTGGCTGATCTTCCGTGCCGTTCGCGTCATTTCGCCGCCGCGGCCACGTTCGTGGCGCTGATGCAATAGATGCGCGCCGACGTGCGGATCAAGAGCTTGTCGCCCACGACCACGGGCGTGGCCATGCCCATGTCGTCGTCGGCCAGCTTGTTGGCGTGCAGGATTTCGAAATCGCCGCCGGCCTTGATGACGAACGTGACGCCGTCCTCGTTCAGGCAGAACAGCTTTCCGTTGTAGGCCCAGGGTGAGCTGGTGAAAGCCCGGCCGTTTGGAATTCGCTTGCGGCCGTAGACTTCCTTGCCCGTCTTGGGGTCGAAGGCCGCCATGAATCCGCGGTCGTACAGCACGTACAAAACGTTTTCGTAGATGATCGGCGTGGGATGATAGGGGCCGGCCTTTTCCAGCGACCACACGACGTAGTCGTTGGTGGATTTGGCCGGCGTGGTCGAAATGTCGCCCGTGGCGCCCGGCCGGATGGCGTACAACGGATTTTCGCCCCACAGCACGTGCCCCGCGATCAGGTACAGCAGTCCGTCGTATTCAAAAGGCGTGGGAATCGCCAGGATCGACTTGCCCTTGATCTTCCACAGCAGATTGCCGTCGAGATCGTAGCTGCGGGCCCAGCCGATGCCGGAGGTCACCAGCTCGGTCCGCACGTCGTTGGTCCACACGAAGGGCGTGGCGTAATTGGTTTTCTCGTCCTCGCGGTCGATGCGCAACTTTTCCTCGCCCGTCTTCTTGTCGAGTGCCAGCAGGTACGACTTCTCGTCGTTGTCGTTGATGATGTACACGCGATCCTCGTGCAGCACCGGCGAGATGGCCGTGCCCCAGCCATATTGTGTTTCCGAGGGTGGAATCAATTTCGACCACAACGGCTTGCCGTCCATGTCGTAGACGAACAGCCCCACGTTGCCGAAATAAGCGTAGACGCGCTCGCCGTCGGTCGTGGGCGTTTCAGAAGCCAGCGTGTTCTTGATGTGGTGCGTCTTGGCCGGAATGGCCGCGTGCGCGGTCTGGTCCCAGATTACTTTGCCCGAGTTCAAATCCAGGCACACCACTTTCCACTGGTGCACGTCTTTCGGCTTGGGATACTTGTTGGCGTCGACGTCTTCGAGGTACAGCCCTTTGCGCGGCTCGCGCATCGTGCCGGTGTTGACGCAGGTGGTCAGGTAAACGCGATTGCCCCACACGATGGGCGACGACCAGGCCAGGCCCGGCACTTCGGTTTTCCAGAGCACGTTTTCGCTCGTGCTCCAGCGCTGGGGCGGCAGCGACCCGGTTTCCGCGGGCAGGCGCCCGGCCAGAAACTGGGGCACGTTGTCGGCCCCTGCCGTAGTGCCCGGCGTCGAAAAGGCCCAAAGCAGAATCGCCGTGCCGGCCAGTATCAGGGTGCGCGTCATGTGCCCGACTCCGCGAGGAAGAAAGCGTGATGGGTAAGCCTGCCGCCCGTTCGCGATCCCCGTGCCGCTTTCGGGCTTCCCCCGATGCTAGCCGCCCGTTCGGAGGAGCGTCAAGTATCAAAAGCATCGCCTTTGGAGAGCGGCGACTCTTTGCCAGCTCAGTTGCCAGTGGTTGCCGCACGTATTGCGGGGTGATACTTTCGAGACATGGAAGGTCCGATCTCTCGCACCCTTGCGAACCGATCCTGCGTGATGCTGGCGGCGGTGATGATTGCCGCCGTTGGGTTCGTCGCGCGTGCAGCCGCCGGCGCGGACGATTTGAAGCCGCTGGAATACAACCACCCGGGGTTGGTGGTCGACTTGGGCGTGGGACTCTGGGCCTGGCCCGTGCCGTCCGATGCCGACGGCGACGGCGACTTCGATCTGATCGTCTCTTGTCCCGACAAGCCGTCGAACGGCGTGTGGCTGTTCGAGAACGCCACCGGCGACACGGCCAAAGTCAAATTCCCGGTCTTTAAGCCGGCGCGCCGGTTAAGTCACACGGTGCACTACGTTTTGCCCAGCTACGTGGACGGCCAACTGCGCGTGCTGTCGCCCGGCATTGAGTATCCCGACTTCGTTCGTTCCGGTTTGACCAGTTCGCTGCCGCTGGCCGCGCCCAAAAACGTTCACACGCCGCGCGGCCAGGCGCCCGGCACGCGCAACAAGATCCGGCACAACGAATGGCGCTATGCCGACTACGACGGCGATGGCCTGGTGGACTTGATCGTGGGAATCGAGGATTGGAGCGACTACGGCTGGGATGACGCGTGGGATGAAAGGGGCCGCTGGAAAAACGGGCCGCTGCACGGATTCGTCTACTGGCTGCCGAACGTCGGGGCCCAAGAGAACCCCCGCTACAGCCGGCCGGCCCTCGTCACCGCCGGCGGCAAGCCGGTCGACACGTTTGGGTGCCCGACGCCCAACTTCGCGGATTTCGACGGCGACGGCGATCTGGACTTGCTGTGCGGCGAATTCCTCGATCGCTTCACCTACTTCGAAAACGCCGGCACGCGCACCAGCCCCAGTTACGCCGCGGCCCGTCGCCTGCGGGCGCCCGACGGCACGCCGCTGGCGATGGACCTCGAGATGATCGTGCCGATCGCGCTGGATTGGGACCGGGACGGCGACTTGGATCTCGTGGTCGGCCAGGAGGACGGCCGCGTGGCCCTTGTCGAGAACATCGGCGGACTGAGCGACGACCGCACGCCGCGGTTTCGGCCGCCGCGCTTTTTCCAACAACAGGCCAAGCTCGTCAAATGCGGCGCGCTGGCCACGCCGGTCGGATTCGATTGGGACGGTGACGGCGATACCGACATCGTCTCGGGCAACACGGCCGGGTACATCGAGTGGTTCGAGAATTTGAGCGGGCGGGGTGTCGCGTCGCCCCAATGGGCCGCGCCCAGACGGCTCGAAGCCGGCGGGCAGGTGTTTCGCGTCATGGCCGGCCCCAACGGCAGCATTCAAGGTCCCTGCGAAGCCAAGTGGGGCTACACCACGCTGTCGGTGGCCGACTGGGATACGGACGGCTTGCCCGACGTCGCGTTCAATTCGATTTGGGGCCGAGTCGGCTGGCTGCGCAACATCGGCACGCGCGAAAAGCCAAGACTCGCGGCGCCGCAACCGATCGAAGTCCAGTGGTCCTCTTCGCCGCCGAAGCCGGCCTGGACCTGGTGGACGCCCGAGGGCAATGAACTGGTCACGCAATGGCGCACCACGCCGGTGGTTTACGATGTCACCGGCGACGGCCTCGCGGATCTGGTCATGCTCGATACCGAAGGGTACTTGGCGCTCTACGAACGCGCACGCCGCGACGATGCGCTGGTCGTGCTTCCGCCGCGTCGCGCCTTTGTTGACGAGACCGGACGGCCGCTCGTGCTCAATGAGGGCAAGGCCGGGCGCAGCGGCCGCCGCAAGCTGTGCATCGGCGATTGGAACGGCGACGGCCGATTCGACATCCTGCTCAATTCGGCCAACGCCGAAGTGCGCGAGCAGGTCGACGCGCGAGACGGCCGGTGGTTCTTTCGCCGCGCCGGCTCGATTGCAAAGCGGAATATCGAGGGGCACGACGTGAGCCCCACGCTGGTCGATTTTGACGCCGACGGCAACGGAGATTTTCTGGGCGGCGCCGAAGACGGACATGTTTACTTTCTGGCAAATCCGCGCGCCGCAAAGTCGGCGGCGGCCCGCTGATAGGAGGCTCAACCTTGCGTGCCAAAACGTGCCTGGTCCTGGCCATGGCTCTCATCTCTTGCGCGGCCGCCCGGGCGGCGCCTGCCGAGAAACCCAACATCATCGTCATACTTGTCGACGACATGGGCTTTTCGGACGTCGGCTGCTACGGCGGCGAAATCCCCACTCCGAATATCGACCGCCTGGCCGCCGGCGGATTGCGCTTCACGCAGTTCTACAACACGGGACGCTGCTGCCCGACGCGCGCCGCGCTGTTGACCGGTTTGTATTCGCACCAGGCCGGCGTGGGCCACATGATGGGCGACGGACACCTGCCCGGCTATCGCGGTTTTTTGAACGATCGCTGCGTCACGATTGCCGACGTGTTGCGCTCGGCCGGTTACTTCACCGCGACGACCGGCAAGTGGCACGTCGGCTACGACGCGCCCACGGCCCGGCCGCTCGCGCGCGGCTTCGAGCGGTTTTACGGTTCGGAATCGGGCGGGTTTTACTACCGGCCGCCGCGGGATCGCCACGTGATATCGGGCCATACGATCCTCTATTCGCAAGACAATCCGCCGCCGGCCGATTGGTATTCGACCGACGCCTGGACCGATTTCGGCATTCAATTCATTGACGAGGCGCTGGCCGCCAAGAAGCCGTTCTTCCTGTACCTGGCTCACAACGCGCCGCACTTTCCGCTGCAAGCGCCGCAGGACGAGATTGCCGGCTTCCGCGGCAAGTACAAGATGGGCTGGGACGCCTTGCGCAAGACCCGCCACGCCAAACAACTTGAGCTGGGCATCGTCGAGCGACGCTGGCCAATGTCGCCGCGGCCCCCGGGCGTTTCGGCGTGGGATGCGCTCAGCAGCCAACAACAGGATCGGTTCGATCACATCATGGCGATTTACGCGGCCTGCGTCGCGCACGTCGACACCAGCATTGGTCGACTGACCGGCGCGCTAGCCGAGCGGGGCGTTCTCGACAACACGCTCATCCTCTTCATGAGCGACAACGGCGGCAATGCCGAGAGCGGTCCCGGCGGCCGGTTCGACGGCGACGTGCCCGGCTCGGTCGATTCGACCGTCTTCTGCGGTGAGTCGTGGGCCGTGCTCGAAAACACGCCGTTCCGCCGCTACAAACATTTCAACCACGAGGGCGGCATCGCCACCCCGTTCGTCGCGCACTGGCCGAATGGCATCGCCGACCAGGGCGGGCTGCGCCACCAGCCGGGGCACGTGATCGACATGATGGCCACCTGTGTGGACGTGGGCGGGGCAACCTACCCTAAAACGTTCGACGGACGCGACATTGCTCCGCCGGAAGGCCGCAGTCTCGTGCCGGCTTTTGCCAATCAGCCGATCGAACGCGACGCGCTGTTCTGGGAACACGAAGGCAACGCCGCGGTGCGCGTCGGCGATCTGAAACTGGTGCGCATGGGTCGCCAGGGGCCTTGGGAGCTTTACGATCTCGCGGCCGACCGCACGGAGCTCTACGACCTGGCCAAAGAAAAACCCGAATGGGCGAGTCAACTGACCGCCAAGTGGCAAGCCTGGGCCAAGGGGGCCCACGTAATACCCTATCCGGCGGCGCCAGCGGGCAAAGCCAAGAAAGCCCGCCAGGCCCGGAAAGCCAACTAAAAAGGATCATCGTAATGAACAGGCGGAAGTTACTTCACTCGATCGTTGGTTGCTTGTCGGCCGCCGCGATTTGGCCCGCACTGTCAAGCGCTGCGCCCGCCGAGCGCCGTCCCAACGTCGTGCTCATCCTGGCCGACGACTTGGGTTGGGCCGATTTGGGTTGCACGGGTTCGACCTTCTACGAAACGCCCCGGCTCGACCACCTGGCAACCGAGGGAATTCTGTTTACCAATGCATACGCCGCATGTCCGGTCTGTTCGCCCACTCGCGCGGCCCTGATGACCGGCCGCTGGCCGGCCCGCGTGGGGATTACCGATTACATTCCCGGCGCCCGCATCGGAAAACTACTGCCGGCTCCCTACCGGCACGAGCTGCCGCACAGCGAGGTGACGATCGCCGAAGCGCTCAAAGAGGCCGGTTACGCGACCGGCATGTTCGGTAAATGGCACTTGGGCCAGAGCGGCTATCTGCCCCAAACGCAAGGATTCGACGAATCGGTCTCGGGCGAAAACGGCCGCGGATTCCACCTCGTCGATCGGGCCGATCGGACGACCGGGCCGGCGCTGGCGTTCATCGAAAAACACCGGGACGAGCCGTTCTTCATCTATCTGCCGCATAACCTGGTGCACACGCCGCTAGCGGCCAGGCCGGATTTACTGGCGAAGTACGAAAAGAAAGCCGCCGCGATAGCGCCCTCAGGCGAACGATTCCGGCCCGAGCGCCAGCGCCAAGACCGCCGCGTGCAGGATCACCCGGTGTACGCCGCCATGATGGAGGATCTCGATACCAACGTCGGCCGCGTGCTCGACAAGCTCGACGCGCTCGAGCTGGCCGAGCGGACGATCGTCATCTTCACCTCCGACAACGGAGGGCTATCGACGTCCGAAGGCTCGCCGACCTCGAACGCTCCGTTGCGGGCTGGCAAAGGATGGTTGTACGAAGGCGGCGTGCGGGTGCCGCTTATCGTGCGCTGGCCGGGAGTGGTCAAGCCCGGCGGCACCAGCGAAGAGAGAGTCACGTCGACCGACTTTTTTCCGACGATTCTGGAAATGTGCGGCCTGGCGCAGCATACCGAGTGGCAACAGGACGGCGTGAGCATCGTGGGGGCGTTGAAACAATCGGGTCCGCTCCCGCCGCGACCGTTGTTTTGGCACTACCCGCATTACGGCAACCAGGGCGGCATCCCCGGCGGGGCGATTCGCCAAGGCGACTGGAAGCTGATCGAGTTCTATGAGGACAATCACGTCGAGCTATACAATCTGAAAGACGATCCGGCCGAGCGGACCGATCGGGCGGGCGCCGAGCCCGACCGGGCGAGGGAGCTGCGCGAAATGCTGGCCGCCTGGCGAAAGAGTGTCGGAGCCAAAATGCCGACGCCGAATCCCGATTACGTGGGCGAAACAGAAGTCCCGGGCAAGAAAGGCGGAAAGAAGGCGAAGAAGAACAAGTGACACGCCTGGCCGGGCGTGCCACAATGTGATGTTCGAAAAGGACAACCGGCATGTCAGTTTTGCTCGAACGTGGACGTCGACCCGGGCCGACTGCGCTCGGCTCCCGGCAAGGTCAGCGGCCTCGCCGAGCTCGATCCGGCTTTACGCTGGTGGAGCTCCTGGTGGTGATCGCCATTGTCGGCGTGTTGACGGCGCTGCTGCTGCCGGCGGTTCAATCCGCTCGGGAAGCCGGCCGGCGCACCAGTTGCCTCAACAATCTCAAACAGATCGGCGTCGCGCTGCAGAATTTCCACCAGAGCCAGGGGCGGTTTCCGCCCGGTCGCGGCGGTCCGCCCCCCAAGATTTTTTCGGCGCTGGCGTATTTGTTGCCCTACGTGGAAGAGAGCTCACTCGAAGGCCTGATCGACTTGTCTCAGGCGCCGACGAACGTCGTCGTCAAAGGCGTGCCTTACAGCGGCAAAGCGAACTATCCGGCCGCCATCACGACCGTAGCCATGCTCGCATGTCCCAGCGATTTGTCGGCCGGCCGCGTGAGTGGCTCCGAGTTCGGTGCGACCAACTACGCCGCCAACTCGGGCAGCGCCGCCGTCGACGGCAGCCTGTGGCCAGCCGACGGAGTTTTCTTCGGGGAGTCCCAGGTCCGCTTTCGCGACTTGCTGGACGGCTCGTCGCACACCGCGGCGTTTAGCGAGCGCATGCTGGGAACCGGGTTGCCGTTCACGCCGCCTCAAACGGGGCTGTTCATTCTCGAGCTGAGCAACTCCGTCGTGCTCGACGACAATAGCTGCGCCTCGCCCGGCTCGGGCAATTGGTACAACGCGCGCGGCGCCAAATGGATTCTGGGCAACTACGGCAACACGCTCTACAACCACCACTTCACGCCCAACCCGCCGCAATGGGATTGCATGAACCAGCCGCAGCAAAAGGGATTTATGGCCGCCCGCAGCTACCATCCCGACGGCGTGAACGTCGTGTTCTGCGACGGCAGCACCCGCTTTGTGGAAGACAACATCGATCTGGCCGTGTGGCGGGCCACCGCGACGCGCGCGGGCAGCGAAACGCTGGACAGGTTGTAACCCGAAAGCTGACACACTTTGAGCGCGGCCAGCCTTCGTTTGGCACGGAAATTGAGCGGTCGTGCTTCCGACCCCTGTGCTTTTCGGCGAAGACCGAGGCTGTGAAAATCCTGCTAGGCGACCAACGCATTATTTACGGGCCGCTCTCATTGATTCTCCAAAGGCGATCGACGAATGAGTGTCTTCAACGTGACGTCGCCATTTTGGGTGCCTGGCCTCCTCGTGTTATTCGCGACTGTGGCTTCACGCGTCGACGCTCAGCAAATCAACCAAGCTCTGGTAGCGTTCTTTGTCGACGAGAATGCGAAGCAAGTTGCCAAGTTTCTTAAAAAGGGAGGAAATCCCAATGCGGACTACAACGGGCGAGCTGCGTTGCACATAGCCGCCAGCGGCGGTCATTTGAAGGTGATGAAGCTGCTGATCGATCACGGCGCGGACGTCAACGCAAAGGACCGGTCCCGTCGCTCACCGCTCGTCGAAGCGGCTGCGTTACTTGAACCACAAGCCGTAAAGATACTGCTTGAAGCCGGCGCGGAACTCGCCGATTCCGCGTTGGAGGTTGCCAGCCGGAACGGACGGATCGAGGCTGCGAAGCTTTTGATGGAAGCCGGAGTCAGGCCCGATGCTGGTATGGCTGGCGCTGCATCGGGAGGTCATTCGGAAATCCTCAACCTGCTGTTGGACAAAGGGGCCAACGTTAATGTGAGACTGAGTGATGGCAGCACTCCGCTGCACCTTGCGGCGAGGTCGGGGGGACTCAATACCGTGCGATTGCTGCTAGGGAGAGGCGCCGATCCGAACGCGACGGACAACAAAGGTGAAACGCCTTTGCACTCGGCAATTGCCGGGCACAGTGATCTCGAAAGCATCCGCCTCCTCGTTCAATCCGGCGCGAACTTGGACGTTGGCAACGAAGAGGGAGTCACGCCGGTGCGATTGGCTGCGATGCGCCGCGCAAATGTGGTTTATGACTGGTTGTTGAATGTAGCTTGGGGAAAGGAGCCGCCGGTCGTTCTGTCCGACGCTCAGCGTGAAACAACCAAATCGACGAACGAACTCGTTGCCAGTCTCTCATCTCGCGATAGGCAAACTCGCCTTGCCGCTCAACGAGAATTGGTCGCGCGCGGACAGAAGGTTATGCCGGACGTGCTTCGGGCCATGAAGGAGGCCACTAACCGTGATCCCTTCTATGAGCTTTTCGTGGCGATGGGCCCGGACGCGGAAGCCGCCCTTCCGATGCTCGAATCGCAGTTGGGCGACAAAAAGCTCGGTCCTTTCACCCTCTTTGTCATCGAAGCCATGAAGCCCGGCGCGGTCGCGGAGCTTGGTGACGAGACGAAACAGAAGGCGATGGCTGCTCTTTACGAGGTCATCGCTGACCCGAAGACAGACGTAATGGCAGGTTTCTATGCCGACTTTCTGATTCGCTTCGGCAAACCAGCCACCCCGACAATCCTGCGCCTGTTGAGACATCCGGAGCCGAGATACCGCAAGATCATGGCTGGGAGCCTTGCAACGTTTCGGTACTCAGATGAGCAAATCCAATCGGAACTCGTGAAAATGAGCCGAAACGATCCAAGCCTTGCCGTGCGAACAGAGGCCGCCGAAGCGTTGGGAACGGTTGGCGATCTGGGCGTCCACGCAAGAGCGGGTTTGTTGGCTATCGTCAACATGCCTACTTGGCCCCATGATTCATTTGAAGACCGAACTGCTACCGACCGAGCTGCTCGATTGCTCGGGAAGTTTGGCCCGAGCATAATTGATGATCTGATTCCAT
>JBBDNV010000036.1:0-37143 GCA_040877415.1 Pirellulales bacterium
TACGGTCTGCTGGCTGCCAAAGCCCGGTGTCACAAAGACATCGGGCTTTTTTGTTTTCCTGATGAGGAGTGGTGGCGAAAATCATCCGTCGCGCCGGATTCCAACCCTGGCCCCGGCTCTTCCACAACCTGCGGGCTAGCCGCGAGACAGAGCTTGCGGAGGATTACCCGGTCCAGGTAGTGACGAGTTGGTTGGGTAACACGCCCAACATCGCCATGAAGCACTACCTGATGACCACCGACGAACATTTCGCCCGGGCGGTCGGCGGCAACGAATCGGACGACGAATCGGGCGGCGCACAGGCGGCGCAAAAAGCGGCGCAGCAAGCGCACGCGGCGGGTCGCGGGGAGTCGCAGAGCGAGAGGCACGCGCGCAAAAAAGCCCGGAGTTTGCTAGGGTCTGCGCTTGCGTGCACTACCCTGCAAACTCCGGGGATGGAGGATAGGGGACTTGAACCCCTGACCTTCTGGCTGCCAGCCAGACGCTCTCCCAACTGAGCTAATCCCCCAGAGTGGGAACAAGGAACAGTATCAGCCTGCCCTCCTGATGTCAAGGCGACCACCGCCGCCGCAATCGCTCGCTGACACAGCGCCGGCGGCCAGCGAATCACGCAGTGCATCGTGAATGCTGCGGTGTGCGAGGTAGAATGCTCCATTGCAAAAACAGAGCAGTTGATAAGCCGCAAGCAACAAGCGCTGGCGGCTAGATGCGCGCGGGCTCGAAGGGGCGCAGCAACTCGAAGGGCGATCGCAGCAAGTCGAAGGGCGAGGGTGCAGAGCTCCAAAACAGCTCGACCGGCAGATAGGTCGAAAGGTCGGAATACAAGCCTGGACCGTCTGGCGCGAAGTGGTCCTCTCGACGACGACCGTCGATGACAATTCGAATTACCCCGGTTTTCTGTTCAGGGCCGGGTCCCTGAGCGTTTTTCGCTGTCAGGCTACGACGCCATGCAAGCTTGGGTTGGTCCAATCGGTCGGGCTAATTGCAATCCCAACGGATTGGCATTTATTGAAGGGGTCGGTTCAGTCGTCGCTCCGCTGAATCAGCCTCCGCACACTCGTGGCCAATAGCCCAGCCGTACGAACGACCTCCAATCGCGGGTTTGCGGGGACCGGAATACTGTCGGACGTCACCAACCGGCCCAGGGGAGCAGCGAAAAGTCGTGCGAGCGCTCCGGGTGCCATGACGGCGTGCGTAAAGATCGCATGGACCTCTCGGGCTCCGCGTTGTTTGAGAGCCTCCGCGGCGGCTGCCAGCGTGCGTCCGGTGCTTGCCATGTCGTCGACAATCAGGCAAGTTCGGTCTCGCACGTCGCCCAGGACTTCCATCACGACGGCCGCATCCGCGTCCGGGCGGTGCTTGGCGATCACGCCCAAGGGAGCATTTAATTCCAACGCAAAGCGCTGCGCTCGTTTAAGACCCCCGGCATCCGGCGTCACTACAAGCGGGTCGGAAATACCCCAGCTTTTCATTTTCGGCAGAAAGAGCTCATCCGCCCGCAGCAGGGTGGCCGGCATGGGCAAGGCGCTTTCCAAAGCTGGGGCGTGCAAGTCGAGCGTGATCAAGTGATCCAACCCGACAGCACCTAATAGCCGCGCAGCAACCTGCGCCGAGCGCGCTTCTCCCACGCGGCCGCGCTGTTCCTGACGAGCGTAGCCGAAATAGGGCACGATCGCGGTGATCTGTGTCGCCCCGGCAGCTCGCGCCGCATCGACCAATAGCGCGAGCGTCATCAGGTGCTCGTCGACCGGCGGGGACGTGGGCTGGACGATAAAAACGGCCTTGCCCCGCACGTCCGTTCCCAAATGCACGCGGGTCTCGCCATCGGCGAAGGCTCCGATGTCGGCCATTTGGGCTTCGATGTTGAGCTCGCCGGCCAGGTCCTTGGCCAGCGCCGGATGCGCGTTTCCGGAAATCAGCGTCCACGGCATCTCAAGCGACCGCGCCATGATCGTTTCCTCGTAGGTTTGCCGGGCGATGGATTGCACTCCGCGTGCCAAAGGAGCATGCGCACCGGCCGCCGGCTCAGCATACTGAGAAACCAAAGGATCGGTGCGATTAGGCACACTTCCAGTGCCCAATCGCACGGCGCGAGACCGGCAAAAGATTGAGTTCGAGCTGTCATTTGCCGCCTGGCGGCCACCGGAGGGATTCAACTGCCTGCGCCATCGCATGTCGAACAGTTGGCACGGCGCGTGCTACACGTGAAAGCCGGTGATCAACCAATTGGAGTTGAACCCGGAGAGCCAACCATGTTTCGTGACCGGGAGGATGCCGCTTACCAGTTGGCGGCAACGCTGCGCGATTATGAGTTCAAGAACCCCCTCGTTCTGGCGATCCCGCGCGGAGGCATCGTAACTGGCGCTGTCCTGGCTCGCGAAATCGGGGCGGAGTTGGACGTCGTGTTATCGCGCAAGCTGCGTGCGCCCGACCAACCCGAGCTGGCAATCGGGGCCATCTCGGAAAGTGGCGAGGTTTACTTGAACGAGGGTGCGGCCGAAGCGGCCGGTGTTACGGACGAGTACTTTCACCGGGAGAAAGAACATCAACTGTCCGTCATCGCTAGTCGCAAAGAAAGCGTGCGGCGCGTCCGCCCCGAAGCACCGATGAAGGGGCGTTCGGTGATCATCACCGACGACGGAATTGCTACCGGATCGACGATGATGGCGGCCGTGCAAACGGTCCGGTCGCACGAGCCGGCGGAATTGATTGTCGCCGTGCCGGTCGCGCCGGCGGACCGAATCGCGGCGTTCGAACAGCACGGTGAGAAAGTCGTGTGCCTGTTGAAGGCCAGACACTTCTGGGCCGTCGGACAATTTTATGAAGTCTTCCCGACGATCGACGACGAACAGGTTCTCGAAATCCTCAAGGAGTTTGCTCCGCAAACGGCTTAACCAAAGCGCACCCTGCGAGCACGATCCATTAAAACAATCCCTCTCGGAAAGGAGTATTCGTCATGACCGTGGATACCGTGGCCGTTTTTGAGCACACCATCGAAGTCACCCATACCTGGTTGATCGACCTGATGGAGCGGCTCGGCTGGCACGAGAAGCATCGGGCTTACATCGCGCTGCGCGCGGTGCTTCACGCGTTGCGCGACCGCATTAGCGTTGATGACTCGGCTCACCTGGCGGCGCAATTGCCGATGCTGATCCGCGGGTTCTACTACGAGGGTTACCACCCGGCCGGCAAGCCGCTGGCGGAGCGAAAGAAAGCGGAATTCCTCGCCCACGTCGCGGCCGAGTGCAGCGACGAGAACCGCAACGACGGGCGCGTTACTCAAGCGGTGTTTCAAGTCCTGGCCAAGCACGTCACGCCCGGAGAAGTCCAGAAGATCAAAGGCGTTCTGCCGGCCGAGATTCGCTCGCTGTGGTCCTGAAGCCGCGCACCGGCAAGCTTCCGTTTAGGAATTCAACCATGAAACTTCCCCTGCAAATCAGTTTTCATAATCTCGAACGCTCAGAGTCGATCGAGAACCGGATTCGAGAAGAGGCCGCGCAGCTCGATGAGTTTTGCGGCCAAATCATGAGCTGCCGCGTCGTGGTCGACGTGCCGCACCGTCATCACCTGACCGGAAACGTCTATCAGATCCGCGTCGACATCAAAGTTCCTCGCGAGGAGATTGCCGTCGTCCACGAGCCCGCCGAGCACGATCCGTCCTACAAAGATGTCAACGTCGCCATTCGCGACGCATTTGATGCCGCTGCCCGGCGGCTTGAGGATTATGTCCGGCGCCAGCGCAAGGACGTTAAACACCACGACGTCCGCACCCCCGGGCGAGTCGCCAGGCTGTTCCCGGAAGCGCGATACGGTTTCATCGAGACGCCGGACAATCGAGAGATCTACTTTCACGCCAACAGCGTACTCGACGACAAATTCGACGCGCTCTCGATCGGAACGGAGATTATCTTTGTCGAGGAACCAGGCGACAAAGGACCGCAGGCCAGCACGGTGCGGATCGTCGGCCGGCATCACCACGTCGCCTGATGGCACCTTGCCGCACGGGTCGACTACTCGGACGCCAGGCGATAGCCGATTCCCGGCTCGTTCAACAGATAGCGCGGGCGGGACGGATCGGATTCGATCTTGCGCCATAGATGGGTCATATAGACGCGGAGATACCGCTTTTCGCAGACGGCTTCGCCACGAAACCACCGCTTCGCCGCTCGTGCCCCAGAAGTTCGTGATTCGCGCTGCTCATTTGGTTCAAACTCCGCGATCGATTGCGTGTATAATGGCGGCTTCGCTGGGTGGCCATGCCAGCTTGGGCCAGCCGCATGAACGACGTCACGCAGATCCTGTCGGCGATTGAGCAGGGCGATGCCCAGGCCGCCGAGCAGCTCTTGCCGCTGGTCTATGCCGAACTGCGGAAGCTGGCCGCGCAGCGGCTGGCCCAAGAGAAGCCGGGACAGACGCTCCAGGCAACGGCATTAGTCCACGATGCCTACGTTCGCCTGGTCGACGTGAAGAAGGTTCAGCACTGGGACAGCCGCGGCCACTCGAAACAGGTTGCGACGACGCGCTCTTGAGTAGTTGCGCTTACGTGGCCGAAGAGTGGCATTCTGTCGGGATCACGTCTTGGCTGCGCCACCAGTCGGCAGCCTGTTCCCAGGACCAACCGCGACTGCACGCGCAACTAGCGAATGCTTCCTCAACAACCACGATCTCCTGAAACCTTTTCCCCGGCTCCTTCTCCAGGCAGCGCATGACGACTTCTTCGAGGTCGGTGGGTATTTCGGCGTGCAGCCGACGCGGCGGCACGACCGCCTCGGAAAGATGTGCGGCCATAGTTTCCACGGACGTGGCGTGCACAAACGGCGGCCGGCCGGTCAACAAGAAGTATGCCACCGCCCCGAGGCTGTAGATATCACTCCGCTCGTCGACTTCGTTCGCACCGGCGGCCAGTTCGGGCGACATGAAGGCGGGTGTTCCGGCAATCGTGCCGATCCCTGTCAGAGTATTTCCGTCTTTGCTTAGTCCGTGTACGCGGACCAGGCCGAAGTCGAGCAGCTTGGCCACGTCGTACATCTCGCCGGTCTGACACGCAAGAATGTTGGCCGGCTTGATATCGCGATGGACCAAGCCAACGGCGTGAGCCTCGCGCAGTGCTCCGCACACTTGTCGCAAGAGATATACCGCACGCTCGGGCGGGAGCGGTCCGTGCCTGGAAACAAGTTCCTGCAACGACAAGCCAGGCAGATACTCCATCGCGTAGTAAAACGTGCCGTCTGCGGCCAAACCATAGTCATAAATCTGGACGGTATTCGGGTGCGTCAGGGTGGCCATCGTTTGCACTTCGCGCTCGAAGCGAGACAGGAAGTGCGAGTCGCCGCCTTTGTCGGGTCGGATCAGTTTCAGGGCGCACGGTCGACGCAGCAGAGCGTGCTCGGCCAGGTAGACCTCGCCCATGCCGCCTGCTCCGAGACGCTTGATAAGCCGGTACGGCCCTAGTTTTCGCATTTCTGACGCCGCCTGCTGCAAGGTCGCGATGCGATATGCGCCGAAAACGGCGATCGCCGCGGTGAAGGCCATGTCGGTGATCGAACACAGGACGTAGCTGGCGATAGCGCTTGCGGGCGCTGACGTAGTCGCCAGGGCCAGGCCCAACGTGATTGCCAGGAAACCCGCGGCCATCGCGCCGACGGCAACAATGCAACGCCGCGCGGTGTTCGGTATCAAGATCCCATAACTGATGATCGTCACAGCCCACGGCCAACTCATAGTTCTGGCTGCGATCGCCGGACCGATCCAACTGTCGAGGGCGAGCGAAGAAAAGAAGCCGACTTGAAAGAACTGGACTTGTTGGTAGCCGAAATAAAGTAGCAGCCCCAGGAAAAGACAGGCCTCGATCCAGCGCAGGGTGCGCAGCGAAAATGACCAGTGGCTCGACATGAGCACCGCGATGAAAGCGGCTTCGGCGACCACCGCCAAGTAGAGCGTGGTGCCCCACGAAGCAGTAAACAGCGTCCATAAGACTGGCACATAAAGAAGGAACGCTACGCAAGAAATGGCGGAGAAGAGTCGCAATCGTTGCCGCAAAAGTGACTGAACCTCGCGACTCGACGACAAACCTCCGCGGGGGACAAGGCCAATCTGAGCTTGCGCCGCGACGCCCGCCCGCGACGGGCCGTGCGCCGGATTCGAGACCGTCGATGCGGCAGACAGCGGTTCAGCGAGCGGGGAATCGCTGTCCTTTAGGAGACGGTGAAACGCGATCTGGCTTTCGAGCGCATCGGAATACGCCGGAAAGCGGTCGGCATATTCCTTTGATGCCGGGCATTCCCCCAGCCGTTCGCGCAGGAGGTACTCGTGAAAAATGACGTCAACCACCGCTTCCGTGTCCGTGCATACCTCGGGAAAGCGCTGTAGGTAGCTCTCGACGGCGGTCCGCTCGTTCGCCTGCCAGCGCTGGTGTTGGTCAACGTAGAGCACGGCCGCCAATTGTGTCGCAGAGAGCGGGCCGGCGGCTTTCACGAAAGTATCTACGTCAACGCGAGTTCCCTGCTCCCAGAGGCGCAAAAGCTGCTCGGCAGGTTCCAGCCGTTCAATGGGGGCGTCCGAGGAAGCCAGCGGAATGGATTTTGATTCAGACAACGCGGTTCTCCTCTAAAATGTCTATCGCGGTTTCGGCGAACAACGCACATTCAAGATGGCGTTGTCCTGGGTCCCGCGCTGAGTGCGGCAAATCCGCCGTGGCGGGATTCTGACTCAGGCGTTGCAAGGGCGAGCTAGGTCTCGGGCTCATCCAAGCCGATTTGCCGAGAAACCCGCTCGACCGCGCGAGCAAGCTGCATTCGGCGAGCCTGCGGGGTGCCGCCTAATTGGGTTGTGACTTCGGCCCAGCCTAGCCCGTCCTTGCGAAGATCCGCGATGGCCCGCTCTTCGTCGGTAAAGCCCGCCCGAAATCGCTCCAACAATTCCTGTCCGGAGATTTGTTCGCTAGGAGACGGCCCGGGGTCAGCGACCCTTTCCAACTCCTCTGGCCCGGTGGTTCGCCGGTTGTCGCGTCGCTGTCGATGCTGCCGCTGCGCCGCCGTGGCCACCTTGTTGCGTGTCATGACCACGAGAAGCTTGATGAGCTGTTCGGGCGTTTCCAAATCGTATTCCCCCAGGGCCGTGCGGGCGAAAAAGCTGCCCAATACCGATTGGCAAACGTCGAGTGACTCGAACAGCCGATAGAGCCTGCGATCACGGATATGGAGCCGAACTTCACGGCGAATAAGCGGTTCGTAGATGCGCACCAGTTCCGCGGCAGCCTGCTCGTCGCCCGCCCGGATGCGACCGATAAACGCATCGAACGCGACTTGATCCAACATCACAGCCGGTCTCCAGCAGCCGTTTCGCGATCCTGGTGCCCGTCCGCGCGACGACACAGTGATTGTGAAGCGCCAGTGCCGCACTTGTGTCGGCGGGGCACGCCGCCCTAAGCGCGGACCGGACCGAAGAACGGCTGTGCGCCGTGAGCCATTGTAGCTCCCACCGGACCGCTTCGCACAAGATTCCAAAGGAACATTCGGTGCCTAAGTCGTGTTTCGGCCGCTGGTTGGGCCACGACAGCGAAGCGGGACAACGGCCGAGCACGACACAAATCGACCCGAAATGTGGACCTTGGCCGTCAATTAATTGTTGATGTCTCTGTGCGTTTTGGCCACAGACCAAGATGAACCACTTAGAGCCACCCCCGCAGTGACTTTACTGGGATGTGGAGACTTGAGTCAGCATACGCGGTATCGGTCGTTTCCGGTACGTCAGCTCGACACCAGGCAAGCTCCTCACCGGCCAGGCCAAACGCGCGTGTTGCGAGTTATCCCGAAGCGGCGCACGGTTTGCGCGCCGGAATCGGGGGCCGTCCCGATTATAGAGCAGACCACATTGGCAAGGGAGATTTCCCATGTGGCTTCGCTCTGTCATCAATTCACTGCCATCTCGTTTTTCACGCACGCCCCGCCGGCCGTCGTCGCGGCAAAGCGCACGCTCGCGGCTCGTGGCGCGTCGCTTCAACCTCGAACCCCTGGAAAACCGCCGGCTGCTGGCCGTCACGGCAACTCTGTTGGCCGACCTCAACGCCCTTGGAGGCTCGGACCCCGACCGCTTTGTGGAAGTCGGCTCGATTGCTTTTTTTACGGCCAACGACGGCACCAACGGCCAGGAGCTCTGGAAAAGCGACGGTACGGAAGCCGGCACCGTCCTGGTCAAAGACATTTTCCCAGGCGCTTCGGGTTCGCTCCCGTTCAATCTCACGAATGTGAACGGGACGCTGTTCTTCAGCGCCAATGACGGCATCACCGGCATCGAGCTCTGGAAAAGCGATGGTACACTCGCCGGTACCGTGCGGGTCGAAGACATTAACCCAGGCGCTCCGAGTTCCAGTCCGTTCTCTTTCACGAATGTGAGCGGGACGCTGTTCTTTCAGGCCAACGACGGCATCACCGGCTTTGAGCTGTGGAAGAGCACCGGCGGCGCGGCAGCCGACGCAACCACGACCAGCCGCGTCGAAGACATTTTCCCAGGCGCTACGGGTTCGCTCCCGCAAAGGCTCACGAACGTGGGCGGGGTACTGTTCTTTATGGCCAACGACGGCACCACCGGCAACGAGCTCTGGAAAAGCACGGGCGGCGCGGCAGCCGACGCAACCACGACCAGCCGCGTCGAAGACATTAACCCGGGCGCTACGGATTCCGCCCCGGCCTCTCTCACGAATGTGAGCGGGACGCTGTTCTTCAGCGCCAACGACGGCACCACCGGCAACGAGCTCTGGAAAAGCACCGGCGGCGCGGCAGCCGACGCAACCACGACCAGCCGCGTCGAAGACATTAACCCAGGCGCTGCGAGTTCCAGCGCGTTCTATCTCACGAATGTGAGCGGGACGCTGTTCTTCAGCGCCAATGACGGCACCAACGGCAAGGAGCTCTGGAAGAGCACCGGCGGCGCGGCAGCCGACGCAACCACCACCAGCATCGTCGAAAACATTAATCCAGGCGCTGCGGATTCCAGCCCCAACAATCTCACGAACGTGAGCGGGACGCTGTTCTTTGCGGCCAATGACGGCACGCACGGCCGCGAGCTGTGGAAGAGCAAGGGTACGGCCTTTAACACCGAAATCGTGGCAGACATCAACCCGAACGCTGCGGCGTCCTTCCCGTCCAATCTCACGAATGTGAGCGGGACGCTGTACTTTAGGGCCGATGACGGCACGCACGGCTTCGAGCTCTGGAAAAGCAACGGTACCCTCAACGGGACCAACCTGGTCCGGGATATCAATCTGGGCTCGGCCGACTCCCTCCCGTCCTCCCTGGCGAACGTCAACGGCACGCTGTACTTTTCGGCCAATGATGCCACGGGCGCCGAACCGTGGATTGTCTCACCCGAGATTCCGGTCGACCCCCCGGCCGCCGTCCAAAGCGTCGTGATCACCGATGGCTCCGCTCAGCGCTCGGTCGTCAATCGAATCACCGTTATCTTTAGCGAGATCGTCACCATCGACCCCGGCGCGTTCGAGCTCATCAAGCGCGGCGGCCGATCGGTCACAGTTAACGTCTACACCTCCGTCGTTGACGACCACAGCGTCGCGGTGCTTAGCTTCAGCGGCCAGGGGATCGTCGGCGGATCGCTGGCCGACGGCAACTACGCGCTGACCATTCGCGCCGACAAGATTCGCGATGGCGCGGGCCAGGCTCTCGATGGCGACGGCAACTCCGTCGCCGGAGGCAACCGCGTGGACGAATTCTTCCGCTTTTATGGCGATGCCGACGGCGACCGCGACGTAGACAATCTCGACTATGCGCTGTTCCGGAGCAGCTACAACAAGCGCTCGGGTGATCCCACCTTCCTCTGGTTCTTCGACTTCGACGGCAATAGCCGCATTAACTTTATTGACGGATTCGAGTTTTTCAAACGAAAGGGCAGGTTCTTGAACCCCTAAGAAACAAAAGCGGCCGGCGAGGCCTTACTGTCAGGCCGGACCGGCACGGCTCGCAATCGCCGCGAAACAGGGTTAGAATGGGTAATCCTGAATCCATGACGCGCACCGGAGAGCGGAAATGCCCTGCCGCACGCGATATGGGCCCATCGTGGCCGTCGCCGTCCTAATATGTTGCATCGGCGCCACCCGGAGTGTCTCGAGCGCCGAAGAACACTCGGCGGCGACCAAGAAGTTCTGGTCGTTTCAACCCGTCCAGCGCCCCGAGCGACCGGCGGCAGCCAACACCCTCTGGGCGCGGAATCCGATTGACAGCTTCGTGCTGGCGAAACTCGACGAGGCCGGGCTTTCGCCCGCGGCGCCCGCCGAGAAGACGGCGCTGCTGCGGCGAGCCTATTACGACCTCATTGGGCTGCCGCCTTCGCCCGAGGAAGCCGCCGCGTTTCTGGCCGACGATTCGCCCGGCGCTTTCGAGCGGGTCGTGGACGGGCTGCTCGATTCGCCCCACTATGGCGAGCGCTGGGGGCGGCACTGGCTCGACCTGGTGCGCTATGCCGAAACAAACAGCTACGAACGCGACGGGCCGAAGCCGTTCGTGTGGCGCTATCGAGACTATGTCATTCGCTCGTTCAACGAGGACAAGCCGTACGATCAGTTCGTCACGGAACAACTCGCGGGCGACGAATTGCAAAACGTCACGCGCGACTCGATCATCGCCACGGGTTTCTATCGGCTGGGCATCTGGCAGGACGAGCCTGTCGACCCTGAGCAGGAATTGTTCGAAGACCTGGACGATCTGGTGCGCACGACCGGCGAGGTTTTTCTCGGCATGACGGTTGGCTGTGCCCGCTGCCACGATCACAAGCTCGACCCGATTCCGCAGACCGACTACTACCGGATGCTCGCGCTGTTCCGCAACGTCCGACGACTGGGCGTGCGGTCCATTGAAAGCGTCGAGGACGCGTCCGTTCGCACGCTGGGTGACGAAGAAGAGGCGCGCCGCCACAGACAGCTTATCGAGCGGCACAAACAGGAAACGAACGAGGTTCGCAAAGCGCTCGACGAACTCGACGAACGTATTACAAGAGACCTCGCCGGCGTCGAGAAGGACGATTGGAAAACCGAGGCGGCGCGCATCGAGATCGCCAGGAAACGAGCCGGCACAATCCTCACGCAAGAGGAGTTCGATCGCTACGCCCGGCTCACGGCGAAACGAGACGAGCTGCGCTTGTTCCGTCCGCCGGGAATTGAACAGGCCTTGTGCGTCAAGGAGCACGGGCGCGAATGCCCTCCGACGCACGTCCTGGTTCGGGGCAACGCGCACGCTACGGGTGATCAGGTCGAACCCGGGTTCCTGACGGTCCTCTCGCCCCCCGAGCCGGCCATCGTCCCGCCGCCCGAACCGGTTCCATCGACCGGCCGCCGGCTGGCTTTGGCCCGCTGGCTCACCAGTCCCGCGAATCCGCTCTTCGCGCGCGTCCTGGTCAATCGCATCTGGCACTACCACTTCGGCCGCGGGATCGTTCGCTCGACGAGCGATTTCGGCTTTCAAGGCACCGCGCCCACGCACCCCGAGCTGCTCGATTGGTTGGCGTCCGAGTTTGTCGCGGGCGGCTGGCGAATCAAGCGATTGCACAAGCTGATCATGCTGTCGAGCACCTATCGGATGTCGTCAAAAACGAACGCGGACGCGCTGGCCGCCGATCCGCTCAACAATCGGTTCTGGCGGTTCGACGTGCGGCGCCTGTCAGCCGAAGAGATTCGCGACTCGATCCTGGCCGTCAACAACAGCTTGAATCGCCACAAGATGTTCGGCCCCAGCGTCTACGTGGCGATCCCCGGCGAAGTGCTGGCCGGCCAATCCAGGCCGGGCGCCGATTGGGGGAAATCGTCTCCCGAAGAGCGCGCGCGACGCAGTATTTACATCCACGTCAAGCGATCGCTCGTTGTACCCATGATGGCCAGCTTCGACGGCGCCGACACCGATGCCAGTTGTCCGGTGCGTTTCGTCACGACACAACCGACTCAGGCGTTGGGCATGCTCAATAGCGACTTTGTCAACGAACAGGCGGCGGTGTTTGCCAAGTATCTTCGCGGCAAAGCGGGCGACGACGCGGAAGCTCAGATCACCCTGGCGCTGCGCCGCACGCTCCAGCGCGAACCCACTCGCGGGGAGATCGACCGCGGTCTGCGATTGGTTTCCACGCTCGAGCAGAAATTCGGCCTCTCGCCGGAGTCTGCGCTCGAGCGGTTCTGCGTCGCGGCGTATAACCTGAACGAATTCATGTACCTCGATTGAACGCGTCCGCTCCCGGGGCGCTCGCTGGGAGACGCAAGGTGACAGGAGTGAATGTGAAGATGAGCAAGCCGATCGCGCGTCGCAACTTCTGCGGCCGGACTCGCCGCGAATTCCTTTGGCAAGCGGGAGCCGGTTTCACCGGCACGGCATTGGCCGCCCTCTTGGGCGACGATAGATTCCTGGCAAGACAGGCCGTCGCCGCCGACGGCGTTTCCCCGTGGGCCAACCCGCTGGCCGCCAGGAAACCGCACTTCGCGTCGAAGGCCAGGAGCGTGATCTTCCTCTATATGTACGGCGGCCCGAGCCACATCGACACGTTCGACTACAAGCCCGCCATGAAGGGCATGGATAACAAAACCGTCGAGGTGAAGACGTTCGGACGCGGCGGGCATAAGAATCAAGGGCGCGTTGTCGAGACGCGCTGGGATTTTGCGCGGCACGGCCAGTGCGGCCAGTGGGTTTCCAGCTTGTTCCCGCACCTGGCAACTTGCGTCGACGACATCGCGTTCATTCACTCGATGACCGCCGACTCGCCGATTCACGGCTCGGCCATGCTGATGATGAATTCCGGCAAGATCCAGAGCGGCAGCCCGTGCATCGGCTCCTGGATCAACTACGGGCTCGGCACCGTGAACGAAAATCTGCCGGGCTTCGTCGTCATGCTCGATCCGCGCGGCGGCCCGATCAGCGGCGCGAAGAACTGGAGCAGCGGCTACATGCCGGCCACTTACCAGGCCACCGTCATGCGGTCGCAAGGCGCCCCGATCCTGGACCTGAATTCACCGGCCGGCGTCAGCCGCGAGATGCAGCGCGAGATGCTCGACACGATACGCGGCTACAACGAGGATCACCAGCACGCGCGCATCGACAACACCGATCTGGCGGCCCGCATCGCCAGCTACGAGCTGGCCTTCAAGATGCAGGCCGCGGCTCCCGACGCGGTCGACGTGGGCCAGGAAGACGCCCGCACGCTCGATCTGTACGGCGTCAACGACAAGCAGTCGGAAGTTTTTGGCCGCCAGTGCCTGCTCGCGCGGCGACTGGTCGAGCGCGGCGTTCGTTTCGTGCAGCTCTACTCGGGCGGCAACCACAACGACGCCAACTGGGACGCCCACGGCGATTTGAAGGCCAATCACGACCTGCACGCGGGCGAAACCGACAAGCCGATTGCCGGCTTGCTCAAGGACCTCAAGCAGCGCGGCATGCTGGACGATACGCTGATCGTGTGGGGCGGCGAGTTCGGGCGGCAGCCCACGGCCGAATATGAAAAAGGCACCGGCCGCGATCACAACGCCTACGGCTTCACGATGTGGATGGCCGGCGGCGGAATCAAGGGCGGGACGAGTTTTGGCAAGACCGACGAATTGGGGAGTGCCGCCATCGAAGACCGCCTCGAGGTCAAGAACCTGCACGCCACGATCCTTCACCAGCTCGGGCTCGATCCGAATCGCCTGACCTATTTCTACAACGGCCTCGACCAAAAACTCGTCGGCGTCGAAGGCGCCGAGCCGATTCACAAACTCATCGCCTAGGTAGTTCGCGACCACCCGACCGGGCGCGGTCTTCCTGAATGCCCTCGAGGATTTCGTCGTCTTCAGATTGCCAGGAATCTGCCAATACTCCGGCGGCACGGCGCAAACCTTCGCCCCATGACTCGGCATTCGTCGCTGGGCGCAGTGTGACCTCGACCTCCTGGCCTTCCTTAAGCCCGGGATCTATGGCCAGTTTGATTGTCTTGCCGTGGATAACCCCACGATGACTCGACGACGTGCTCATGCGATTCCCCAGCGCGATAACAGGCAGCCACTCAATTCAATTCTACCTGATAAATGACGCGTGCCAATGCGAGCCATGTCGCCGAGTCTGGAAACTGACGATTTGTTATGATGGTCGACGCGTCAGTACCTGGACCCGCAACTGCGAACTCTCTCTCGGCGAACGATAGACGCGCTGCGTGGCCTTCTGAAAATCGTCCCCTTTGGCGTGGTAGATGTCGATGAATTTTTGCGGATTGCGGTCGATCAGTGGAAACCAGGAGCTCTGAACCTGCACCATGATCCGGTGGCCGCGACGGAAAGTATGATACGCGTCGGGCATCGTGTACTCGACCTTGGTCACTTGGCCGGGCTCGAAGGGCTTGGGCGTCTCGAAGCCGTCGCGAAACCTGCCGCGCATCACTTCGCCGCGCACGAGCTGCTGGTAGCCGCCCATTTGCACGCCCGAGGGATTTGGATCAGGGTTGGGGAAGTCGCGCGAATAGACGTCGATCAGTTTCACCACCCAATCCGAATCGGTTCCGGTCGTCGAGACGAACAGGCTGGGCACGATCGGACCGGCAATCGTGAGGTCCTCGGCCAAGGGCTCGCTTGCATAGACCAAAACGTCCCCGCGCGTGGCCGCGAAGCGTTGATCGTCGAGCATGTGCTCGCGGGTCATGCCAATCGCGATGTTGGGAATGAACGGCACCGGCTTGGCGGGATCGCTAACGTACTCGTCGAACGTGTCGGCTCGCGCGTCCTTGGGCGGTTCGAAGCTCAGCCGGCCCTGGGAATGGAAGTACAACGTTTTGGCGGATGTGTTTTTCGGCGGCCAGGAGTCGTACTTGCGCCACTGGTTGGTTCCGGTTTCGAACGTATACGCCTCGGGCAGCTTGGGGTCTTCGGCGCCTTTGAGAAAATGCTTCAAGAACGGCAGCTCGATCGAATTACGATAGAACACTCCCGACTTCTGATTGAACGCGACGTTCCCCAGCCGCTCGGCGTCGCCGCGATGCCATTCGCCGTGCGCCCAGGGACCCATCACCAGAACGTTGTAAGCCCCCGGCGACTGGTCTTCGGTCGCGCGGTAAATGTGCAGCGGGCCGTAAAGATCTTCGGCGTCGAACCAGCCGCCCACGGTCATGACGGCCGGCCGGATGTTTTTCAGGTGCGGCACCAGCGTGCGCTGTTTCCAGAAATCGTCGTAGGTTCCGTGCTCCAACAGCTCGTCCCAAAAGATGACGTCTTTCTCAAAATGCCTTTTCTGCACCTCGTCCAGGGGACCGAGATTCAAGTAGAACTCGTAGCCGTCGGGCGTCTCGTAATCGAACGGAACGGGCGACTGGCGCGTCGGCTTCTTCAGGGGCTGCCCGAAGAAGGAGAGGAAGCGAAACGAGTGCGCCAGGTACAGCGCCCCGTTGTGGCGGAAGTCGTCGCCGATGAACCAGTCGGTTACCGGCGCCTGTGGCGAAACGCACTTCAAGGCCGGATGCGCGTCGATCATGCCCGCGGCCGCGTAGAACCCGGGATAGGAGATTCCCATCAGGCCGACGTTACCGTTGTTCTGGGGCACGTTCGCGACGAGCCATGCGATCGTGTCGTACGTGTCGGTGCTTTCGTCGATGTCCTTGGGATCCTTGTGCGGACGATGGGGACGCACGTGAACGAATTCCCCTTCGGACGCGTTCCGCCCGCGCACGTCCTGGTAGGCGAAGATGAAGCGTTCCTTGGCATAATACTTCATCGGCCCGCCCGGCGACTGAGGGTAGTTGCTCGTACCGTAGGGGCGCAGGCCGTAAGGAGTTCGCCCGAGCAGGATCGGATAGGTCTGCGAGGCATCCTTCGGCACATAGACGGCGGCAAACAACGCCACGCCGTCGCGCATCGGTATCTTGTATTCGTACTTCGTGTAGTTTTCCTTGATGTAGGCCTGGTCCGCCGAGAAGGGTTTTTCGTCGCCACCGTCGTCGGCACGCGCGAGCGGCGCACGGTTCGCCACGAGGCACAGGAGCAACATGCAAGTCAAGCGGCAAAGGGTCATTACAAGTCTCCGAGTCGCTGCCCAAGATCCTTCGTCAGGCCTAGTATACCCAGGGCCGGCGCCGCAAACCGCGCGGTGCGGGTGCATTTTTTTCGACGAACGGGGCCGCTACGCAGAGTCTCCCCGGGGGGCTCGCGAATGGCGAGCTCACCGAGTGCGCAGAAACGCCGACACGCCGACGGCAGTCGGAGAGTTGAACGTGGGCAAGCTTGGCCTCGGGTTCATCCCGTTAGGCTCGTTTGCCTTGACGCCGAAGGCAGAAGCCCAGGCCGAACGCTAAAGCTCCGATCGCCATCAGCAACATGGACGTCGGCTCCGGGACAATTGTTGCCTTGAACGTTGCGTTCGACGAACCACTCGAAAACAAAAGAACACCCGCATCGGTCACTACTGGCGAGGAAAGCCACTGCAGCAGATTGCCTGTGCCATCGATCGGCCCGACTGAACTGAGCATGTCCCAGGACCCAAAAACCTGGTTGGCCGGACCATTGAACAAATCCAGCCCCGAGAAGCCGGCGCGCGAGAACCCGACGATCGTAACGCCGTTGTTCACGAACGTTCTGGTTGGGGTAACAAACTGAAGTACGCCGACACCGCGAATGTCGATGGACGACGAGTCGTGGTTGATGAAGAACAGGCCGGGGGTTTCGTCGTTGCGATTTTCGGTGGCGCCCAGAGCCGTGACCGTGAAATCGGCGTCCGAGAACGGCATGTCGTCGATCGTCCCCGAGCCTCTTCCGGTGTGCGTGAACATGATTGGGAGCGCGAACGCATTCGCCGAAAGCGCGGCGTAAACGACAACAGTGAGCGACCATCGCATCGCATTTCCCCTTGGTTTGGTGCGGTAGGCCTGTGAATGAGGACCTGCATCAAACGCTGAATCGGACTTCGCTCGCGGTGATCTCACGTGGACGCACCTTCCGCCGCCAGCCGAAAGCCACGAGGATGGTGAATCCAAAAGCGGCCGCCAGGGCGGTGGCGGGTTCGGGCACGAGTTGAAAGTTGTCCGCGTAGGTCAAGTCCGATGTCGGGTTCTGAGACGCCAACAAAAACGCGGGAGAGAGATCCAGTGCGGTCGCCACTTCGGCGTTCGTGAATATCGCGTTGATGGGAAACACCAGCGACGGAATGTCCGTGCCGTCGGGCCCCAGATCGTACAGCCCGCCGATGACCGTCACTGCGTCGCCTGATGCGGTAAAGGTGCTATCCAGGCGGAACCAGTTCAGAATCGAGTCGGGCGTTGCCGTCGCGATGAATTGGATTTCCTCGTTGTTGACCCCGCCGATCAGGATATCCCCATTACCGCCGCCGGCCAGGCCACCAATCAGCAAGTGACTTTGATCGCTGACGCGCATGAGCCCGATTCCCGCCACCCCCGACGAATTCTCGTCGGTAAACTTAAAATCGATGCTTTGTTGGAGCGAGTCGCCGGGGCCCGCCAGGCTGCCCGTGGCCAGCGAATAGGCCGAAAACTCAAATGCGAGCGAGGACGGCGGCGGCGTGATTTGGACGCCACCGCTATTGGCGGTGCCGATGCCGTTTTGCGCGCTGAGCAGAACCGGCTTGAGGTCCGGCGCGAGCGGGTTGACAAAGTCGTCGAATTCAGCCGCGGGATTCGGGTCGAAATCGACCAGGGTTGCGACGGGCCACCCGCCATAAGCTGCGGAGCACGAAAAAAGAACCGCGGCACAAGCAGAGAATAAGGTCAGCCGACTTGGGGTGCGAATCATTTGGAATCTCTCGTGAAGAGGGCCTTCCAGCCGGTCCATCCGGCTGTGGGATTCGGCGACGACAAACAAAAAAGGCGCCACGGCTCTCACACGGAAGACCGCCCGGAAGCGGTCGCGTGCTGAGAATCGTGGCGCCTTGTCAGTAGCTCTTTCGTTTTTGGTATCTGGTACCCGGAAAGAGTCTACCAAAAGAAATGCCGGGCTTGCAACAAAAAAATCAGCAAGAAAACTTGGCAGGACTATCCGCAAGCCCCCCTCGCGGTGCCATACCGAGCGTCAAGAAAGAGACGCCGCGCGCAGCATCGAGTGCTTTCTTCCGGCCCGTTGGGCCACTAGAATGGCCGTTTTCCTGCGGCCATTCTCCCTGTGTCTTTAGGAGCCCAACGAATGTCGACCGGCGAACGCCACGAGCCGACGCGCAGCGAAATCGCCACCCCGGCGGCCGAAGTCGGCGTGATGCCGATGGATCTGACGGTGCGCACGAAGCTCTCGGTGATGATGTTTCTGCAGTACTTCGTGTGGGGCGCGTGGTTTGTTTCCATGGGCAGCTATATCAGCAAGACCCTGGGGTTCACCGATCCGCAAAAGGGCATGATCTATGCCACCTCGCCAATCGGGGCCATGGTCGCCCCGTTTTTCGTGGGCATGATCGCCGATCGGTTTTTCGCCACGCAGCGCATCCTGACCGTGATGCACCTGGCGGGCGCCGCGCTGTTGTTGGGCCTATCGCTGACCACCAGCTACACAGTCTTCCTGCCGCTGATGATCCTCTTTTTTCTGTGTTACATGCCCACGCTGCCGTTGACTAACGCCCTGTCGTTCACGCACATGAGCGACCCGGCAACGCAGTTTCCCGGCATCCGCGTGCTGGGAACGATCGGCTGGATCGCCGCCGGGCTGCTGGTCGGCTGGATGGGAATTGCCGACAGCGCCCAGCCGTTTCAATTGGGTGCCGGCGCCGCGGTGCTCATGGCGCTGTTCTGCTTGGCGCTGCCGCACACGCCGCCGCCGAATCCCGGCGGAAAGGCCGACGTGCGCATGATTTTCGGTCTCGATGCGCTCGCGCTATTGAAACAGCGGCCGTTCGCGGTGTTCGCCGTCGGCTCGTTCTTGATTTGCATGCCGCTGCAATTCTATTACAGCTTCGCCGAGACGTTTCTTACCGACATCGGCGTTCAAAACGTCGTCGGGAAGATGACCTACGGCCAGATGTCCGAGATCTTCTTTATGCTCGTCATGCCGTTCTTTTTCGTACGGTTGGGCGTCAAATACATGTTGCTGGTCGGAATGGCGGCCTGGGCCCTGCGCTATTGGCTGTTCAGCATCGGCAATGCCGACGACCGCATGTGGATGCTATACGGCGGCATCCTGCTGCACGGCGTCTGCTATGACTTCTTCTTCGTCACCGGCTACATCTACGTCGACAAGAAGGCCCCCCGAACCATTCGGGCTTCGGCCCAGGGTTTGATCGCCTTTATCACCTGGGGCATCGGCGGCTTCATCGGCTCGAACATTGCCGGCCGAACCGGCGAATACTTCCGCACCAGCTCCGGCGGGCACGACTGGTCCGGGTTTTGGGCCACTCCCGCCATCGCCGCGCTCGTGGTGCTCGTGCTCTTCGCACTTTCGTTCTACGATCGGGTGAATGCCCAAGCGCCCAAGACGGCCTGACGGTCGGATTCTGCCGTTTGCAGGCGAAGTGTCAATTACGACGCCTTGTTCACCCGCGCCCAAAACCGGTTGTCGCCGCGTCCGATGCTACGTTTGAGTGTCGCACGGGTGACCCTCCCCCTCGCACGCATTCCTGCCGCCGAACGATTGCATGATTTCCGCCGCTCATAGCGCCACCGATATCGCTCGCGACCGTACACGCGCGCGGCTGGTGCTGTTGCTATTTCTGCTCACCGCGGGGTTCTTCGTCGCCATCACGCTCTCGCCGCTCAGAAGCGGCTTTGCCGATGCGCCCGATCGGGGGCCGGGCGACGTCGAGCTGTACGAGGCCGAAGCCAAGCGCGTCCATGCGGGCCAATCGTACTACGACGCCGCGGCGGCCGAATTGACCCAACGCGGATATCCGACGCGGAGCATCTTCAATTGGCGCACGCCGCTGCCCGTGTGGCTGGTGGGCAAGTTACCGCAGCTGGCCGCGGCCAACGTCATCCTGGGGCTGGCCGGACTGGCGCTGGCGCTATTGAGTTTTCGATTGCTGGTCGAGGAAGGCACGGTGAACCAGGCCATTACCGTCGTGCTGCTGCTGGCGGGCGCGGTGTTGCCGTGCTTGCTCGGTCCGCTCGTGCTCGTTTCGGAGCTGTGGTCGGGCGTGCTGTTGGCCATGTCGGCTGTCTTGTTCGGCATCAAGCGGCCGTGCGCCGGAGTCGCGGCGGGCATCGGGGCGCTCGTCTTTCGCGAGCTGGCAGCGCCGTACTGCCTGCTTTGCGTTGCGCTGGCCGCCTATGAGCGCCGCTATCGCGAGTTGGCGCTGTGGGGCATCGGCCTGGCCGCGTACGCGGTTTACTTCGGACTGCACGTGGCGCAGGTCTTGCCGAGAATCGGGCCCGAGGCGATCGCGCACCAGGCCGGCTGGATTCGCCTCGGCGGAGCCGGCTTTGTCATCTCCACCGCCCAGATGAACGCCTATCTGCTGCTGTTGCCGCAGTGGGTCACGGCGATTTACCTGGCGTGTGCGCTATTGGGCGCCGCCACGTGGAACACCCCGGCCGGCAGGTTGATCGCTTTTGCGGTGGCCGGGTACCTGGTGGCCTTCGGCATCGCCGGGCACGACTTCAACCAGTATTGGGGCTCCGAGATCGCCCCCCTCGTCTGTTTGCCTGCCGCCCGATCGCCGGCAGTCCTGCGACAATTGTGGCGCGAAGCCACGGCGGTGCCCACTGGTGGCGCGCAGCCACGAGCGTTGATCAAGAGTGTGTAGCGGTTTCATCCCCCGGCAAAGCCGGGGGCTAAGGGGGATCGATCTCGATTACCCCTCAGCGGTTGGCGCGGCCGACAATGTTTCCGCACTTCCGGGCCCGTCATCAACCATCTCGACGAGGTCTTGCGATTCCCGCAACAGTTGCTCGTACGCCGCGTCTTTGGGCGACCGTGCGGCGGCGCCGTTTTGCGGCGTCACGTTGACCGCCCGATCGACGAGATACAGCGGGCGGCCGCGAACCTGGTCGTAGATGCGCGCCACGTACTCGCCCAGCATGCTGATGCCCAGGGCGTTGACCGCCCCGAAAAAGCTGGCCACCAGCACGGTCGACGTCCAGCCGGGAATCGCCAGGCTGGTGAACAACCGGCAGACGAGCGAAAAAGCGCTCAAGCTCGCAAACACGGCCAGCGCCAAATAGCCGATCACGGAAAACACGAACAGCGGAAACGTCGAGAATGAAAAAATGGCCGTCTTGGCCAGCCGCCACAGACCGAGAAGCGAAACCCGCGGACTGCCGTCGTACCGCGCGTGGCGCCGCACTTCGATGCCGATCTGGCGGAAACCGACCCACGAGCGCAGCCCGGGCAAGTAGCGGTCTCGCTCGGAAAGCCGCACGATCTCGTCCGCCACGCGGGCGTCGATCAGGCTGAAGTTGCCGGCGCCGCGGGGAATGCGCGTGTTGGCGATGGCCGAGAGCGTGCGATGGAAACCGGCGAACAAGATCCGTTTCCACAGCCGCTCGGGCCGGTCTTTGCGCACGGCATAAACGACGTCGTAGCCCGCCTGCCACTGCAACAGAAAGCGAGGCAGCGCCTCGGGCGCGTCTTGCATGTCGCTGTCCATCAGCAATACGACGTCGCCCGCGGCGTGGGACAAACCGGCCTGCACGGCCGCCTGGTGCCCGAAGTTGCGCGACAAGTGAATGACGCGCACCTGCGGATGGTCGGCCGCCAGATTGTCGAGCAGTTCGGTGCTTCCGTCCGTCGAGCCGTCGTCGACAAAAACGATTTCCTGCCGCGCGCCGGTTTCGGCAATCACGTCGCGCACGCGCCGGAAAAGATCCTGTAAGCCGCCGGCCTCGTTGTAAACCGGCAACACGGCGCTGATCAAAACCCTGTTCAGAGGGGGTCGCGACATGCCACGTTCTCGTTGTCACGCCTGGGGCGGCAAAACAGCGAAAAACAGGCCGCCGCCACCATCAACCCTAGGCCACAGGTCGAGACAATCATCCCCAGTGTCCGGCATCGAGGCCGGAACGCGAACTGCACGCGGTGGCTGCCCGCTGCGACCGGGCAGCCCAGAAAATCCCCGTCGACCCGCACAATCCCGCTCGGCCGCCCGTCGACCGACGCCTTCCAACCCGAATCGAAACTCTCGGTGGTCGCCACCATTTGCCGCACGGGGCTGTCGGTGCCGACGGTAATTCGCCCGGGCGTGTCGGCGACGATCCGCGCGCTGCCGGCGCCCGTCACCAGGCGCGCCCGCGGGGCGCCGGGCGCCAGGCGAACCCACTTACGTTCGGCGTCGTGCGCATGGTCCGCCGCCACGAACGCCCAGCCGGCGCCGGCAAGCTGCCAAGAACCAGCCTGACGATCTTCGAGCTTCCTGACAGGTTCCAATCCGGCGTATCCGTCGACGCGCGAAAGGCCGGCGAGCAACATGCGGTTGCCGACCCTCAGCCCGTTTGGGTCGTCGGGCGCGGCGACCCGGCGGTTCGATTCATCGGGCGGCAATTTGACGCCGGCCACGAATTCGTGGAGATCGGCGGTCCGGCCGAAAACCGAATAGCTCATCCCGTAGCAGCTCAAATCGGCCGCGGCAAACAGGACCAGCGCGACTAGGGCGCCGCGCACGCCGCGCTGCGCCAGGGCGACCAATCCGGCCGCGACGCCAATCAAAATCGGGCCGGTCCAGACCAACCCCGGGCGGGAAACAAAGCTCGGCCAGAGGAGCGGACCGGCAATCGCCAGGACCACGCTTGCCAGAAACGCGGCCCAAAGTGCGCGCCCGCCGGACTTGCAGACCGCGCCGGGTTTGCGTTCCAACAGGATGGCCGCCGCCACCGCCGCTCCGGCCGCGACCGCAAGTTCGAACAGCACGATCGCGCGGCACGGAAAGCGAAAGCGATTCACCAGCGGCACGAACGACTGCAAGCGGTACAGCCCGCCGAACTCGCCGGCGGCCAACAGCAGTGCCAGCCCGCCGAAAACGACCGATGCTCTCACCAGAGGACGATAGCTGCCCCACTGGGTTCGATGCGCCAGAAGCCAAATACAAAGCAAAAGCGGCACGGCCCCGACGTAGAGCCCCAGCTCGTGCGTGTTCTGTCCCGCGACCCGCGTCTGGAACAAGTACGGCCCCACGAGCTGCACCAGATTGAGCGGATCGAGTGAGCCGGTTTCGGCAAACGCGGCGTCGGCGGTTTGGCGCGTCGACTGGCCCAGCAGGTGCAGCGTGGGCATCCACTGAACCGCGCCGGCCGCGACACCCAACGATAGGGCCAAACCGAGCGTCGCCAGGCGCCCAAGCGAGGCTCGGCCGCCCGCGGCGCGCCACGCGACAAACGCGGCTTCCGCCAGCAGCGAATACCACACGTATTGCGGATAGCCCAACAGCAGTTGCGAAGCGGTCAACAGACCGACGCCCAGCTCGGCCGCGGCACGGCGCCGCCGGCTGGTTGTCGACAGGGCGACGTCGATGGCGAGCAACAGCCACGGCAGGTGTGCCACCACGGCAATCGCGTTGGGATGCACGAAATGCAAGAGATTGAATCCGCCGAACGTAAACACCAGCGCGCCCAGCAGGGCCGCGTCGCGGCGGTTCACCAGTCGCCTGAGAAACCAATACGTGCCGCCGAACAAGAGCGGATAGCTGGCCAACAGCTCGACGTCGAACGCCGCGCCGAGCGGCAGGAACCGGTACAAAAACAAATGCCAGGGATGATAGGCGCCAAGCTGTCCTTCGCCCGCGATGTAAAACCCGCCGAACAGGCTCGGCATCCAATCGAACGGCTCGCCGCGGGCCAGTTGTTCGGCATAAAAATTGCGCACGGGCAAGTGGAACTCGCCCAGATCGTCGGCCACGTAGACGCGGCCGGCGAAAAACGGCGCCGCCAGCGCCGCAAGGCAGGCAAGCGCGGCCAACAGAATCCACGCCGAAAGGCGCCGCTCTGGCGTAAAGGGGCACGACGCGCGCGGCTTGTCCGGCGCGCTCGTTGCCAGGCCGGGCAATTCAGCCGTGGCACACGATGAGTTCTGGAAACAGCTCATGGCGCGGAGAGCCTCTTTCTGTCCCGTCAAGTGACCAGCACGCCGGCGGCGCGCAGCCCGCGAAGTTGCGGAGCGTCAATGATCCGGAAGGGGCTGGCGACGTTTTGCCAGCGTTCGCCCCGTTGGTCGATGTACGATTCGTCGATCGGGCCGAGCCGGTCAGCCGCCAGTTGCAGGTAGCCGATTCTTGTCGGCTCAAAGCCCATGATCCGGCCCAGCGTGGCGTCGACCGCCGTGTTGTTGGTGCCGATCACGAGCAAGCCCATCGGCTTGGCGCTGCCCATGATGGGCCCGTCGCCCTCCATGGCCACGATTCCGTCGACGATGGCCACGGTCCGCGGCAGCGAGGCGTTGATGTCGAAGATTGACTCCGGGATGCCCGCGTAGTGCAGCACGTTTTTCGGCCAGCCGTATTTGATTCCCGGAATGACGCCATACAGGTTTTTAAGCGCCCCGGTGTAGCCGACCCAATGGTGGGTCTTCATCTTGGGCATGGAGACGATCAAATCGGCCTCGACCACTTGCCTGGGAAAATGAAACCCGGCCAGGGAACTGGCGCGCCCCGCGTTTTTGATCCAACCGAGCTCGCTGTAGTTCAGGTCGGCGAAGGGGAGTTTCACTCGATCGAGCGCGTCTTGCAGTCCCGATTCATCAAGCGCCAGCTCGGTGTCGCGCATGTGGCCGGGCCCCTCGCCGACCGTGACTTCGGCCCCCCAGCCGCGAAACACTTCCGCGGCGGCCACGACGACCGCCGGATGGGTCGTCATTTGCGGACAACTGCGAATCGGCTCCACCAGGTTCGGCTTGAGCAAGACCCGCCGGCCGCGCAACTCGGCCGGGTCCAAACCTGTCGCCACCAGACCATCGCGAATCGTCCGTTCCAACGGTCCGTCGTACCGTTGATTTCGGGCCACGAAGACCGAGGCTCTGTCGTGCGTCATCCGGCGGACAAAGGGCACGACGGCCACGCCGGCCAGCGCCGCTGCTGCGCCGATCAACAGTGCGCGGCGATCGGTCTTGAGCTCCTGGGGCGCTTGCGGCGGCGAAATAGCTGGTGTGGTCATGTTGGTTCCCTCCCCGCGGCGTCTTGTGGCTTGAGACATTGAACGCGCGAGATCAACGGACACTCGCTTCCCAGTGCCGAGAGCGCCAACAGCGCCAACTTGTAGCTCGAAGGATCGCGCGCGAGCGTGCGATGGGCCGCCGCTTGCAGCCAGTCGCCGGCGCGTCGGGGATATGCTCCATGGGCCGCCAGTCCCAACAAACCGTACGAGAGCGAAGCGCTGGCGGTGTTTTCCGACAGTTCGCGATTCAGATAGTCGACCGAGCGGCCGATGCGCCCCGTCGTGTCTTCTTCCCCGGCGAGCGCCAACAGGCAGATGCCCGTCGGCTGCAAGTGCGGCCGCAGCGTTTGACCAAAGACGACCGTGTTGCCGTAGTTGCATCCGCCGCGGTCGAGCAATCGATTGACCAATAGCAGTACTGCTTCACGAGCGCGGCTGTGAGCGGCGTATCGAAAGTGCTTGAGCGCGAGCAGGTTCATGGCGGTCGGTTCGACCCACGAGTACGTGCCGGCCGCCCAGGGCCAGCCGCGAACCGTCGTGTCGCGCCCCTGAAAATCGACGTGTTCGGGCAGCGTACCCTGCGTTTCGAGGATCCACCCGAGCGCGTGGTCGATGGCCGATACATAGGCGACGTCGAAGATGGAGCTTTTCTGCGCGGCGCGCCAGGCGAGCACGGCCAGTCCAGTCGGCCAACCGGGTTTTTCTTCCGCTCGTTCGATGCCGACGCTGCCGTCGGGGCCTCGCAGCGCCAGCAGACGATCGACGTGCCGCTGCGCCGCCGAGTCGCGGCCGTGTGCCAACAGGGCCAACGCCACCAGCGCCGTCGGTTCCGCGGCGGCGGGTGAGTCGGGGTGATAGCCGCACACACGCGTGGCGGCCAGTCGCGCAAGCACCGTTTCCAGATCATCCATTCAAGCGTTCCAGTCGTCGCAGGCGTTACAGGCGGGCTCAATCAAGAGGGCGCCGGCAATCCATACGGCGATTCTCAATTGTGCCGGTCATGAAAAGATAGCTCCCCAAGCCGCACAGGGCGGGCCGCCAAAACGGCAAAACAGCGGGAATTTGCGCCCCCCCAGCGCGCGGCGCAAACCGATTCTGCCGGTCCGCCTCGCGCGCCCTCGCGAGCGCAACGTGCGACTCGCCGTTGGCGTATGATTCTTTCGCTCCCTTTCGCGTTCTACGACTGCCGCTGCGCTACGGGTCATGGTCAACACACTCGCCGACAACGCTTCCGCGCCGGTCGTGCAGCCGAAGGCGACGCGCCCCCGAGGCTCGTTCTGGCTGGCGGCGAATTCGGTCGCGCTCGTGGCGGCGGCGCTTGCGATGCGGGCGTGGCGCTTGGGGAACATTCCCGGAATCAACGGCGACGAAGCGTGGTACGGGGTTCAGGCGCTGGCGCTTGTGCACGGCGGGACGGTCGATTGGTGGACGCCGACCGGCAATCCGATCAACGTGTTTTTCATGTTTCCGCTGGCGGCGCTGCACGCGGTGTTCGGGCCGTCGTTCGCGTTGTTGAGGGCGGTTGCGCTGGCCAGCGGCGTCTTGGCGCTGGTGGCCAATTACTGGCTCTGCCGCCGTGTGTTCGACGCGCGCACCGCGCTGGTCTCCACGTTGCTTTTGGCCCTGCTGCCGATCAATATTGCCTATAGCCGCTTTGCGTGGGACACCAGCCAGAGCCTGTTGGCCACGCTGCTGGTTCTGTATCTGCCGCTTTGGCACTACCGCGGGCGGCGCGACGCGGCTTCGCTCCCCGTGGCCGGCATGGTCGCATTGGCCGCCGCCATGCTCGTGCATCCCACGAATATCTTCGCCGCGCCGCTGGTGGCCGTTCCGATCGCTTACGCGTGGCGGCACAAGGCGTGGAGAAAGTCGCAGGCAGTCGCGGTTCCGGCCAAGACCTGGACGCTCGCCGGGCTGGCCACGGGCAGCATTATTGTGGCGTACCTCGCATGGCTCGCGCTTTGGGGCGCCGCCGTGCGGTTGCGCGGTCCGGACGAGTTTTTGGCGTTCGCGCAGAATTACCTGAAGTTGTTCTCGGGCGCGACTGTTTACGAGTACATTTGCGGCGTCGACCAGGCGACCGGCGCGCTCGCGTGGTTCGCCTTCCTGCCGGTAGTTTGCAAAGTGCTGTTTGGAATCGCCGTGGTGTGCGGCGTCTTTGGAATGATGCGACGGCTTGCCGCCGAATCGGGCGATGACGACATTTGCCTCGTCCTCGGCTGGGGGATTATGTTGGCGGGCTTTTTCGTCGTCGCCGGGCCGGACGCCGTTGCGCCGCATTTGGAGCGCTATGGAATCTGCCTGATTGCGCCCGGAGCCGTCGTGCTTGCGCGCGGATGGGCATGGTGGCTCGAACCGGGGCAATCGCGGGCCCGGGCCGCGACGTGGAGCCTGGCCATGGCAGCGTGGCTTTTTCCGGCGACGTTTTATCTGGGATATTTCGATTTCATCGAGCGAACCGGCGGGCGTTCGCACCTGGCGTTTCGCACCGCGGCGGTCGAACCCAAACTGGCGGCCCTGCGTTACGTCAGCGCCCGGCGCAAGGCCGGTCGAGCGACGCGCATCGTGGCCGGCGAGTGGTGGAATTACTGGCCGCTGGCCTATCTGGCTGGTAGCGCTAACGAGCTTCGGGTGGTCTCCGGACAACCCTGGCAGGGGGAAACCCAAACGCAGCAGCCGCCCGGGTCCAAAGAATCCGAATCGACCTGGTATGTCGAATTTGCGGATAGTCCGGCGGATCAAGAGGTGCTCGGTCGTGCCGGGCAAAGCGGTAAAAGAGTCGAGCGCCACCTGGTTTGCGACTACTCGGGACAGCCCCTGTTGTCGGTGGTGGGACCGGCGGAATAATTTTCCCAGATTTATTAAAGCCCGTGATTTGACAAGCCGAGAAGCTGACCTACTTTTCAGTACAGGAGGACGGCGCGCAAGCGTCGGTCTTCGAGATGTCCCAAGTGGGACATCGCGTAAGAAACCTATCGAGCGGCCGGATTCCCGGCAAATTGTTTTTCGCCGTCGTCCGGCAATTCGAAAAGTCTTACGTAGAGGCCTGCACAGCCTCTTCATCCTCGAGAAAGGCAAACCGGTCGTGAGGCCGGGACGCAAAGCCGTGGACCACGGCGCCTGTCAAAGGCGGCGTGGCTGCCTGGTTACCGAAGGGATGGCTGTTTGTCAGCGCGCTAACGTGGATCGCCGGGTGACGCTCACCCGGGATCGGCGCGGCGCGCTCGACAAATACAATCAGCCGGACAAGCCGCGACGCGGTCTTGTGCGGATTGAAAACTCGTTATTGGGGAGGCGATTTTTTAAATATTGGGGCTTTGCAACTGCAATGCAGGCGAGCGCCGTTAAGCTTATCCGGCGCCGCAGTCGACAAAGCCCCGTTGACAATTGACGGCCGGAAATGTGCGAACACGCCACGCGCGAGTCGCGCCGGCCGCAACCGGAGGATTCCATGAAGTACCTTGCCAAGAAGATGCAACGTTTCCTCACGTCGGAAGATGGGCCAACAGCAGTCGAATATGCCGTGATGCTGGCCCTGATTATCATCGTTTGCCTCGTGGCCATTCAAACCCTCGGATCGAACGCCAAAACGACGTTTACGAACGTGGCCAACTCGATCGGTAGCTAGTCGGCTATGCGCAAGCGTGCAAGTCGGTCGACCTCGTTCGGCCGGCTTGTCAAGGAAGAGTTTCCACCCTCGGCGTGCCTTTGGTGCACGCCGGGGGTTTTTGATTTGCCCGCGATGGTCTTTTCGCCGAACCTCCGTAACGCCGATTTTTTACCCGCTTTCCACGCCCACACAAACGGCGTGCTAGGCTTTTTTGGGCGGCCTGTCGACACCGACGTCCGCTGCCACGCCGTACGTGAGAAACGTCCATGTACTACTTTCTTTTGCCCATCGAATCGATGGCCGGCGCGATCCAGCTCGTGTGCTACTTTTTCACGATGCTGGCCGCGGCATTCACCTACATGATGACCCGGCAATAGCGCCATAAGGCGGCCGGAGAATTGCCCCACCGCTCCCTTTCCCCTGAAAACTCCTCGCTCGCGCGAAAGGATTTTGAACATGGTCGATGCGGCGCTATTCGGCGAACAACTCACAGGGAACTGGCCCATCTGGCTGGTGACGCTCGCGCTCATCGTGGCCGCCTTCATCGACGGCTACAAATTGAAAGTGCCCAACTGGCTCACGTTCCCGTTGATCATCAGCGGCTGGGTCACGAGCACCATCTCCTACGGATGGGAAGGACTCGGCTGGAGCCTGGTCGGAACGCTGGTCGGCTTGGCGCTGTTGCTGCCGGCATACGCGATCGGCGGAATGGGGGCCGGCGACGTCAAACTCCTGGCCGGAGTCGGCGCCTGGGTCGGCAGCACGGTTACGCTTTACGCCTTTTGCGTGTCGGCAGTCATCGGCGGGCTGATCGCCGTGGTGATGGTGCTCTATCGCCGCGCCTGGACGCGACACTACTACCAGTTTCTGACGATCTGGCACGAAATGGTGACGATTCGCGATCCCGAGCAACTGGCGGCCATCGCCGCGGAGCGAAAAAGCTCGATGCTGTTGCTCCCGTACGGCATCCCGCTGGCGATCGGCACGATCGCCTATTTTGCCTACACCGGGATGTTGCTGTAGCGGACAACCGCCCGAAGACAGAAACGGCTTTCCAAGCCGACAGAGTCCAAAACGTACCGATTCGGTAAGCTTCATCAACTGGGAAACCTGACACGTAAACGCGCGAAATGTCCGATTTTTCCAGGCGGCCGGCGGCCGCAACGCCCGGTCGAACCGCCGCCCGAGCGGTCCGCTGTCGGCTGCTCGCTAGCGAAAGATAGCGACCTGGGGCCGCGTCGCAAGTGCTTGCATTCTTTGCGGTTGATGAGGCATGACCGAGCCAAGTTGGGCGTCCAACGAGCAGTTTCGTTCACTTTTTAGTCAAGTTTGCTGCCTGCCAAGGCCAATGTTTCTAACTGAAACGACCGACGAGGCCGCTCAGTCCGGGTACGGCTTTAGAGCCGATGCTAGCTGGCGGTCGAGCGGGGTCGCAGGCCGGACTTCCGGGAGACGTTCATGCGCACCAGATCAATCATGTTGTTGGCATTGGCATTGGCCTGCGGGTTAGTGGCCTCGATCGGCATTAGCCAGATGATGAATTCGCGCAACCAGAGTGCGGACGACGGCGAACGGCAGCCGGTGTTCGTGGCCATGACTGACATCCGACCCAATGAGGAATTGACGGCCCAGAACATCAAGCTCGAGGAATGGCCCAAAAAGATCATTCCGCAAGGCGCGTTGACCCGGCTGGAAGAAGTCGAAGGTAAGCGCACGCGGATCAAGGTGTATGCCGGCGAGCCGATTCTGGCCTCGAAGTTGCTTGGCGCCGAGGACATGACCGGCGCGGCCAAGGACATTCCGCCGGGATACCGCGTGGCCCACGTGAAGGTCGATCCGATTACCGGTGCGAGCAATTTGATTCTGCCGGGCGACCGCGTCGACGTGCTGGTCTTTCGCCAACCGAACGCCGACGTGAACGCGACGGCGGCCAAGATCGTGCTGCAAGATATCAAGGTGTTCGCGGTCGACACGCACACCGAAACCGAATATACGGCCACCAAAGACGAGCAGACCGAGCCGATGACGGCCAAAACGATCGCCCTGTTGGTGACGCCGAAGCAAGCGGTGATTCTGCACGCGGCCTCGGAAATCGGCGGATCGGTTCGATTGGTGCTGCGGAACCCCGAGGATGACGCGCAGGTGCTGTCGCAAGGCGCCACGATCGGCGATATTTTTGGCGAGGAAACGGACCGCACCAACCGCGAGGCCGAGCGGGGCACCGGCAAGGAGACCTCGGACGTTTCGTCGTGGTTGACTGAGCAAAGCGGCAAGAGCAAAGTCGAGATTGGGGCGTCTTCGCCGCTTCCGGCCGTGCCTCCGATGCCCGGCGAGCGCAGGAGAATGCTCGTGATACTCGGCTCGGAGCTGCTGCAGATCGAGATCCCCGAGCAGGGACAACTGCCTGTGATCCAGACCGAAAGTGGCCCGGCGGACCTGGGCGGCGATCAGCCGTCGAACGACCAGGGCAACGACGGTTTTGCGGTGCCGCCGAGCGACGAAAGCGAGCAAGGCGAACCGAGCGTGCCTGAGGAGGAGCAAAGCCACTAGCGCGGACGGATTGCCGCGCCGTGTGAGATTAACGGATGAATCGTGTGTCTTAAGATGCAAACGCGCCTCAAGCGCGAAGCGTCACGGAACTACAAGGATGTCAAGGATGGTTCTCAATCGACTCAAACACGACCGCTGCCTGCGTGCGGCAGCCGCGCTCATCGTGGTCTTCCTGTGCCTCTCGTCGCTGGCCGATGAGGTTGCGGCTCCGCCGCCCGTGGCGCAGAAAATCACCGCGGCCAATACCAAAATCGAGCTGGCGGTCAACGGCAGCCGCATCTTGAAATTGGAATCACCGATTCCCAGGGCTAAAGTCGACAACCCCGAGCTGCTGGCCTTCACCGTGCTCTCGGAAAACGAGGTGCAGATCCACGCCAAGAAGGCGGGCATCACGACCGTCTATTTATGGGACGACCACGGCGAGGTACACACCATCGACGTCGTCATCACCGGCGACGTGCGCGAATTGGCCGGATTGCTCAAAACGCAATTCCCCACGGCCTCGATCAAGCTCTATCCGACCCAGGCTTCAACGCTCATCGTCTACGGCTACGTCGACCGGGCCGACTACGTCAACACCATCATGCGGATCGCCGAGGATTACTATCCCAAGGTGATCAACAACATGATCGTCGGCGGCACCCAGCAAGTGCTGCTGCACGTCAAGGTGATGGAAGTCTCCCGCACGAACTTGAAGGCGCTGGGATTTGACTTCGCCAACTTTTCCGGCAGCAACTTCTTCGGCTCGGCGGCCAGCGGCATCCTCGCCAAGTCCGATCCCACGGCCAGCGTGTTTCGCTCGGCCGCGAACTTGACGACCAGCGGCGCCGAAATCCTGCAGTGGGGCATCGTCAGCGATCCCAGCGGCTTCGTCGGTTTTCTGGAAGCCCTCAAAAGGGAAAACCTGCTGAAGGTGCTGGCCGAGCCGAACCTGGTCACCGTCAGCGGTCGTCCGGCCAGCTACCTGGTCGGCGGCGAATTGCCCTATCCGCAGCCCACCGGCTTCGGCAATATCTCGATCAACTTCAAGCCGTTCGGCACGCAGATCGACTTCGTGCCGATTGTGTTGGGCAACGGTTCGGTGCGGCTCGAAGTGCGGCCCCAGGTCAGCGAGCCCGATCCGGCGCAGGGCATTACGATCGCCGGCACCACCGTACCCGCCTTCCGCACCCGCATGGTCGATACCGGCGTCGAAATGAAGTTCGGCCAGACGCTGGCCATCGCCGGCTTGCTGCAACAGCGCGTCGATAACGAGAAACGGGGCGTCCCCTACCTGATGGACCTTCCCTACGTCGGCGCGGCGTTTCGGCGGATCCGGACCACGGTCAATGAGGTTGAGTTGTTGGTTATGGTGCGTCCCGAGCTCGTCGAGGCGATGGATCCCGACCAGGTGCCGACCTGTTTGCCCGGCATGAATTCGCAATCGCCTGACGACTGCGGACTCTATTGGAAAGGCTACATTGAAACTCCCGTCCGACCCTACGGCCCGCAGGGTCACGGACCGGACGGCCACGGCGGCCCGGGATCTAATGAATCGTTCGGCCCGGCGCCCGAGCAAGTCATTCCCACGCCGGCGCCGGCCACCGACCCGACTCCGACGACGCGCGTTGGGGTTCGTTCGAAACAATCGGTTGTCGTGAGCGATGGGCCACAAACGGCCCCCGCGTCGGCCGCCAGTTCGCGCCGGCCGGCATACGCCCATCGGCCGCCCTGGGAGTCTAATCGTTCCTCGTCCTACAGTCCTTCCAAACCGCAAACGCGGAAAACCGCGGGCCAGACAAATACCGTTTCTGACCCACCAGGGTTCATCGGACCCATCGGTTATGACGTAAAGAACTAAGGGTTACGGATTATCGGCGCGGTTTGACACGACTCGGACGGCCCGCATGGGGTGCATGCGGGCGTGACCCGGTTGGGCGAAGGACATCATGAGTAACGTGCTGCGATTGGCCATCGTAGACCCGGTCGACGTTTCGCGCGAAGCGCTGAAGTCGACCCTGTTGGGGATGGACACGATCTGGCTCGAAGCCGAGTGTTCGCGGTACGAATTTTTCGCCGACGTGGTGGCCCAAACGCACCCCGACGTCGGCATCGTGTCGCTCAACCAGAATCCGGAAAAAGCGCTGCAACTGGTCGCTCAATTGCACGAAAGCTCGCCGGAGTGCAGCATCGTGGTGATCAGCTCATCGACCGACGGCAATCTGATTCTGCGCGCGATGCGCTCCGGCGTGAAGGAGTTTTTGCCGCAGCCCGTGCGAATCGAAGATCTCGTGGCGGCTCTGCAGCGCATCGGAACTCAACGCTTCGGACGCGGCGAACGCGCCCGGGGCAGCACGGTCATCGCCGTGGCCGGCGCCACCGGCGGAGTGGGCGCAACCAGCGTGGCGGTGAACCTGGGTTGCGTGTTCGCGGCCGACGCGCGCAATACGGCCGCGCTGCTGGACGTCGATCTGTGCCTGGGCGACGCGGACGTGTTTCTGGATACGATTCCCGATTACACGCTGGTCGACGTGGCTCAAAACGTCACCCGGCTTGATTTCACCCTGCTGAAGCGCTCGCTGACGAAACACAACTCGGGGTTGTACCTTCTGCCCCGGCCCGTCCAACTGGAGGATGCGGCGCTGATCACCCCGGACGACATGCGGCGCGTGATCGGCTTGCTCAAGGCCACGTTCACCCACCTGATCATCGACCTGTCGAAAAGCTACAGCGCGATCGACCTGGTGGCCATGGAAATGGCCAACCACGTGTTGCTGATCACGCAACTGGATCTGCCCTGCCTGCGGAACATCGTTCGCTTGATGATGTCGTTCAGTCAAATGGACTCGATCAAGGACAAGGTCAAAATCGTGGTCAATCGCGTGGGGCTCGACAGCCACATCGGGCTGAAAAAGGCCCAGGAAACGATCGGCCGCGAAATCTTCTGGCAGCTTCCGAACGATTACCGAACGATGGTCGAAGTGCGCAATAACGGCGTGCCGCTGCTCGAGCAAGCGCCCAAGGCGGCCATCACGCAATCGATCGTCTCGCTGGCAGCCGCGCTGAATGGCGACAAAGATGTGCGCCCCGAAACGATGGGACTGTCGGCCACGGCCAAGGCCGTCGAAAAGCTGTTGAATCTCTGGCCGGCCCGCATCCGGCTTCCTATGGGCAAATAGCCCACGGGTGGCAATCGGACGATTTGTGCGGCCCGATGCCGCGCTGACGCCCGTCATGAGCATCGCCCGCGGAGTGCCGGATTTCTCGCTGAACGCGTTTTCCGCCGGCACGACCCCGTTGCCGCCGCAAGGGTGCGGCGCGCCTGCTGACGCCGTGTGGGGCGGCCATAGGGGTGGTTGCGCGTCTTCCCCGGATCGCTTGCGCCGCGCCTCACGGCGGCACATCCCCTACGATCGGCACGGCCGGCGCCCTAGCGCCGCAAGCGTCGAGTCGCCGGGGGCCAACTCCGCCAAAAAATCAGACTGCGCAAAGTGCAAGCTATATTTCGTTCGGGCAGAAGCCGAGATTCTCGCGGCGCGGCTCGTGCGGCATCGCGGTCGCGGCGATTAGTTTCCAATTTGCATCGGCGCTGTGTTTCGGCAACGACCTTGCGTTATTTAGAGCCTAAACAACCTGATCGCAGGTGCTTCGTCAGGACCTCTCCATGAAGACAGCCACACTACGAACCGCCGACGAATCGAAATCGACGGAATTCGAAAATCTCAAACAACGCATCCACGGCAAACTGGTCGATAAGCTCGATTTGACGCGCGTCGGCGAACTGGAAGGCGACGTGCTGCGCCGGGAAATCCGGCTGGTGGTCGAGCACCTGTGCGACACCGAGGACACGCTGCTCAACCGCAGCGAACGCGACCGTCTGGTCGAAGAAGTTCTCGACGAGACCTTTGGCTTGGGCCCGCTCGAGGTGTTGCTCAAGGACGCGACAATCAGCGATATTCTGATCAACGGACCCAAAAACATTTACGTCGAACGCCGCGGCAAGATCGAAAAGACGACCGTGGTCTTCCGCGACAATAACCACCTGATGCAGATCATCGACCGCATCGTATCCAAGGTGGGGCGACGCGTGGACGAAGTGTGTCCGATGGTCGACGCCCGCTTGGAGGACGGTTCCCGCGTCAATGCGATTATTCCGCCGCTGGCGCTCGACGGAGCGTGCGTGTCGATTCGCCGCTTCGGTTCCAACCCGCTCAAGCTCGAAGACCTGCTCAACTTCAAGGCCTTCACGCCCGAGATGGTGATGCTCCTGGAAGGAGCCATCAAGGCGCGGCTGAACATTGTGATTTCGGGCGGTACCGGCTCTGGTAAGACGACGCTCTTGAACACGCTGTCGAGCTTTATTTCCAATACCGACCGCATCGTCACCATCGAAGACGCCGCCGAACTGCAATTGCAGCAGGACCACGTGGTCCGCCTGGAGACGCGCCCGCCCAACATCGAAGGCAAAGGCACGATCACGGCCACGGACCTGGTGCGCAATGCCCTGCGTATGCGTCCCGAACGCATCATCATCGGCGAGTGCCGCGGTTCCGAAACCCTGGACATGTTGCAGGCGATGAACACCGGTCACGAAGGTTCGTTGACCACGATCCACGCCAACTCGCCCCGCGACGCCGTGTCCCGCATGGAAACGATGATCACGATGGCCGGCTTCGAGCTGCCGCTCAAAGCGCTCAGGCAGCAGATCGCCAGCGCCGTCGACCTGATCGTGCAGACCAACCGGCTGCAGGGAGGATCGCGCAAGATCACGCAGATCACTGAAATCCTGGGCATGGAGCAGGACACGATCGTGATGCAGGACATTTACCATTACACCAAGGAAGGAATCGACGAGAACGGCCGCGCGTTCGGCGCCTTCGAGGCGTCCGGCGTGAGGCCCAACTTTATGGATCGTTTGGAATCCGCCGGCGTGCGCCTGCCAACAAGCGCCTTCCGGCAACGCGTCATGCTCGAGGACTAAAGTCGCCTGGCTCGGTGAGCCAACAGGCCAGCCAAAGGGATGCTTCCCATGAGTGCCCTGATCGTTTTCATCGCCGTCTTCATCGGAGTCGCCTCGCTGATCGGCGGCGTCGCCTTGCTCTGGTCCGGCACCGCCGAATCCGGCGTCGAAGACCGGCTCGCCGTGTTGACCGGTTCCGGTAGCGCCAAGCAGGCCAAAGAAGCCCTGTTGAAGGGCAGCGTACTTGCGCATCCGCTGGAAAACACGCAAACCGCGCTGTGGAACTATCTGTCGCGCCTGGGAAATCTCAATCGGCTTTTGGAACAGGCCGACACCTCGATGACCCCGCCGCAGTTTTTCGGCATCTCGGGCGTCATGGCGCTAGTCGGCATGTTCATCCCCGTCTTCGCCGGCATGCACCCCTCGATCGTGCTGCCGATGGGAATGTTCCTGGCGATCTTGCCGCTCGCCTGGCTGTTTTACCGACGCCGGCGCCGGCTCAAGCAATTCGCCAAGCAACTCCCCGACGCCCTGGAGCTGGTCTCGCGGGCGCTGCGGGCGGGACACAGCCTGGCCTCCGGGTTTGCGCTGGTTTCGGAAGAGATGCGCTCACCGATCAACAAGGAGTTTCAGCGGGTGTTCGAGGAGCAGAATCTCGGCGTGTCGCTGGAAAACGCCCTGGACAACCTCACCGAGCGCATTCCGAACATGGATTTACGGTTTTTCGCCACGGCGGTGGTGCTACAGCGCCAGACGGGCGGCGACCTGGCCGAAATTCTCGACAAAATCGGCTACCTGGTGCGCGAGCGCTTCAAAATCTGGGGACAAGTGCAGGCGCTCACCGGCGAAGGCCGGCTTTCGGGCATCGTGTTGTTGGCCCTTCCGCCGTTGTTGTTCCTCGCCGTCTACCGCTTGAATCCCGGATACGTGCTGCCGCTGTTCACCGATCCGCTGGGCCGCAAAATGCTGGCCGGCGCAATTATCATGCAATTGCTCGGCGCGATCGTGATCAAGAAAATCGTCAACATCAAGGTGT
>JBBDNV010000037.1:0-36925 GCA_040877415.1 Pirellulales bacterium
TCAGTTCATCACGCTAGCGTCCGGAGAACCGCTAAATTTTGATGCGATTGCCGTGTCAACGAAGGCCCGTTTTCGCGCGTATAATTCGCCAAACACCGGCCGCCTCGGCGACCTGCTGGCCTCGATTTGAGCGATTCGCCAGATGCCATTTGAAATCTTCGAGCACACTGCCGACCTGGGCTTGCGCGTCCGCGCCGACGATTTGAACACGCTGATGGCCGACGCCGCGCGCGGACTGTTCTCGATGATCGTGTCCGATCTCGATAGCGTTCGCCCCAGCGAGTCGATTCCAATTGCCGTGAAAGGCGAAGCGTCGGAGCTGCTGCTGCTCGATTGGCTGAGCGAATTGCTTTACATTTACGAGGTGCGCCGCCTGCTATTGTCCGAGTTTAAGGTTCAAGTCGGTCCGTCGGGCCTGGTGGCCACCGCCGCCGGCGAGCCGATCGACCCGGCCAGGCACGCCTTGGACCACGAAGTCAAGGCGATCACCTACCACGGCCTGAAACTCGAACAGCGGGACGGCCATTGGCTGGCCGAAGTGATCGTCGACATTTGAGAGATGCTAGCTAGAGAAATCACAAGAGCCCCGTCGGTGTCGCAATGCCCAAGGAAAAGTTTCACGGACCGCTCGAGCGCATTGACGCCGTGTCGTGGCGCATCCCGAAATCGTATCGCGCTGGCATGCGCGTCGACGGCATCGTCTATGCCAGCGACGAATTGATCGGCTCGATTCGCGAGGACCAGGCGCTCGAGCAGGTGGCCAACGTCGCGTTCCTGCCGGGCATTCAGGTGGCCAGCCTGGCCATGCCCGACATTCACTGGGGATACGGCTTTTGCATCGGCGGCGTGTGCGCGACCGATCCGGACGAAGGGGGCGTGATCTCGCCGGGCGGGGTCGGCTACGACATCAATTGCGGTGTGCGCCTGGTGCGTTCCAATCTGACGAAGCGCGACGTCGAGCCGGTGCAAACGCGGTTGGTCGAAGAACTTTACCGCCAGGTTCCGACCGGCACGGGCCGCGGCGGCAAGTATCGCTTTTCGCCCGCCGAGCTGCGCCGCCTGATGGGCGAAGGGGTCGGCTTTCTCGCCGGCCGCGGACTGGCGGTCGAAAGCGACCTGGAACACACCGAAGCGCGCGGACGATTGCCCGGCGCCCAGCCTGACTATGTCAGTGGGCGGGCCCTCGAGCGCGGCTACGATCAGTGCGGCACGTTGGGATCGGGCAATCATTTTCTCGAAGTGCAGTTCGTCGACTCGATCCACGACGCGGCGGCCGCCCGGGCCATGGGGCTGGCCAAAGACATGGTGGTGGTATTGATCCACTCCGGCTCGCGCGGACTGGGCTACCAGGTTTGCGACGACGCCCTGAAAATGCTGCGCGGGGCGCCGGCGAAGTACGGCATCGAGCTGCCCGACCGGCAACTGGTCTGCGCGCCGATCGAGAGCCTCGAAGGCCGGCAATACATCGGCGCCATGTGCGCCGCGGCCAACTTCGCCTGGTGCAACCGCCAACTGCTGATGTGGCAGACCCGCGAGTGCTTCGAAACCATCTTTGGCCGCCCGTGGCAGGAGCTGGGCATGAGCCTCGTGTACGACGTCGCGCACAACATCGCCAAGCTCGAAGAGCACGCCGTGGGCTCGAAGCAAAAGCGCCTCTGGGTGCATCGCAAGGGAGCCACCCGGGCATTTCCGCCGAATCATCCCGAAACGCCCGACGCCTATCGGGCGATCGGCCAGCCGGTGATCATTCCCGGCGACATGGGCCGGGCGAGTTGGGTGCTCGTGGGGCAGGAAGGAAGCATGCAGCGCACCTTCGGCACGGCCTGTCACGGCGCGGGCCGGCTGATGAGCCGCACCGCGGCCGTGAAACACGCGCAAGGCCGCCGCATCGATCGCGAGCTGGCCGCGCGCGGCGTTATTGCGCGGGCCCGCAGTTGGAAAGGCCTGGCCGAAGAGCAACCCGCCGCGTACAAAGACGTCGACCTGGTGGTGGAAGTCGTCCACCAGGCAGGCCTGGCCAAGAAAGTCGCCCGGCTCCGCCCGATCGGCGTCATTAAGGGGTGAATCGCTGCGCTTGACCCGTCGCGCCGGGCGCTCTACGATCAAAAAACACTTGCTCCCATCTAAACCGTTCCGGTTCAAGTACCGAACAAAGTGTCCTTTAGACAATCCCCCGGCGAAGCCGGGGCTAGGGAGATGCCGATATGTTCGTTCGCGTTGTCAGTTGTTTCCTCGTGTCGATGTTGGCGATCTTTTTGTCCGCGCGACTTGGCGCTCAGGAAAACTGGCCGCAGTTTCGCGGCGCCGATTCGTTGGGCATCGCGACCCATCCCAACTTGCCGGACACCTGGTCCGACACTGAAAACGTGCTCTGGAAGAGCGACGTTGCGGGCCGCGGCTGGTCGAGCCCGATCGTGTGGGGCGACAAGATCTTTCTGACCACCGTGGTCAACCTGGGTGAAGACGACGCCCCGAAGAAGGGCCTTTACTTCGGCGGCGAGCGCAAGAAACCGCCCGAGGCCGAACACCAGTGGAAATTGATCTGCCTCGACCTCGCCGACGGAAAGGTCATTTGGGACCAGACTGCCCACGCAGGCGTTCCGACCACGACCCACCATCTGAAAAACAGTTACGCCTCCGAAACGCCGGTCACCGACGGCCAGCGCGTTTACGCCTATTTCGGCAACGTGGGCGTGTTCTGCTATGACCTGGACGGCAAGCTGCTGTGGAAGAAGGACGTCGAGCCGCACAAGACGCGCTACGGTTGGGGCACCGCCGCTTCGCCGGTCATCTACAACGACCGCCTGTACCTGGTCAACGACAACGACGAGGAATCGTACCTGTTGGCCCTGGATGCCAAGACGGGCGAACAGGTTTTCCGGGTCGAGCGCGACGAGAAAAGCAACTGGGCCACGCCCTACGTCTGGAAAAACAGCCAGCGGACCGAGCTTGTCGTTCCCGGCACCGGAAAAAACCGAGCTTACGATCTGGAAGGCCGCCTGTTGTGGGAATTGGGACCGATGTCGAGCATCACGATTGCCACGCCCTATTCCAACGGCGATACGCTCTATATCAGCTCGGGTTACGTGATGGACAAGAAGAAGCCGATTTACGCAGTCCGGCCCGGCGCCTCGGGCGACATCAGTCTGGAGGCCGACGCGACCAGCAACGACTACATCATTTGGTCCAAGCCGGGGGTCGGTCCCTACAATCCCTCGACGCTGCTGTACGGCGACTTTTTGTACGTGCTTTACGACCAGGGATTCTTCGCCTGTTTCGACGCCAAAACCGGCGAGGATGTGTATGCCAAGGAGCGCATCCCCGATGGCAAGGCATTTACCGTTTCGCCCTGGGCGTACCACGACAAGGTTTTCTGCCTCAATGAAGACGGCGTGACGTTTGTGATCGCGGCCGGCGCGAATTTCGAAATCCTGCACACCAACAAGCTGGCCGAAGACGACATGTGCATGGCCACGCCGGCCATCGTGGGCGACAAGCTGTTGATTCGCACCTCGGCGCGGGTCTATTGCATCCAGAAAGACGCCAGGCCGGCCGGCTGATTGCGCTGGGCCCCTTCCGTCCATTGGGCCCGGCCGTTACCATCCGGAAGCGCACGCGCGCGTTTCGCATCACGGACGCTCTTGATTACCAACCCGAAGCGCCAGCGAGGGAGAATCGCACAAGACGGTCCATCACGCGAGAAGGAGAATCGCGCCAGCAGCGGACCCTCGCTGCCGCTTCGGGCTCGTAGGACTGCTCCCCCCCCATGCCTCACGGACTCAATCCCGCTCAACACGCCGCCGTGACGACCCTTTCCGGGCCGCTATTGGTGTTGGCCGGCGCCGGCACCGGCAAGACGCGCGTCGTGACGCACCGCGTCGCCGAATTGATCCGGCGCGGCACGCGCCCCGGGCGCATTCTGGCCGTGACGTTCACCAACAAGGCGGCCGGAGAAATGCAAAGGCGGGCCGCCGCGCTGATCGGCAAGTCGCTGGGCGAGAAGCCCGAGGTCTCCACGTTTCACTCCCTTTGCGTGCGTATTCTTCGCCGCCACGCGCCGCGGCTGGGCTATCCGGCCCGATTTGCCATCTACGACCGGGGCGACTCCGAAAGCGTCGCGCGCGGCGTGCTGCGCGAAATCAAAGTGCCCGACGGCGTGCTGCGGCCCGGCGAATTGCTGTACCTCATCGGCCGTTGGAAAATGCACTCCTTTCGTCCCGAAAAAGCGGCGGCGCTCGCGCAAACCGACAAGGAGCACCTGGCCTCGATGGCCTACCGGCGCTATCAGCAGGCGCTCGCTCAGGCCGGCGCCCTTGATTTCGACGACCTGCTCCTGTGCACCGAAGAGCTTTTCGCCCGCTTTGCCGACGCCCGGGCCGCCGAAGCCGCGCGCTTCACCCATTTGCTGATCGATGAGTATCAGGACACCAACGCCAGCCAATATCGCATCGTGCGGGCATTGGCCGAGCGGCATCGCAATTTGTGCGTCGTGGGCGACGACGATCAATCGATTTACGGCTGGCGCGGGGCCGACGTGTCGCACATCCTCCGCTTCAAGCACGACTGGCCCGACGCGAAAGTCGTGCGGCTGGAAGAAAACTATCGTTCGACCGAGCCGATTCTCACGCTGGCCAATCGGCTGATCCGCTACAACCGTCTGCGTCACGACAAGGTGCTGCGCCCTGCGCGCACCGGCGGCGAGAAGCCGAAGATTCTTCAGTGCCAGGACGCCGAAGCCGAAGCCCGGTTCGTCGTCGAGGACATCCGGGCCCGGCTGGCCTCCGGCGCGCAGGAGCGCGACTTCGCGGTGTTATTTCGCACCAACGAACAGCCGCGCCCCTTCGAAGCCGAGTTGCGCAAGGCCAAATTGCCGTACGTGCTCGTGGGCGGGCAGTCGTTTTACGACCGCAAGGAAGTGCGCGACGTGCTTTCGTACCTGAAGCTGCTCGTCACTCCCAGCGACGAAATCGCGCTGCGCCGCGTTATCAACACCCCGGCTCGCGGCATCGGCCGCCGCGCTCAAGAAGCGCTGGTCGGGAAAGCCGTGGCCGCCGGCAAGCCGCTGTGGGAAATTCTGCCCGCGGCCGCCGGGCTCGAAGGCGTTTCGCCGGCTGCGGCCGAAGCCGCCCTCCGCTTGCGACAGTTGATTGAACAGTTTCGCGCGCGGCTTGCCCGCGATTCGCTCGTCGAGGTGGCCTCTAGCTTGATCCGCCAGATCGGCTATCAGGACGAGTTGTCGCGGTTGTACGCCGATCCCGCGGAGCGGCAAGCCCGTTGGGTGGCCGTCGAAGAGGTCGTCAACACGCTGGCTGATTACCAGAAGCGCGCGCGGCGCCCCACGCTGGCCGGTTTTCTCGACGAAGTGGCCGTCGGAGACCGTGAAATTGAGCTCGAAAAGGATCGAGAGCTCGCGCGCAATGCGATCGCACTGATGACGCTGCACAGCGCCAAGGGGCTCGAGTTTCCGCACGTCTACCTGGTGGGCATGGAAGAGGGGCTCCTGCCGCACCGCAAGTCGATCGAAACCGACGACGCACAAATCGATGAAGAACGGCGCTTGTGCTACGTCGGCATCACCCGGGCCCGCGATCACCTGACGATTTCACTCGCGCTTTCGCGGATGAAATGGGGCAAGCCGCGCCCGACAAAACCTAGCCGGTTTCTGTTCGAGCTCACCGGCCAGGCCGACACCCTGCGCCCTAAAGGCGCCCGTCCTCCTTTGCCACGCAAGCGGTCGAGACGATTGGCCGTCGGCAAAGGCCCGGGTGCGGCTCTGGCGCCCCCCGCCGGCAAACCGGCTCAGCCGGCGAAAATCGCTCCCCGTTCGCGGCCCGCCAAATGACGACCGGCGTGCTGGCGCCCACTCGGGCCAGACGCGCTGGTCGAGAAATGAGGTTCGCTCGGTTCAAACTCATGTGGCCCGTTTTGCCCCGCTTGGGTAAACTTCCAAATTGCACTAGGCCCGGGGATCTACTTGCGCGCTTGGGATGATAGCGATGGACCGATCCTTTCGTTTCTTGCACGCCGCCGACTTGCATCTGGAGCGGCCGCCGCGCGGACTGGGCGAGGTTCCCGACCATTTGCGATCCGTGCTCGCCCTAGCGCCCTATCGAGCGGCCGAGCGCGTTTTCGACGCGGCGCTCAAGCGCCAGGTCGATTTTGTCGTGCTTGCCGGCGACGTGGTCGATCCGCAGTTGGCCGGTCCGCGGGCCCTCGTGTTTCTCAACGAGCAGTTCGACCGGCTGGCCGGCCAGGGGATCAAGGTCTATTGGGCCGGCGGCCGCGCCGACAGGTTCGAGCAATTCGTCGACGCCTGGCCCCTGAGCGACAACGTTCTTCGTTTTCCGCGCAAGCGCGTCGAGCGGGTCGTGCACCTCCGCGGCGGCGAACCGCTTGTGCAGATTCTGGGCACCAGCACGCCGCGGCGAAAACGCATCGCCACCGCCGATTTCGCGCCCGACTCGAGCGAATTGTTCGCGGTGGCCGTCGCCTACGGCAAGACCGATGCCGAAGCGCTCGCGCGGCACTCGGTCAACTACTGGGCGCTGGGCGGTGAGCATCCGCGCCGTTCGCTGTTGCGCGGAGCGGCGACGGGGCTCTACTGCGGCACGCCGCAAGGCCGCCGCCCCCGCGAATCGGGACCGCACGGCTGCACCCTGGCGCAGGTCGACGAAACCGGGCGCGTGCGCACCACCTTCATCCCCACCGACGCGGTGCGCTATGGCAACGAGCGCGTCACGGTCGACGAGTCGACCACGTGCGAGCAACTGTTTCAGATTCTCACCGCGCGCGCCGGCGAATTGCTGGTCGATCCGTTTGGCCCCCATTGGATCGTCCGCTGGAAAGTGGTGGGCAGCCGCTCGCTGGCCGACCGGTTGCGCGTCGGCAAGTGGTCGGCCGACGTCGTCGCTCGCCTGCGGGCCGAGCACGCGGCCAAGCGCCCCGGCGCCTGGACCGTGAGCGTCGAAGCCGCCTCGGCCGAAGACGTGCCGGCGGAATGCTACGACGAGGAGACCTTGCTCGGCGAATTCCTGCGCACCGTGCGGCACTACCAGGAACATCCCGACGAGCCGCTCGCCCTCGAAGCCTTTTTGGCCGAACGACACGCCGGGGGGCGCCTGGGTGCGGCGACGCTTGACGAACCGGCCGTGCGGCGCCGTGTGCTGGCCGAGGCCGCGGCTCTGGGCGTCGAATTGCTCCGTCCGCGGGAGGGCGGATCATGAGAATCACCGCGCTAACGGTCGACGGCTTTGGCGTGTGGAGCGGGCTGGAGCTGGGCGACCTGTCGGACCAGTTAAACGTTTTCTACGGCCCCAACGAAGCCGGCAAGACGACGCTTTTGCAGTTTGTCCGCTCGGTGTTTTTCGGCTTTTCGCCCGAGCGCCAGTCGCGCTATTTGCCGCCGCTCGGCGCCGGCCGGCCCGGCGGAACGATCCGAGTGCTCGAGGGCGATGCCCAGTGCTCGATCGCCCGGCACGCCGACGAACACGGCGAAGCCGACGGGCTCGTCATCGCCCGCGGCACGCGGCGCGCGCTCGACGGCGAAAAAACGCTGGCCGGGCTCTTGGGCGACGTCGACGAGCCGACCTTCAACAACGTGTTTGTCTTCGGGCTGCGCGAAATCCAGGAATTGGCCACGCTCGGCGACACGCGGGCGGCCGAAGAGCTGTACAATCTGGCCTTGGGGCTCGACCGCGTTTCGCTCGTCGACGTGCTGGGGGAGCTTACGACGTCTCGCGAGCGCCTGCTGGCCGGCGACGATCGTCCCTCGCTGGTGACCCAATTGCTCGGCCAGCGCGAGCGGCTGCAGGGCGAAATCGATGAGCTCCGCGGCGAGTCGGCTCGCTATCTCGCGCTAGCGTCCGAGCGGCAGCGCCTCGACGCCGAAATCGGCACGCTCGATGCGGAAAACGCCCGCTGGGAGGAGCAGGCCCGCGGGCTGGCCCTGGCGCGCGCGATCGCCGATCGTTGGCAACGGCGACGCGCGCTCGACGAGCAGCTCAGCACGCTGGTGGGCATCGACACGCTGCCGGAAAACGCGCTTGCGCGATTCGAGGCATTGGACGCGAAATTGGCCGCGCTCGGCCGCCGGATGCGCCGGATGAGGCGCCTGCGCCGCAAGTTGCGCGGGCAGGTCGCCGGTTTGAAAATCAACGACGGTCTGCGCCGTCAGGCGTTGCGGCTCGAAGCACTGGCCGAGCAGCAGCACTGGATCGCGTCGCTCGAAAAGCAGGTGACTGAGCTGGAAAACGAAGTCGCCGAGCTTGAATTACATTGCGAAGCGAGCAAGCAGCAATGGGGCGCGGGCGCCGCCGCGCCGGCGCTCTCGAAACGCGCGATTGGCGAGCTGCGCGGTGCCGGCAAGGATTTGCGAGCCTCCCGCCACGAGGCACACGAGCTGCGCCAGCAAACGGCCGCGGCCCAACAAACCGCCGACGCTCTGGCGCGGCGAATCGACGAAGCTTTGGGGGCCGCCAGGGAAAAGGGTCTCACCGGCGCCATGGCCGAGGCCGGCCAGCTCGTCTCGGAATTGCGCCGCCGCGTGCAGCTCGACGAGCGTATCGGACAGCTCGCGAGCCGCGAAACCGAGTTGGAGGAACAGAGCCAAGACCATCTCGAAAACCAGATGCTCCCGACCTGGGCGCTGGCGGGTTTGGGCGGCCTGTTCGTGCTGGGCTGCGCGCTCGTGCTTTTGTATTTGGCCGGTCTCGTGTTGCCCGCCTCGCTGGGCGAGTCGCTTACCTGGCCGGTGGGACTGGTGGGCGTCGGCGCGGCCGCGGCCGCGGGATGGATCAAGTTCTCGATGGAGCGCGGCGCCGAGGGAAGATTGGATCGCTGTCACGAGCAGATCAGTCTGCTCGGCCGGCAAATCGACGAGGCCCGGGCCGAGCGCGACGAGCTCGACGCCCGCTTGCCGCGTGGCGGCGGCCCGCTGGTGGCCCGCTTGCAAGCGGCCGAAAAATCGCTGGCCCGGCTGGAGGACTTGCTGCCGCTCCAGACCCAGCGCGAAAGTGCCGAGCGCAACGCCGAGACGGTTCGTCAGCGGTCCGAAGCGCTTCGCGACCGCTCGCGCGAGGCGCGGAGCCGTTGGAAGCAACTGCTTGCGGAAAACCGCCTGCCGGCCGAATTGACCCCGCGCGAGCTCAAATCGTTCGCCCTGGGACGCCGCGAAGTGGCCGGCCTCGACGCGACCCTGGCCGACAAGCGGTCCGAGCTCGGCCGCCGGCGCCTCGAATACGAAACGCTGGCGGCGCGCATCACGCAGTTGGTCGGCCAATCCGGCATTGCGCCGCGATCCCAGCGGCCGCTGGACCAACTCGAACAGTGTCTGGCGGCGCTGGCCGAGCAGCAATTGCTGCACAAGCAGCGCAGCGAAGCGGCCCGGCAAATCGCCCGCCTGCGCCGCCGATACCGGAAAACCGTTCAGCGGCGGAACCGGCTGCGCCAGCGGCGGCTGCTCTTGATGCGCGCGGCCGGCACGCTCGACGAGCTGGAGTTTCGCCGCCGCGCGGCCTTGCAGGCCGACGCCAGCCGGCTCAAAGCCGAACACGCCGTGCTCGACCGCGAGATTTCCTCCGCGCTGGCCGCCGGGCGGCCCGAGCAGCAGGTCGCGGCATGGCTTTCGGGCGGCGAGAATCTCGAAGCCATCGAATCGCACGTGGCCGAAAAGCGCCGCGCCTCGACAACCCGGCTGAGCGAAGCACGCGAGCGCCGCGGCGAGTTGAATCATCGGCTCAAGCTGATGGCCGAAGACCGCCGGCTCTCCGACAAGCGCATCGAGCTGGACGTCGTCGGACGGCGGCTGGCCGACGCGCTGCGGCGATGGCGGGTGCTGGCAGTTTGCGGCTTGCTGCTGGAAGCGGTCCGCGAGTTCTACGAGCGCGAGCATCAACCGCAGGCGCTCTGCGAAGCCTCCGGCTATTTGAAACGGCTCACCAGCGGGCGCTACGGCCGAGTGTGGACGCCGCTTTCGGAACATTCGCTGCGCGTCGACGACGACGAGGGACGCAGCTTCCCGATCGAGGTGCTCTCCAGCGGCACGCGCGAGCAACTGTTTCTGGCGCTGCGGCTGGCGCTGGCCAGTTCGTACGCCCGCCGGGGCGTCGAGTTGCCGCTGGTGCTCGACGACGTGCTGGTGAATTTCGACACGGCTCGGGCCAAAGCGGCCGCTTTGGTGCTGCGCGATTTCGCCAAGGAAGGCCACCAGATCCTGATCTTCACCTGCCACGAGCACATCGCGCGCCTGTTCAAGCACGTCAAAGCCGAGGTGCGAGATTTGCCCGATCACGGCAACGCGGCGTTCGTGGAAAAGCCACCCGCCGGAAAGTCCCGCGGCAGTCGCGAGACGGCGCCGCGCGAAATGCCGCCCGAGGAACCGCCGCAAACCGACATGGGGCTCGATCCGGCTCTCGTGGAAGTCGAACCGTCGCCGGCAAGCGCGCCGCGGTTGGAAGTGCCGCCGCCAAAACGCCGCCGCGCTGTGCGAGGCACCGAGCCGGTCCGCTGGGAGGCCGAAGAATTCGACGGCGAACTGTCCGACCGCGTGCGGCCTGACGTCCCTGATGACGACGGCGTCGAGGCCGACGACACCGGCGCGGCCGACGAAACGCAGGCCGCGTAGGCTGCCAAGCCGCGTTCGCTACAAGTAGGTTTCCAGCCACTCGTACACGCGCCGTTCGGCCAACGGCGGAATCGAGTGTCCTCGGCCGTGGTTGTAAAGGCCCACGCGGCACGGCTCGCCGTAAAAGCGGTACACCGGCAGGACGGCCTCGATGAACGGCCAACTGCGGTCTCCGTCGGCCGAATTGCCGCCGATCAGCAAAAACGCCCGCGGGGCCACGAGCGCCAAAAGCTCGTGATGCTCGCGCCCAAAAAACTCGCCGTCGCCCCAGTACCACGGGGCGTCCCAATTAGAAAACGTCGTGCCAATGCCCCCTTCGCTGCTGACCGCCGCGCGAATCCGTTCGTCGAGCGCCGCCAGATACAAGACCTCCTTAGCGCCCAGCGAATGGCCCGCCGCGCCGATCCGCTCGGGATCGACTTCATTCAGGCTTGCCAAGATATCGACGGCCCGCTTGGCGTCGTAAAGCATCTTGGCGATGCCGCGCGACAGCGGGTAGCGGCGCCGGTGCTCTTTCACCCGGACTTCGTAGTTCGCCGGCGGCGTGTCGTTCCAGAGAAAACATCGCGGGCAAATGGCGACCATTCCGCGCTGCGCCAACTTCAGCCCCCAAGCGGCCTCGGGCGGTCCTTCCAGACCCGCGCCTTGGCGGATTGTGTAGTCGACCGTCGAGTGCAGCACCACCACTCCGGGCAGCCGCCTGTTGGGCTTGTACGGCATCATCAGATAGGCACTGGTCTGGACGCCCCGTTCCGTTTCATAGTTGATCCGCCGGCGCAACACGCCGTCCTTGCGGTCCGACTCGCGGATTTCGAACTGCGGGGGCCGCCGCGCTTCGGGCGCCAGGTGATCGCGGGGCTTCAACTCGCCGATAAGCTCCAGCCACTGGCTGTGCAAATACTGGCGATGCTTTTCCCAATGGGCACGCGTGCGGATCGGGTTTTTACCCGGGTCGACCAACAGCGGAAGGAGTTTTGGAGCGTCGGCCGGCAAGGGCGCCGGCGGCGTTTGAATCTCGCCCAGCCAAGGGACCTGGCGCGTGCCGGGCAATCGCTGGCCAAAAGCCGGTGAGCCGAGTCCCGCGGCAAGCGACGCGGCCGCAAACTCTCGGCGCGATAGTTTCATCAGGCTGGCTTCCTCCCTCGACAGGTGCCACGCGGTGCCACGGGTGGCTCGTCCACCCGTGCTGCCTGCTTACTGCTTGACGAGCAAGCAAGTGCCACCCGGCGGAGTAACATTGACGCGGCCTATTTGCCCTCGGGCGCGATTGTACCTGGAATCGGCTGCTCGAGATAACGCCAATTCTTGATAAACCCGATCAAGTCGGCCACCTGCTGCTGGGAGAGGTGTTTTTCAAAACCCTCGGGCATCAGCGACGCGCCGCTGGTTTGAATCGCCTCGATGTCGGCGCGCAGCACGGCGAGCGTCTTGTTTTCCGCCTGCCTGAGAGTGATCGAGGCGGCCGTTTCGGCGGCGATGATTCCCGTCTGCACGTTGCCGTCGCTGGTGACGATCGTATAGCTCACGTAGTTATTGTCGATCGCCTGGTTCGGATTGAGAATGTCGGTCAACAGTTGCTGGGGCGTCTTCGCGCGCGAATCGGAAATATCCGGCGCGACGTCGACGCCGACGTCGCCGATGTGATGGCACATGGCGCAATGCTGCCGGAACAGAGCCTCGCCCGACTTCGGATCGGACTTGAGCGCCAGAGCCGCCTGGTATTTGGCCAACACGTCTTTGCGGTCGGCCGGCACCGTCAGGGTGAGAATCTCGTTCGCCCGTTTCTGCACGGCGGGATCGCGATGCTTCCGCAGCCGGTTTTCGCGCGCGCCGTCGAGCTCGGCCCGCGCGATCCGGCCCGATTGGATCGCTTCGAGCAGTTTTTGGGCCGCGATAGGCTGGACGACCAGCGCGTCGAGAATCGCGCGGCGCACCGCGGGCGTCTGCGCGGGATAACCGGCCACGAGCGCCGGCGCAAAGTCTAGGCTGCGCTGCGTGGCCAGTGCCGCCGCGGCCCGCATGCGCAGCGGCTGCGAGGGACTCTGCTCGACGATGCGCAGGCAAGTGCGGGCGGCCCGATCGGAGCGCGCGTGTTCCAACAATTCCAATTTCCGCTCACGCACGTCGTCGGGCAGATTCTCGTCAATCGCGGCCAGCGCCGCGCGATCGAAGACGGCGTTCAATTGGCTTTCGAGCGCCGCGCGTTCGGGAAGCTGTGCGACCATCTCGACGAGCCCGCCGCGCAGCGCGAGCCCCTCGGCCAGCCCCAGCAAGGCGGTTTCGCAGGCACGTACGTGCGATGAATTGTCGCCGCACACGAACTCGAACAGTCTGCCGACGTCGCCCTGGTCGCGGCGCGATCCGACGATCGTGGCGAGCTCGCGGACCAGTAATTGTTCCGGCCGGTTATGCGTTGCGGCCGCCACGCGGCCGGACTTCAGGACTTCCAGCAATATGGGCGCCGTGTGTTCCGGGCGGGCCGCCGCAACGGCCCGGCGCGTCCAGGCGTCGCCCGCGCGGTCAAGCGCGATCCGCGACAATGGCGCGACGACGTCGTTCGACGCGAGCCCGCCGATGGCCAAGGCCACGCGAAAACGCACCCGCGCGTCGCCGTCCGCGGAAAGCCCGATAACCTTTGTTCTCAACTCGGCGTCGTCGATCGACCGCTCGGCCAGTAGGACGGCCTGTTCGCGCACGCGGGCGTGGCGATCGTCGAGAGCCGCCAGCACGTGGCGGCTGGAAAGCGCGCCCCGGCCGGCTAAAGCCCACAAAGCGGCGACGCGCGCGGCCGGCTCGGAGGCCGCCTTGGCGACGCGCTCCAAGTGCGGCGTCGCCTGCGGATCGGCTCGCTCGTACAGCAGCCGGGCGGCCGTTTCGCGCCACCACGCGTTTTTGTGCTCCAAGAGCGACACGAGGTCGGCCGTTGACGCGGTCGACAGTTGCGGCCGCCGCGCCTTCTTGGTCGAATCGGCCGGCACGATCCGATAAATCCGCCCGCGATCGTCGCCCAGCCGCAGATCGGGGCGCCGTTCGAGCTCGCTCGGCATGAACTCCGGATGCTCGATCACCGCGCGGTACATGTCCACGACGTACAGCGCGCCGTCGGGACCGACCTCCAGATTCACCGGCCGGAACCACGGGTCGGGCGAAGCCAGAAACTCCTTGTTTTCGTGCGCCGGCTTGGACGCGAACGTAACGCCGTTTTCGGTCACAATCTCGCGATGCACGAGGTTTCCGGTCGGCTCGCAGATCAGGACGTTGCCGCGGTAATCGTGCCCCAGCGCGTCGCCGCGATAAATGGTCACGCCGCACGCGGCCGTGAACTGACCGGCATGAAGATTCGACGTCGTCCAGGCGCTGGTGAGCGGAAACACGCGCGATGCTTCGCCGGCCGCCGCGACGGTGGCCATCACGCCGCTCACCGCCAGGAACGGATTGCGGGCCAGGTAGCCGTTTTCCAGGACCACGTGATCCATCGGCTGGCGATTGCTGCACACGAAACGATTCCCAAAATCGTCAAACGTCAGCCCGAATTGCCCGTTGCCCGAAACGGCCTCGTAGCTGTCCGAGCGCGGATCGAAGCGAAAGTCGCGGCCGCTGATCGAAAGCCCTTTGGCCGTTTCGGGGCCGGAACCGGGGGCTGTGGGCCGCGCGTCGATGATCGTGCCGCCGCGCAGCCCGTTTGCGATATAGATGTGATTGTCGAGGGCGAATCGCGGATGGTTGGCCCGCAATTGTGGATTTTCGGTCGCGAAGCCGCGAAACCAGGTTTCGCGCACCTCGGCCCGTCCATCGCCGTCGGCGTCCTTCAGATAGGCCACTTCGCCGGCCAGCGTCACGATGACGCCGCCTTGCCACGGTTCGAGTCCGGTGGGAAACAGCAACTCGTCGGCGAAGGTTTGCGACGACTCAAAGCGCCCGTCGCCGTCGTTGTCCGTAAGCACGCGGATCTTCGACAGCGGCGGCTTTCCCTGCTGCGGACCGTGCGGATAGTCGCGCATCTCGACGACCCACATCCGGCCGTCCTCGTCGAAGCGGACGGCGATCGGATCGATCACCTCGGGCTCGCAGGCCACCAGCTCAATTCTCAAGCCCTGATCGAGCTGAAAATGCGCGAGCGACTCCTGCGGCCCAAGCGGGCTTTTCAAGTCTGCCGCCCCGGCGGCCGGCGCGCAGCAGGCGATCACGATAAGCCCGATCGAGAGGACATACCGCCAGGAAAAGCCGGCCGTTACCATGCAGGTGCCAGTCCAGATGAGCGTGCCGTAGCGAGAAAACGACGCCCGGTATCTTGCTTGCCGGGATCAGGCAAGTCAAACGCGCTGGCAAATCACCTGTTCCCCGGCTCGCCTGCTTGCTATAAACAATCGTGTCAACGTTGATGCGAGGAAGTCATGAAACCGCGGATCCTGTTTTTCGTCGTGACAGTGGCATGTCTGGTGACGGTCGCCGACGCTTGGGCCGATCGTGTTGAAAAAACGGTGACGGTCATCTTCAACGATCAGGCGGCGAAAATCGAGCGGTCCCTGGTCGACGGCGAACACCTGTGGGTTGCCTTCCAGGACGTGAAAAGCGTCAACGGCTTCGAAGCGAAGCCCCAAGGCATGTGCGCAGGCGAAGTCTGCATTCCGATTCCCGCTTCGAACGACTGGACGCGCAAGCATGGCGATAGACAGTATCTCGACGTCACCCGCTTCGCGGCCAAGGTCGACCAGGCCGTAGCGGTCGATGCGTCGGGCGACGTCTGGAGCTTTGGCGCGGTGCCGGCGCTGGCGAGCGCGCTATTGCCCGAGGGCAAGGCTCCCGATTTCGCCCTGCCGGATCGATCCGGAAAGATGGTGAAGCTTTCCGACTTTCGCGGCAAGAAAGTGCTGGTTCTGACCTGGGCCTCCTGGTGAGGCTGCAGTCGCGACCTGCCCGGGTGGCAGGAAATCTACAATGAGCTGAAGGACCGGAATTTCGAAATCATCGCCGCCGCGCAGGATACGGGGGGCGAGCACGCTTGCGGAAAATTCTACGACGCCGCCAAGGCCACCTTCACGACGTTGATCGACCCTCAACACACCGTGAGCACGCTTTACCAGATGGTCAACGTCCCCAGCGGAGTCTGGATCGACGAAGAGGGCCGGATCGTCCGGCCGCCCGAGGTGGCTTATTCGAAGGAACAGAAAGTGCTCGGCACGACGATCGGCGACAATCGCTACATCGCCGGTTTGCGGGATTGGATTGCCAAGGGACCGGAAAGCCGATTCGTCATGCCGCCGGAAAAGCTCGAGCCGAAGCTGGCCCGGCGAGATCCAAAACTTCGACTGGCCGATGCCCAATTCAAGCTCGGCGTCTATTTCCATCAAGCGGGCGACCAGAAATCCGCCGAGAAGCACTGGCACGAAGCGCAAAAGCTCAACCCGGATAGCTGGAACTACCATCGCCAGGAGTGGTCCTTCGACCCGGCGACGGCCGCACGGAAATGGTTCGGAAAATTCCGCGCACTGGGCGGCAAGCCGTATTACGAGCCGCTCGATCTGCCCGATTGACTCCGCCGCGGCGGCCGATGACGTGGCTCTCGTGCTTTGCCGGCGAAGGTGCGGCGCGGCGTGCCGCCGGGCATTGCGTGATATACTTGTACGAATTGACAGCCGGCACGAGGCCCCTAGAATACGCTATTCCTCAGGGGACGTCACCCCATTGCCCGGGCGCATAGCTCAGTTGGTTAGAGCGCGTCCCTGATAAGGACGAGGTCCGAAGTTCGAATCTTCGTGCGCCCATTTTATTTATTGGCTAGTGGCAAGGGATTAGCCAGCAGAAAACGTTTTAGCCACCAGCCACTAATCACTAGCAACTATCTTTGGGGACGTAGCTCAATTGGGAGAGCACCGCCTTTGCAAGGCGGGGGTTGTCGGTTCGAGCCCGATCGTCTCCATTCGGTTCGGGACGCGCGACGGGCCGCGTCCGCGTCGTCGAAGCGTGCCGCCGGCTCGATTCGTTTCCAAAACCATTCACGAACGAGCGCGCGAAAACTGAATCAGGAATACGGCCGGAATCGTCAACAGGATGGAGACGAGCCGGAAGAACATCATCATTTCGGCGCCGCCGGCCGAATTCAACGTGGCCATCAAGTATTGGCTCGCGGCCTCGCCCACTCCGATGCCTCCCGGCGTCAATGGGATCAAGTTTGCCAGCGTGATGACCGGCCCGGAAAGAAACACGGCGGCGGGGCTCGCGGCGAACTCGAGCACGTGAGCCGCCGCCAGCAGTCCGGCAAAGACACACAGATTGCTGACGATCGACAGCCCGAATGCCAGCCAAAGCGTGGGCTTGCTCGCCACGTATTCGGCGCACACGGCATCAATCGGAGGGTGCCATTTCCGGGGCATCCATCGCTGGAACAAGTATCGCGACGGCGCCCAGAGTACCAGCAGCGGGACCGCGGTCATGGCCAGGAGCAAGCCCAGCAGCGCGCCTCCGATGAGCAGCACAGATGACGTCGCCGATTCCGATAGTACGATCCAAACGAACGCCGCGAGCCCCACGACCAACACGCTGTAGAGGCCCAGGTATCGATCGACCAGCACGGTCGAAAGTGCCCGCAGTTTGTCGCGCGGCTGCCGCCGCACGATCAAGAGCGCTTTGGCCGCATCGCCCCCCGCCGCGCCCGGCAGAAACAGGCTGGCAAAGTATCCGAACCACGTGAGCCGCAGCACGTACGCAAGAGACTCACTCAGCCCTTGAGCCTTCAGCAGGCACCACCAGCGTACGGCCGGAATCACCAGAGATGCCATCACGCAAACGAGCAGCAGCAACAGCTCGGGCGACAGCGAGACCACGCGGAGGCGCGCGAGGTCGAGCCGGCCTGAGTAAGCCAGCCACGCCAGGCAGGCGATGGCCAGCGCCATTTTCACGAACCACAGGAGAACTCGTCGCGCGTATCCGTTTGTCGCAGGAGCGGCGCCGTCGAACTCGGCGCGCGTCGCGCCATCCGCATTCCGGTAGTAGTCGCTTTCCTGACCGACTTCGTTCGGCATCATCGGTTCGCCGGTTGCGTCGTTCGCCCGCGTCAGGTTTGTCGGACTCGGAGCGGACTGGTCGCGAGAATTGCGGGGAGTCTGAGAACTCATCGTGCCCTGCGGCCCTGGGGGACTTGCTCGAAAACTCTTGATACGGTCCTTAGGCCAGTGTAGATTAAAATGGTGGGCTATCAAATCGGGTTTCCTCTTGACGTCGGCCCCCTCCAAACCCATGAGCTACGTCGGCTCCTCGAATCAAATCATCGCTCCCGACGTTCGCATCGGCCCTGGGGCCCGCATCGGAGCATTCGTTAACCTGTACGGCTGCACGATCGGGGAAGACACCAGGGTGGGACCGTTCGTCGAGGTTCAGAAAAACGCCACGATCGGGCGTCGCTGCAAGATCAGTTCTCACACGTTCATTTGCGAAGGTGTGACGATTGAGGATGAGTGCTTCATCGGGCACCACGTTTGTTTTACCAACGATCCCTACCCGCGGGCCACCACCGGCGAGGGTCGCTTGCAAACCGAGGCCGATTGGAAGGTCGTGCCGACGCTCGTTAAGCGCGGGGCGTCGATCGGTTCTGGAGCCGTCCTGCTTAGCGGCATCACGATCGGTGAAAACGCCGTCGTGGGTGCCGGAGCCGTGGTGACGAAGAACGTGGCGTCCAATGAAATCGTCGCGGGCGTACCGGCTCGGACCCTGCGCATACTCAGCTCCTAGCGCGATTGCCCATGCAAGTTCCGTTCCTGGATATAAAGCGGCAGAACGATTCCATCGCCGCCGAATTGCAAGCTGCGCTCGGCGGCGTGATTGCCGAGAGTGCTTTCGTCCTCGGTCCGGCCGTGGCGCGGTTCGAAGCCGACTTCGCCGATTATCTTGGCGTGCGGCACTGCGTCGGCGTGAACAACGGCACGTCGGCCTTGCACATGGCCCTGCTGGCTTGCGGCGTGGGGGCCGGCGATGAGGTGATCACGACGCCGCACACCTGGATCAGCACTTCCTGGGCCATCAGCTACGTGGGCGCCAAGCCGGTTTATGTAGACATCGATCCCGCGACGTACAACATCAACCCGGCCTTGATTGAGCAGGCGATTACGCCCCGAACGAAGGCCATTCTCCCCGTGCACCTCTACGGCCAGGCCTGCGCTATGGACGACCTGTGCCGCATCGCCGAAAAGCACCATCTGCTGCTCGTCGAGGACGCGGCGCAGGCCCACGGCTCGATGTACGGCGGGCGGCGCATCGGCTCGTTCGGCAAGGCGGGCTGTTTCAGCTTTTATCCCGGCAAGAATCTAGGCGCCTTTGGCGAGGGCGGGGCGGTGGCCACCGATGACGAGGCGCTGGCCGAAAACGTGCGCCGCTTGCGTGACCACGCGCAGGCCAGCCGTCATCATCACGTCGAGCTGGGGTTTAACGCGCGCATGGAGGGGATCCAGGGCGCGGTGTTGGACGTCAAGCTGCGGCACCTGGACAAGTGGAACGCCGCGCGCGCGCGTCATGCCCAACGATACGTCGAGCTTTTGGCCGACGTGCCGGGTATCGTGCTCCCGCCGATCGGCAAGCCGGGCGCCCACGTCTGGCACCTGTTCGTGGTGTTGGTCCGGGAGAAAGATCGCAACGTTCTGCAAAAGGAGCTGGCCGAACGGGGCGTCGCCACCGGCGTTCACTACCCCACGCCCGTTCCGTTTCAGCCGGCCTACGCCCACCTGGGGCACAAGCCGGGGGACTTCCCCATAGCCGAGGGCGTCATGCGACGCTGCCTCTCGCTGCCGATGTTCGCCGAAATGACGGAGGAGCAGATCCAATTCACGGCGTCGGCAATCCGCGAATGCGTCTGACCTGAAAGCACTCGCCAGGAATATCATGGAACTATCCGGAAAACAGGTGCTGGTCACCGGTGGCGCCGGTTTCATCGGCTCTCACCTCGTCGACGCGCTCGACGACTGCCGAGTCCGCGTGCTCGATGATCTTTCGACGGGCAAGGAGGAGAACCTCGCCCAACACCGAGGCTCGTCGCGCGTGGAGCTGATCCGCGGCGACGTCCGCGATCCCGCCGCGGTCGCCAGCGCGATCCGCGATTGCCAGGTCGTGTTTCATTTGGCCTGCCGCGGCGTTCGCCATTCCATCGGCCATCCCCGGGAAAGCCACGAGGTCAACGCGACCGGCACCCTGGTCGTGCTGGCGGCCGCGAAACAAGCCGGCGTCGCGCGGTTTGTGCACGTGTCGTCGTCCGAGGTATATGGCACGGCAAGGTACGTGCCCATGGACGAAAACCACCCGTGCTTTCCCGAGACGGTGTACGGTGCCGCCAAGTTGGCGGGCGAGTGTTACGCGCGCGCCTATCACCAGACGTACGGCTTGCCTTCGGTCGTCGTACGGAGTTTCAACAACTTCGGCCCGCGCAGCCATCATGAGGGTGACAGCGGCGAGGTGATCCCCCGGTTCGTGGTTTGGGCCCTGAACGGACGCCCTCCCGTGATTTTCGGCGACGGAGAACAAACGCGCGATTTCATCTACGTGGAAGACACCGCCTGTTGGTTGCGTCGCGTGGCCGAATGCGACGAGCTCATTGGGCAAACCGTGAATTTGGGATCCGGCCAGGAAACGTCGGTCGTAAGATTGGCTCAGGCCGTCGCGCTAGCCGTTGGCCAGCCCAGTCTAACCCCCATTCACAAGCCCCCCCGGCCCGGCGACGTGCGACGCCACCTGTCGAACGTCGAGCGAGCCAGGCAACTGCTTGGATTCCGCCTCAACACGTCGCTCGACGAAGGCGTGGGAAAGCTGGTCGAATACTTCCGTTCGCACCCGTCGGGCGTTGCGGCGCTGGCGGCTCAAATGCAAGAGTCCAATTGGACCAGCGAAAACGCGTCGTCCGCGGCCGAAAATGCGCCATCAACCATCGTCCGATGATGCCATGATTCCGATCGCATTACCTTTTGTGGGCAACGAAGAGGCCGAGGCCGCGAAGGCCGTCGTGCTGTCGGGCTGGCTGACCCAGGGACCCAAGGTGGCCGAGTTCGAGCAACGTTTTGCCGAGGCCTGCCAGGTGGCTCATGCCGTGGCCGTTTCCAACTGCACAACCGCCTTGCACATGGCATTGCTGGCCCTGGACATCGGGCCGGGCGATGAAGTGATTTGCCCCTCGATGTCGTTTATCGCCACCGCCAACGCCATCGTGCACGCCGGCGCGACGCCGGTGTTCGCCGACGTCGATCCGCAAACCTACAATCTCGATCCCGCGGCCGCCGAAGCCGCCATCACGCCGCGCACCCGGGCCATCATGCCGGTGCACCAAATCGGCATGCCGGCCGACATGGATCGCTTCCGCGCGCTGGGGGAAAAGTACGGCATCAAGGTTTTCGAGGACGCGGCCTGCGCCATCGGCAGCCAATACAAGGGTCGGCCCATCGGCGGGCATAGCGAAATGGCCTGTTTCAGCCTTCATCCGCGGAAGGTGATCACGACCGGCGAAGGTGGGATGATTACCACGAACAACGTCCGGTATGCTGAAAAGCTGCGGTTGCTGCGGCAGCATTGCATGAGCGTGAGCGATACGGCCCGTCATGAGGCTCGACGGGTCGTGATCGAACAATATCTGGAAGTCGGCTACAACCACCGCATGACGGACATCCAGGCGGCCATTGGCATCGAACAATTGAAGCGGCTGGATTGGATTGTCCAGCGCCGCCGCGCACTGGCGGCGCGCTACAACGCCGCCCTGGCCTCGCACGGGTGGTTGCGGCCGCCGTTCGAGCCGGACTACGCCAGGAGCAATTTTCAAAGCTATGCGGCGCGCCTGGCCGACGATGCGCCGATCGGCCGCAATGATTTGATGCAACTGCTGCTCGATCAAGGCATCGCCTCGCGCCGCGGCGTCATGCTCTCGCACGCCGAGCCGGCGTATGCCGACCGTGCGCCGTCGAACGATCTGGCGCACAGCGAAGCCGCCAGCGCCAACTCGATCATTCTGCCCCTCTATCCGCAAATGACCGAAGACGACCAGGATCGTGTCGTGGATGCTCTGTCTCGCGCGGCGGCCGCGCCGCGCCGTACCGCGGGAACCTAGAGGAGCGAGCGTTGAATCGCCCCGGTTTGCCAACGACATCGAAGAATGGCCGTCCAGACCGGCCTGGCCGACAGCCTGTCGGCATGGCTGGCGCTGCATGGCAGGCTTCAGTCTGGCCGACTGGCGGGCTGTGGCCCAGCGGGCCTCTGCGGCGCGCTATTGTCCCGTCCGGGCGCACTGCGCATGCTAATGTTTAGTGGTCCCCGGCAGCAGCCGACAGCAGAAGCAGAACTTGCTCCGGTGGCAGCGAGCGGCGGGCCGGAGTCTGAGTCGCCAATCCCCGGCCGCCCAAGTTCCGTCGCAGGATTGGGTCCATCATGAATGCACCTGCCGAAGCGCCCGAAATCCTCGAAGTCACCCTCCGCGATGGTTCCTATCTGGTGGACTTCCAGTTCACCGCGGAGGACACGGCCCTGATCGCCTCGGCCCTGGATAGCGCGGGCTTCCGGTGGATCGAGGTAGGTCACGGTCTGGGGTTGAACGCCTCGGCGGCTGGCAAGGGGGCCGCCGCGGCCAGCGACGAAGAATACATGGAAGCGGCGGCCCAAGCCGTCCAGAAGGCCCGCTGGGGCATGTTCTTCATCCCCGGCATCGGCCGCGCTGAAGACCTCCGCCTTGCCTCCCGATACCACATGGGTTTCGTGCGGATCGGCACGAACGTCACGGAACTATCCGGCGTCCAGCCGCTCATTGCGCTGGCAAAAGAACTCGGGATGATCGTTTCCTACAACGCGATGAAGTCCTATGCCGTACCCCCGGCCGAATTCGGACGCTGCGCCGCGCTGGCCCGGCAGTGGGGAGCGGACATTATCTGCCTGGTCGATTCGGCCGGCGGAATGTACCCGGATGACGTGGCCGCTTACCTGCAAGCGGCCCGGGACGCCTGCGACGCCCCGCTCGGCTTCCACGGGCACGACAACCTGGCCCTGGCGATGGCCAATACCCTGAGGGCCATGGAAAGCGGCGCCGTGCTCTTGGATTCCTCGCTGCAGGGGATCGGCCGCTCCGCGGGCAACACGATCACCGAGGTACTGGTCGCCATTATGAAGCGGCGTGGCTACCTGCCGGCGATCGACCTGAACACGGTCACCGACCTCGGCCAGGCGCTCATTCAGCCGACCTTGCGGCGGCGCGGCATGGACCCCATGGCCGTGATCGGCGGCTCCGCCCGATTTCACTCCTCGTTCACCCCCAAGGTGCAGGCCTATGCCAGGAAATATGGCCTCGACGTCCGCGACCTCATTGTGCGCCTGTGCGCGGAGGACCAGGTCGAGGCTCCCGATGGCCTGCTGCAAAGCCTCAGCCAGGAACTAGCCGCCCAGCGGATGCCGCGGGTGGTTTCAGTCCGGGCGTTCAGCCGCAGTCGGCCCAGGCCCGAACGGGGAACCGAGGCGCTCGATGTGGTTTTGAAAGAAATGCACGCGCTAGCGGTGAAGACGGGCAAGTTCTCCGCCCTCAACGTGGTGAGCGGCGAGGCGCCTTTGGAAGAGTTCCGCGTCTCCGCAAACATTCAGAACGCGCACGCCCACGTCATCGGCTCGGTGACTCTGACCTCCGAAGAGCAACTGGCCTCGGTCCTGACTGCGGCGGACGGCAGGGCTGACGTGATTTATCTGGACATCGACGCCAAGCCTTTCACCGTGCACGATGCCGCCGGCGTCGCCCGTTCTCACCTTAAGAAGAGCCTGTTGCTTACATACTCCGACGGCCGGGTTTGGGTTGATGCCGTGGTGGACCAGGTCGTGCGGCTGTTGAACGAACAGTTAGCGGACGTGCCGATCGTGATTGTCGGGGACCACTCCAACGGTTATCTGCTGGCCCGCGAGTTGGCCCACCGGCGAGGGCGTGTCACCGTGCTGACCGCCGCGGAGGCGGGTGCATCTGGGGCACGCGGCGCCAGCGGTGCCGCTGGTGGCGCAGCCGGGGGCGACGTGCCGTGTTTTGCCCTCGGGTCCGCGGAAGCCGTCGCGCGGTTGCGGGAGGCGCGACAGGTCGTCCTGTGGACCAAAGGGCCGCCGACATTTGGCGCCCACGAGGTGCGACAACTGCAAGCCGGCGCCTGGTTATTGGACGCCAGCATCGGCGCCGTGTTGCCGGATGGGCTCGAAGAGGCGCATCGGCGCGGCGTGTTGCCCGTGCGGGTGAACATCTGGCCGGCCCTGGCCGCATCCCTGCTGGCCGCGCACGAATCGGCCCGCGTTTGCCAGACCGCCCTCGGCTGGGAAACCCTCGCGGGCATTTCTGTCGTGGCGGGCGGCGCGCTGGGCCGCAATGGCGACGTGATCGTGGACAGCGTCCGCGAGCCGACACGCGTCGTCGGAGTCGCGGACGGTCGAGGCGGCGTGGTGTTCAGCTACGATCCCGATCAGGCCAAACGAGTGCGCGAAGTGTCAGAAGAAATCCAACGCCTGCTGATCACGCGCGCGGCCGGAGGGGCGGGGTGAGATCATGATGCCGCTGAACCAGCGCCTTGTGAGTTTGGAAGAATCCGCATCGGTCGCGCTGGCCGACCGCGTCCGTAGATTGCAAGCCTCTGGACGGAAGGTCATCGCACTCCAGACCGGCGACCCGGACTTTCCCACTCCTGGACCAATTGTGGAGGCGGCGTGCCGGGCAATCGAGGAGGGGCAAACGCACTACTGCAACAGCCGCGGCCTGCCGGAACTACGTCGTGCGATCGCCGACAACGTTTCCCGTATGTACGGGGCCGAATACGATCCCGAGTCGGAAATCCTCGTGACGTGCGGGGGCATCCACGCCTACTACTGCGCGCTAATGGCCATCCTGGGGCCGGGCGACGAGGTCCTGGTCGCGGATCCCGCCTGGATGCCGCACGCCAACACGGTGCGCTTGGTCGGTGGCCGGGCGGTGCGCGTGCCGGCGCCTGCTGAAAACGGCTTCTTCCCTGCCTTAGCTGACTGGGAACAGGCGCTGACGTCGCGGACGAAAGCACTGCTGGTCAACTCGCCGAATAATCCTACGGGCGCAGTTGCGAGCGGCGACTACCTGGGAGAAATTGTGCAATTTGCGGCGGCACACGATCTTTACATCATCAGTGACGAGGTATATCACAGCATCCTTTATGATGGCCGGCGGCACACGTGCGTCGCATCCTTGCCCGGCGCCAGGAGTCGGACGCTGCTGTTGAACAGCCTGTCCAAAACATACGCCATGACCGGCTGGCGAGTTGGCTTCCTTGCTGCCCCCTCGCAGGTCATCGAGCAGGCGCTAAAAGCGAGTCAGCACTCGATCACTAATCTTGCACCGTTCGTCCAGAAAGCTGCTGCGTTCGCCCTGACCGACAGCGCTGTGGCGAGCGCCGCTCAAGAAATGGCCATGGCCTACGAGTCGCGCAAGCGTCGGGTCATGCAGCTTTGGCGCGAAGCGCAGACGTCCGACGTGGGAGTGTATGAACCCCAAGGGGCATTCTACTTCTTCCTCGATTTGCGCGCGCTAACGATATCTTCTGTCGAAGCTGCCGCTTCGTTGCTGGAAGACCGCTCGGTAGCGATGGTGCCCGGCTCCGCTTACGGACCATGTGGGGAAGGTTTCCTGCGCATGACCATAGCTGCCGCAGATGCCGAAATCGAGGCAGGTTTCACCCATCTTCTGGATTGGGCCCGACTCCGGCGCGGGCGGATTGCGGGAAGGAGCACCTGATGAGCCAATGGATCGTTCGCGATTTTGACCGACCGCCGCCGGATCTGGTGCGCCAGTTGGCGGAGGTTCCCACCGGCATCCTTAGTGATTGCATGAATCGTTTCCACGCAATGGACGCGGGCATCCGCCCTCTCGTCCAGGGCATGCGCCTTTTTGGTCCCGCGCTGACCGTGCTGGCCGTTGAGGGCTGCAACTGGGGTGCTCACCAGGCCCTTGCGCTGGCGAAGCCCGGTGATGTTCTCGTGTTGGCCGCACGCGGCGGCATGAACAGCGCCGTTTGGGGGCACGTCATGACTGTGGCGGCGAAGCGGATCCCGTTGGCCGGCGTGGTCGTGGATGGCTGCATCAGGGATGGGCAGGAGAACAAGAACGACTCTCTGCCGATCTTCTGTCGCAGTATTTGCCCTGGGGGACCGCACAAAGGATGGCCCTGCGACCTCAACGGGCCGGTGAGCTGTGCAGGCGTTCCCGTCCTGCCTGGCGACATTGTCGTTGGCGACGAAGATGGGGTTGTCGTCGTGCCTCGGGACCGCGCCGCAAATGTACTCCAAGAGGCCGTTCAGCGCCGTGCCACGGAGGAAGACTGGTACCGTCGTCTCGAAGGGGGTGAAAACACCATAAACCTGTTGGGAATTCGACCTGTCTAGGAACTTAGAATGTCATCCAAGGTCGTACTGCAACTGGGCGCGGGCCCTTTGATGATTCATTCGATCCGATTGATTCGGGAACTGGGCCACCAGGTCTACGCGGCCGATCGCAATCCGAACGCACCTGCGTTCGCTCTCGCCGACGGTTCGCAACAACTCGACATCTGCGATGCGGACGGTGTAACGGATTACGCACGCCGCATCCGCGCCGACGTCATCCTTGCGGTCAACGAGGCGGGCGTCTTACCTGCCGCGGAAGCGAGTGCGCGATTGCGGCTTCCCAACGTTTCCCCGGCGGTGGCTATGCGCTGCCTGGACAAGGGCATGATGCGCGACGCTTGGCAGGCCGCGGGTCTTCCGCAACCTGACTACCGAATCGCACACGATCCCGAGGAGATTGCTGCCACCGCGAACCAGATCGGTTATCCGATCGTGCTAAAACCGGCGTTGAACTGGGGCAGTCGCGGCGTGAGCTTCGTTGACAAGGATTCCGAACTCCCCTGGGCCGTGGACTTCGCACAAATAAACTGCCGCAACGGCCGTTACCTGGTGGAAAAGGCAATCACAGGCACGGAAATGACGATCGAGGGGCTCGTGCAGGGCGGGCGACCGCAAGTCCTGGCTAAGTCCGACAAGGAGCCGCAGCAGCACCCGAAGTTCCGCGTCGCTATGGCGCTGAATTACCCCGCCCGGTTTGACCCTTGGCAACTGGAACTAGCGAATGACGTGGTGGCAAAGGCGGCGATGGCCCTCGGCATTGAGAACGGGGCCTTTCATTGCGAGTGCATGATCAATGCGCATGGCGTTTACCTGATCGAGATGGCGGCACGTGGCGGTGGCGGGCACATTTTTGGGCAGATCGTCCAAGCAGTGAGCGGCGTTTGTATGCCCCAGGCATTGGTGCGCATCCTGCTCGGGGAAGATGTGGACGTTCGTCCGCGATGCCAGCTCGGGGCGTGCTACAAGTTTTTCGCGCCCCCCAAGGGCATCTTCCAGGCGGCCTCGGGAGTTGAAGAGGCAAAGCGAATGCCGGGTATCCTCGATTTTGGCTTCACTATGGAGCCGGGAACGCGCGTGGATGATATCAGCGGAGACGCTGATCGCCCGGGCTTTGTCGTGGCCACCGGCGCCGATCGCGATGAGGCGATTGCCAACGCCAATCGTGCAATCGGGACAGTTCGATACGTGATGCAGCGGATCGAGCAACCGGCATAATCCGATTTGAGGTAGACTCTTCTTTGTGATTATTGACTCCCTTACTCATGTTACCCCTGACGGGCGGTGGTTTAACACGGCCTACGACGCGAGCGAAGACCGGTTGCTGCGCGAAATGGATGCCGCGCACGTTGACCGTGCAGTGGTCGTAGCCTTGGCGGAATTCATTTCCAATGAATTTGTCCTTGAAGCCTGCAACCGGCATTCGGAGCGCTTGCTGCCCGGGGCGTCGTTCAACCCAGCCGCCCACCGGGATGCAGCCACAGCGGCCGGGGTGTTTCGGTCCGAGTTGCGGGACTCGCCCTTTTGCGTACTCAAGCTGCATCCACGGCTGAACCGGTACGATCCGCTTGATCCCCGTTGCCTGGCCTTACTCGAGGAGATGGCCTCGTGGACGACGCCCATCCCTGTGTGGCTCGATTCGTTGCTCTACTGCAAGGGCGTCGCGCTGCGAAAGCCGATCGTGGATACGATACACGACATCGTCTCCCGCTTTCCCGCACTTCAGTTTGTCATCCTCCACTCGTGCGGCACCTGGGCATTGCACCTGGCAGAGGCCGTCCGAGACTGTCCGAACGCCATGCTCGACTTCTCTTTCACGTTCTTCCGGTACGCGGACACCTCGATGGCTGTGGATTTTCGCCACCTGCTGCATACCTTCGATCGCCGCATGGTGTTCGGGTCGGACTTCCCGGAGATCAGTGTCGAGGCCGCGATGCGTTTGTTTCGGCGTTTGGCCGAGAGTGTTTCCGACGAGCGATGCAATAACGTGCTCGGTAATAATCTGTCCGGATTGCTCACCGCGAGGGTTCCGCATGGAGCCGATTGACCGACAGGAATACATTGAGCGTTACGGATCGCGTCTCCGCGAACATGGGTACTCCCCGGAAACGCTTGGTTGGGGGAAAAACGGGCGGCAAAAATTACGCTTCTCGGTGCTTGCCGAGCAGGCGCTTTGCGCCCCCGAAAGCTCGGTCCTCGACGTCGGTTGCGGCTTTGCCGACCTTTACGATTTTCTCATCGAGCACGGCTGGCACGGCCAGTATAAGGGAATCGACATCGTCCCCTCGCTTCTCGAGGTGGCGCGACGGCGGCATCCGGCCTTGGACCTTTGGGAAATCGACATTACCGATCCCGCTGCGACGCTTGGGCAGTACGATTTCGTGATCGGTTCCGGGGTCTTCAACGCAAAACTGGTGGGAGAGGACAATCCCTCTCATATTCAGCGAGCCTTGACTGCGATGTTTCAACACGCTCGGGTGGCCGTTTGCGTCGATTTCATGACGATCCACGTCGATTACCAGAAGCCCGGCAGTTGGCACACCGATCCAGCTTGGGCCATCGATGTCGCGAGACGGTTGAGCCGCCGGCTTCTCTTGCGGTCGGATTACATGCCATACGAGTTCGCCGTCTTGATCTTCCGTGACGATTCAGTTTCCGCGGAGAACGCCTTCCGCGGCTTTCTCCCGTGCGTCCCCAAATCCAACCCATGAACACTGACGAACATCAACCGAAGCTCCTCAGCCTGGTCCTCGCCGTCTACAATGAGGAACCGTCAATTGCCGCCTTGCTGCGCCGGCTACAGGCATTTCGGCAAAGCAGTCAGGTGCCCATTGAAGTGATCTTCGTGGACGATCATTCGAGCGATGATACCCCCGGGCTGCTGCGAGAGGCGTGCCGGACGAATGCATGCTTTCGTTACTTGCGGCTATCGCGGAACTGCGGAAGCCACGCCGCCATTCTCGCGGGCTTGGAGTATGCCAAAGGACAGTGCGCCGTCTTCCTGGCTTCCGACCTCCAGGATCCGCCCGAAATAATTCCGCGATTGTTGCAACATTGGCGAGAAGGCAACCACGTCGTCTGGGCGGTGCGCGAACGGCGAGAGGGGATCTCTCTTAGAGAGAGGTTGATTGCGCGTTCGTTCTATTGGTTGATGAATCGATTCAGCGAAGTGTCATTCCCGCCTCAAGGCGCGGACTTCGCCCTGTTGGACCGGCGCGTGATTTCTGCCCTGCTGGCATCCGCCGGCGCCGATCCGAGCCTTGGGGCGGATATCGCCTCGCTCGGCTTCCGCCACGCCCAGGTGTCGTATGTGAAGGCCGCCAGGCCGTTTGGCCGGTCGAAATGGAATCTGCGCAAGCGGCTTAAGGCGTTCGCCGACGCGTTTGTCAGCCACTCCTTTGCCCCGATCCGCTTTATGTCCTATGCCGGCATTCTGATGGCTATGGTCGGCTTCCTCTACGCCATCGCGGTCGTCGCGCTGCGCTTAGCGATCGGCATTCCGGTCGAAGGCTGGGCCTCGCTGATGGTCGTCACTCTGGTACTAGGCGGCATGCAGATGACGATGCTCGGCGTGCTGGGCGAATACTTGACTCGCACCTTGCGAGAGGCGCGTCGCCAGCCTCGCTATTTCGTCGAGGAATACGTGGCATCCGAGATGGAAATGCCATGGCACGCCGCCGATCAGGGCCAAGAGAGCTTACGGCAACTACCGCACAACGTAACACCGACGCACGACTAACCATTCAGCAACTCGTCAAGTACCGATTCAGTGACCCAGGTAAGAACATGATTCGCGTCGCCGTTGTTGGGGCCGGGTATTGGGGGCCGAACCTGATTCGCAACTTCGTCGCTTGTCCGGCGACCAGGTTGGTGGCCGTCTGCGACAAGGACGAATCGCGCTTGAAGTCGGCGCTTGCGCACTTTCCGGACGTGAGCCCCGTCACCGAGTTCGAGTCGCTGCTCGAACGGACCGACGTCGACGCGGTGGCCATCGCCACGCCGGTGCATACCCATGCGCCCCTGGCTCTGGCTGCCCTCGACGCCGGCAAGCACGTACTGGTTGAAAAGCCGCTTGCCTCCTCGCCGGCGGACGCCGAGAAGATGGTCCGACGAGCGCGCGAGGTGAAGCGCGTGCTCATGGTCGATCACACCTTCATCTATACGCCCGCGGTCCAGAAAATGAAGGAGATCATCGACGGCGGCGAGTTGGGAGAGTTGTATTTTATCGATAGCGTACGGATTAACCTGGGGCTTTTCCAGCACGATGTGAACGTCGTTTGGGATCTGGCGCCGCACGACTTATCGATCATGGACTATCTGTTGGGCCGCCTCCCGAAGAGCCTGTCGGCGTTCGGCACCGTCCACGCCCATAATGAACGCGGTATCGAAGACGTGGCTTATCTGAATCTGGACTGCGGCGGAGATCTGCTGGCATCGTTTCACGTCAATTGGCTGAGTCCCGTCAAAGTCCGCCATTTTATCGTCGGGGGCAGCCGCAAGAGCCTGGTCTTCAACGACCTGGATCCGGCGGAAAAGCTCAAGGTCTACGACCGTGGGATCACGATCGACAACAGCCAGGAAGCGCGGCAAGGCATTCTCATCGGTTATCGCACCGGAGACGTGTGGTCGCCCCATCTGAGCCAGACCGAGGCTCTCCAAACCATGGTCAGCCACTTCGCCGACTGCATCCGGGAAAACAAGGTCCCGCTCACCGACGGCGAGTCCGGCCTGCGCGTGGTGCGCATCTTGGAGGCGGCGCAGCGCAGCATCAAGGCTCAGGGCGGCCGCATCACGCTGTAGTGATCCCGGCAATCCCAATGTCGCGTGGCCTGTCGGGGATAAGCTGGCCGAGCCCACCTCCCAAGGGACCTCGACCCGCCGGACGCTTAACCTGACGAGCGACTTGAGGAAATCGTGTTTCCCGGAGCCCGCGGCAAGGTAGCCGAGATAGATTCCCAAGTCCGTGAGGGAGGAGTTGCGCTCCACTTTGATCCAACTGGCATCGCGGCTCGGCTGAAATTCGCGGGAACTGTAATACTCGTGTTTCGCCGGAACGTCCATTTGACGGAAGTATTCCTGGGTGAAGTTCGCGGGATCGAACCCCATGTGCCGTTCATTGCCGTACGCGCGCTTGGTGATCCAACTCGCCTCGTAGCTGCGAATAGCCTCCGGCATGCCAAAATCCGCGTCGTCCTGGAGCACCACAAAGCTGGCCAGCCGATCCGGTTGGTCTTTGAGATTCTCCACGATCGCGAGGTACTTGATGTACCGATTCTGCCACAAAATATAGCTGCGCGTCTGCAGCATCAGGCAGCACAACAACACGGCGCCCACGCCCGCGGAAAACACCCCGTCCTTGCGCAGCGCATACCTCAAGACGGCCACCAGCCCGATGGCGATGGGCACAGCGGCCAACAAACCGTGTCGCGAGGTGTAGGTGTTGATGACCGGAAACTTCCCGACGGCCGCATAGGGAAAAACTCCCATGTAGAACAGGCCGATGGCATAGCCGAGCACCAGCGCGAACTCGCGCCCCGTCAGCCGCCGAGACGGCAATCGTCTGGCCCACCATCCCGGCACAAGAACCACCGTGGACCAGGCGGCAAGCGCCAGAAAAAAGAGCGGTTGGACGAACGCCAGCTCTCTCAATGAATCGAGGGCAATGCGCTTGGGAACGACCACCAGCCACTTTGCCAGGTGCAGCGGCGTAAGCTGAACCTGATTGTAGCTCTCGTAGGTCCCGTGACTCGGAGACGACCACCGGACGGTCAGAAAAAACGCAACCGGCAGCGCGAGTGCCAGCGCGTTTCGCAGGCAGAAGCGCCAGGCCGCCGTGATTCCGTAGCCTTGTGCCTGGCGCAGAAAAAAGAACAAAAGCAACGCGTAGAAGTAGACCAAAAGCGACTGAGTTGTGAACGACAACAAGAACAGCGGCACGGCGAGCGCCAGCCATCGCTTTGACGACGCCGGATCGGACAGATAGCGCGAGTAACAGCAGGCGGCCAGAAAGAACAGAAAATAACAAACCGCGTAGGGGACGCCGATCAGTTCCTGCCACAGGGAATAGAAAGGGTAGACGGCGGCGATGGCCGCGATGGCAAAAGCCTCCACCAGACCCCAGCAGCGGACGGTCAGGCACAACCAAAAAATGCACACCGTCGCGCCCAGCAGGCTGGCAAACGCCGTCAGCTTATAAGCATGAACGTAGTTCGGCAGGTGCCCCAGGCCGAAGTGCAAATAGTAGGTTTGCGGCAAGCCGCCGGCCCGACAAACACGGTACAAGAGGTCAAAGTTGCCCTCCTCGATCGCGCTGGTCAGCGGCCCGCTATCCCAAAGAATCGAATCACTCACCACGAGCGGCAGGTGAGCCAGCGAGGTGAACACGATGAGCAGAATGATGGCCTTGAGCACCAGGCGACGGCCGGGCTGTTGAGCAGCACCACTCGAACTTACGTCCGATGCATTGGAAAGACTTTTCATCTGGCAATTCCCAAGTGAGGAGCCGATCACGGCGGGCACTCCCGGGCGATTATAGTGACGCGCCCCCACCCCGACCTAGCGCGCGCGGCGACGAATGGTCGGGGATTCTTGCGGGCGAGGTCGATCGGATCAACCTCTGCTGGCAAAGGGGATGCTTGCGGCGCCTTCTTGCCCCAGGGCGGCGGCGCGCAATAAACTCTCCAAGCGATAGAACCGGAACAACTTCACTTTCGCCTCCCGCGCTGCCGAAGATAACTGGCGCTTCGGCTTCATGCGCCGGTCTTCGTACTCGTTCTTGCTCGCTGCACCGTCTTGCCTTAAGGAACCTTGTCGATGATCATTTCGCTCCGCACTTGTTGCCTGCTCGCGTCGCTGGCATGGATGTTCTCGATCGCCCCCTGGGCCGTCGCGGGTCCGTCGGTCCAGGATGCCTTGTCGCTTCAGCCGGTGCAAAAAGACGCGGAAATCGAGCGGCCCGACGCGGCCGAAATCGCCAAATGCACCATCAAAGCCGAGGGCAAACGCGGCTGGATCGTGCGCGACAGCGCGGGCCAGATTCTGCGCGCCTACACCGACACCAACGGCGACAACGTCGTCGACCAGTGGAGCTACTTTAGGGACGGCATCGAAGTCTATCGCGATATCGACTCGAACTTCAACAAGAAAGCCGATCAGTGCCGCTGGCTGAACACGGGCGGCTCGCGGTGGGGCATCGACGCCAACGAAGACGGCAGAATCGACTTTTGGAAGAGCATTTCGCCCGAGGAAGTCACGGCCGAGCTGGTGGCCGCGATCCGCCAGCGCGATCGGGCCCGTTTCGAGCGGCTGTTGCTGAGCGATGCCGAATTGACGTCGTTGGGCGCCGGCCCGGAAAAGGCCGCTCTGCTGCGCAAAAAAATCGACTTCGCCTTGGCCAACTTCGCCAAACTGGTCGCCGGACAGTCGGTCGTAACGCCCGGCACGAGATGGGTTTCGTTCGGCGGAACTCAACCAGGCGTCGTGCCCGCGGGCGCCGAAGATTCAACCGCCGATCTGACGGTGTACGAAAACGTGATGACCATGGTCGAAACCGACGGCAAGGCCCAGCCGCTGACGATCGGCACCATGATTCAGGTGAAAGACAACTGGCGGTTGATCGATTTGCCGAACATGTCGGAAAACGCGTCCGATCCGTTCTTCTTCGCGGCGCCGCGGCCCGAGCGCCCCGATGGCGTCCTGGCCGGCAAGCCGACCGAACGCATGCAGGAGATCATGAAGACCTTGCAGGCGCTGCCCGACATCGCCAAGAGCTCGCCCCAGCAGCACGACGAGCGCACCGAGCTGCTTAAGCAACTGGCCGAGGAATCCGACACGCCCGAAAATCGCGAACAATGGTACCGACAGCTTGCCGACACCCTCAGCGCCGCCGTGCAGACGGGCGGATACGAGCACGGCATCGAGACGCTCAAGGAAATCTACGAATCGCTCAAAGGCAAGCCGAAGGAAGAAGACCTGGCCACGTACGTCGAATGGCGCTGGATGTCTGCCGCGCACGGGCACGAATTGGCCACGTCCGACGGCCATTTTGGCGACATTCAAGAGAAATGGATCGGCGACCTGACGAGGTTCGTGGAAAACACGAAAAAGAATCCCGACTCGGCCGAAGCCATGATGGAACTGGCGATCGCCCAGGAGTTTGGCGGCGACGAGGAGCAGGCGATCAAGTGGTACGACACGATCGTCCGAGAATTTCCCGATGCGCCGATTTACGCCAAGGCGGCCGGAGCCAAGCTGCGCTTGACGTCGGTCGGAAAGCCCATTGGGCTGAAAGGGAAAACGATCAACGGCGGCCAGATCTTCGACCTCGAAGGACTCAAGGGCAAAGCCGTGCTGATCCAGTATTGGGCCACCTGGTGCGAGCCCTGCAAGGCCGACATGCCGCTGTTGAAGGAGCTCCGCACCAAGTACAAGGACTTCGAGGTCATCGGCGTCTGCCTGGACAACGATCCGCAGGCCATGATCGCTTTTCTCAAAGAAAACGACCCGCGCTGGCCGCAGCTCTTCGAAGAGGGGGGCCTCGACAGCCGGTTTGCCAACGAATTGGGCATTCAGACGCTGCCGACCATGATCCTTCTCGACAAGCAGGGGCACGTGGTCAACCGGAACATTCGGGCCGACGAGCTGCAAGGCGAATTGCAACGCGTGCTCAAATAGGCCCCGCGCGAATTCGCCACGCCCTGGGGCGCATAAAAAATGCCGCGCTTGCGCGCGGCTCTTTTTTTTATTTCGTCGGCGGGTTCGGACGAGCGAACCCAAGGTCCGTCCGACGGTCACCAATTCCAGTGCTTGTTGCGGCGGCGATGCACGCCACCGAAAGCATTGTTTGGCGATTTGCTGCGATGCTGGGCCGATCGCGATGCGCGTGGCGTGCGCAACCGCGAATTTGGCAGACGGCGATTTTTGCGGGACTCATCGTCGCCGCTCTTTTCTTCGTGCATTGGCGCCCTTCTCGGGGTTGGAGAAACAGGTTCAAAAAATCGATGCCTGGTCCCCAAGTGGCAATCGGCGTGCCGCCGCCCGCTCGACGCCTTTGCCCGCGCGTCCAGCGGAGACGGGCGTCTCGTCGCGTAGTCGGCCAGTTGCAATCACTTAGGTGACGGCACGCCGTCGAGCCGATAGGCGGCAAAAATCTGACAATCGGCCCTCAGCAGCGACAAAACACGCGCAATCGCGATCACCAAATTGGTGACGTTTCACCACTTTGGTGAAATATCGAAACACCCCGAGCGCCCCCGCGGCCGTCATTCGACCGCGGCGCACAGCCACCCTTCGTCAGCGCGCAAGCCAGCGCGCCGCGCGAGCGCGGAAATTGAATTTCTTGCAAACGCTAGCGCCCGCGCGGACCCTAAAATCCCACTGGTTGGCGCGCACAGCGATCTGCACAACCGTGTTGTAACGGTTTATTTCACAAACACTTACGGCATCGCACGGATCTCTATCGCGGTTGCAGCCCGCCCGTGGCACGCAAGTCGCTCTTGCGCACCACGCCCTAGGGCAGCAACTCTTGCGACAAAGAGTCGTGCTTCGATCCAACGCTTGGTTTGTCTTGCGAAGGGAGTCCAGGAGACTTAAGCGAATGGCGTACCTAGATACTTCATTTTTGACCTGGTTCCTCGGCCTTATACAGATTGCCGGGTTGCTTAGCGCGTGGCTGGCCCGGCTCAGCGAGGGTTCTTCGCGACAGGTCTGGTGCCAACGGCTGTTCGTGGGCTGTCTGGCGCTTGTGGGGCTTTCGACGATGGTCGTTGTAGCCCTGGGGGCCCGGTACTGGGTGGCCTCCGGCGCAACGCTATCGGCCATGATCCTGGCCGCGGTGTGGGACTTTAGCGCCCACGCCCGCGTGAGGAGCCTTTAGCGGGGGCCGGGGCGCCAGGTATCGTCCGTAGCCTGCGGGCCTGACTTCTGCCGCCAGCCTGGTGCTAGCAACGCTCTCGACAGCACCGCCCCTCAAATCCGAAAATCCCTCCCTCGCGGAAAAAAGCTCCCCTTCGGCATAATCGGCAACCGACACCTATAGTCGGGCGACTCGCCGGCGACTCGCGCGGGCACCAATCGGCCGCACCTGGCGACCCGGCCACTTCGGCGCTTAAACGGCCCGCGACAAGCGACGATTCGGCTTGCGGACGATACCGTTTGCGATGGCATTCATCGAGGAGGGGGGGACATGCGAGGTTTTCATTTCACCATGACGATTGCGGCGATCGCCGCTGTTGTTTCGGTGCCGGCCCTTGCCGGAGACCAAAACGATCAGGCGAAGGCCGAGCAGATCGCCACGATCTTGCGCGACAGCGGAATGGTGCAGAACTACAGCGTCGGCGTGAAGTACAATCGCGGCACGGTCTGGCTTTCGGGCCGAGTTGCCAGCAGCCACCAGATGAACACGGCGCTGGAAGTCGTCAGCGATGTTCCGGAGGTCCAAAAAATCGTCAACAACCTGGCGGTGTCGCAGGGTGCTTCGAGCGCGATGCAGCCGCTAGCGAAAAAGGCAAGTGTCCAAGCGTCGTATGCACGCCGCGCATCGGCCGCCGGCGCGCAAGGGGATGACTGGGGCGTCGACGAGCCCGCGGGTGCCCCCAGGCCGCAGCAGGCGGTTTCTGCCGGCGTGCCGCTCGGGACCGACGGCCCGGTAACGCCGGCCGGCTATCACCGCCTGGCTGCTCGTAAAGCGGCGCGTCACGCGTCCCCGCCCGCGATGTACACGCCGGTCGGCGGCGGCGCGAATCCGCCGGCCTACGATCAACCGTATATGCCGAACTACGCGTGGCCCAGCTACGCGGCTTATCCGAACTACGCGGCGTTGACCTATCCGCGTCAGTATTCGCCCACAGCCTGGCCGTATATCGGCCCGTTTTATCCATATCCGCAAGTGCCATTGGGGTGGCGCAAAGTGGCCTTGGAGTGGGATGA
>JBBDNV010000038.1:0-36712 GCA_040877415.1 Pirellulales bacterium
ATAGCTGACGTCGGCCTCGAGGAGGGCCTTTTGCACCAGGCCCAGACCCTCGCGCATGTTCGACTCGGTGAGCTTGCCCTTGCCGCGCAGCGACTTGATGGCGCTTGCCAGGTTTTCTTGCAGCGACTCGAACATGGTCAGACGGTCAGAGGAAAAAACGGTCTTGGGGGGGCCGGGAGTCGGTCGGAGCGAAAAGCTTATGGGGGCAATGACTTAGCACTTGGCCGCCGCGCTGGAATCCCCCGGCAATCCCACATTCTATCGAACGAGGCCCGCGATTGGCAATCCTCGCATTAACCGCTGACTGAAATTCACTTGAGCAGGGCCGGGAATAGGAGCGTTTGTGCTGTACTCTTTAAAGTTGGGGTCCAAACGATCCTGGATTCGATGTGGAGGGGCGTCATGCATCGCGCACGAACCTTGACCGCGGCGGCCATTATTTCGGTCGCGGTTTTTACTTTGGGCTGCGAGCCGAAGCTGTTTCGCGCCGAAACAGTGCTCCACGCCGATGGCAGCGTGAGCCGGGCCATCTATCAGCCGGCCGAAGCCACGACCGCCTTGGCACAAAAGCCCGGCATGTGGACCGGGACGACGTACGCGGATCGCATCAACCCCAACAAGTGGTCCGGCAAGATCGCCGATTTGCCCCAGGCCGCGCGCGACGACGAGCATCCTTATTTTGCCGGTTGGGGCGATTTTGAGTCGCCGGCTCGGCTGCCAAACGCTTTTGTCAAGAAAGGGCCCCCCGGACTTCCGGACGGAAAACTGGTCGTCGAATACCAGCGTGAGGACTTCGGTCTGGTCGTCGAGCACAAGTGGAAAGAAACGCTGACCGACATCGTCACGATCGACGACATGCACCTGGCACGCCGCCAAATGGCCGACCTGCTGATTCCATTGGCCCAAAAAATTCTGGACGAGGCGCTGGGCGACCAGTACGACACCGCCCGGCTCGTCGATTGGCTCAATCAAACCGCCACGCCGTGGTTTTTCGAGATCACCGACGTCGTGGTCGCGATAGCTGGACGCGGGGAGTTTTCGGAGGAGAAGTTGACCCTGGCAGCGGCGCCGGTGTTTGCGCGGCATGGGCTCGTCCTGACCGACGCGTCCGGCAAGCTGCTCGAGACCGAAAAGGCAAACCGCGCGATCGAACTATATGCGACGCGGGTGCTCCGCGATAATCTGCGGCGTCGCGACGGCGAAGGAGTGCCCGACGAGGTCATTGACGAAATCTTGGAATGGCTCGGACTCAGGGAGCGGCCGGAAAACTCCGACGAGCGATACAAGCGTTATCACGATGCGGTCGAAACGGTCATTGCCGAGACGTTCGGCGGCCCGGAAGCGTTCAACGACGCGATGAGCCCGCTCATGGCTCGGTTATTGGGCCTTTACGCGAGCGAGATACTCGGCGCTCCGTATCATTTCCACTACACGCTGATCACGCCCGGCGCAATCGTCAAGACCAACGGCACGCTGCTTTCCGATCGGTCGGTGCGCTGGACCTTCGAGGGCAATGACGCGTTTCCGTTCGGCTATGCGATGGAGTGCGAGTCGCTCGATGTGCAGACCGGGCTCGAAAAAGAGTTGCTCGGTGCGCCGGTGCTCGACGATCGCGACACGATTCTCAAATACGTGGAGATTGCCAGCTCGAATGAGGCGGTACTCGATGCGCTGCGCGCTTGCGCAAAAGAAAAGAGCCTGGCGCCGTTCTACAAAGCCCGCGATGCGTCGGCGGCCGCGTCCACGAGCGAGCAAGCCTTCGACGCGATGTTCGATCTGCTGGGGCTGCCGATGGAGACGCCCGGCGAGCAGCGCTAAACGGTTCAAGGCCCCAAGCCCAGGGAAGGCTTTCCCTGGGTCGCGATACCCAGCGACCGCCGTCCCTGGGCTTAGGGGTATTCAGCGTAGACGCCGGACGCCCGTTGGCGCGTGTGGCGGGCCTGCTCGTGGCAGGCGCGAATGCGCCGCTCGACTTCGCCGACCAGTTCGTCGTCGCTCATCCGCTGGATGTCGGCCCGACCGATCGGATCGCCAAACTGCACGTGGATCACGGCTTTGCGCGGCAATCGGCGCCAGCGAGGCCAGGCATCGAACGCGCCGTCCATGGCGACCGGAACGATCGGCACGCCGGCGCGGCGGGCGACGGCGCAAAAGCCGGGCTTGATCGAGTGCACTTCGCCATCCGGCGTGCGCGTGCCTTCCGGAAAGATCAACACCATTTCGCCCCGCTTGAGCCGCTTGAGCGTTTCCTTGAGCCCTTCCAAGCCCGTGCCCTCTCGGTCGATGGCGATCGCGTCGACCGAATTCATCATCCAGCGGAGAGGGGCGAAGCGAAACAACGATTTGCGGGCCACGTAGTTGAGCCGCCGGTCGGAGGTCAGCCCGATGAGCACCGGGTCCAGGTTGCTCTGATGGTTCGAGAGCATCAGTCCGCCGCCGGTGCGAGGAACCTTTTCACGTCCGTGGCAGCGAATGTTAAACACGGCCACGGCTGAGAGCCGGCAGACGAATTTGAGAAAGGCATGCCAGGCACGATTCGGCAGCGAGCGCTCGACAGAGGGCGTCATGACGTCAATTTTTCCCGCACGAGCGCTTCGAGCCGATCCAGCACAGCGTCGGGATTCAGCCCATCGGTGGCAACTTCGACGGCGTCGCTGGCCGCGATCATCGGGCCGACGGGGCGCGTCGCGTCGCTCGTATCGCGCCGCGTCTGATCCCGCAAGACTTCTTCGACCGAGGTCGGCTGGCCGCGGGCCGTCAACTCCTCGGCTCGCCGGCGCGCCCGCTCCCGCGGACTGGCGGTCAGGTAGATTTTGCACTCGGCGCGTGGAAAGACGATCGTCCCCTGGTCCCGCCCTTCGGTCACCAGGTCGTCGTCGCCGGCAGAGCGGCGCTGCAGCTCGACGAGAATCGCGCGCACGCCCGGGTTGTTGGCGGCGTAGTGCGTCACGTCGGTAACTTCGTTGGTGCGAATTTCCAGGGTCACGTCCCGGCCGTCGACGGCGACGTGGTCTTCGCTGACGTCGAGGCGCAGCTCGCGGGCCAGCTCGACGAGCTTTTCGGGCTCGTTCCAATTGAGTCGGCGCCGCAAGGCCGCCAGGGCGACGGCCCGATACATGGCCCCCGTGTCGAGAAAGCGGAAGCCCAGCCGCCGGGCGAGTGCCCGGGCAATTGTGCTCTTTCCGGCGCCGGCCGGACCATCGATGGTTACGATCATGGCTACGATTTGCGTGTCGGGATCACACGGCCCACTGGGCTTCGACTTCGATGAACTCATGGGCCCCGAGATCGAGCATTATTTTATCATCGTCGACGGATAGTTCGAGAATCGTTTGGCCGAGAAAATCGACCTGACGCGCCGCGGCCACGCGGCGAAACGCGCGCAACGGCAGCCGGCCCGCATGGCCGCCGATCTCGATGAGCCGCGCGCCAAAACCCTTGACCGGACGCGTGGCGGCTCCGGCCGCCGATCCAGGGGTCGGTTCGTCGAAGATCGGCCGCCAGTGAGTGGCCGCCACGTTCTTGGCGCCTGTGTGAAAGAACCAGCCGGTGGAGTTGGCGGCCGGCGGACCGGTCTCCTCGTGCAGAGCCTTGGGCGCGATCAGGTCCAAGGCGGCCGCGGCGGGCTGCGGCAAATCGACGCCGATGGCCAGCTCGAAGCGACGCGCCGTTTCACCCCGCACGACCAGCAGCGTATCGAGCATGCGCGGATCGCTGCGGCGATGATAGGGGAGTCCGCCGGTCAGGATGGTCACGGTGCCCGACCCATGGTCGATGTCGATGAATTCGGGCGCTTCGAGCCGGCCGGCCTCGGTTTTTTGTCGGGCCGACGAAACGCCGCGCCACAACTGGGCATGTTCATCGGGCCAGGCGAAACGCGCTGCGTAGTACGAATTCCAAGGATCGGCCCGCGGCTCTTCGATTTCCGCCAACTCGACGACGACGTGAATCACGCGGCTCGCGGCCCACACGCCGGTCGTTTGTCGAAACGTCGCCACTCGCCGGCCGGCGGCATCCACGAGCCCGCCGGTGCTGACGATTTCGCCGTAGGCCGGGCACGAGGCGGTCACTTCGACCGATTCGGCCCGCATCGCGGTATAGAGGGCGTCGGCCGCGGCCCCGGCCGAGCGAAAGGCGATTTGCTGCGAGAGCCGATTGCCGCGCTGGTTGAAGCTGTAAAGCGATTGGATGCCGCCGGTGGCGCGGCTGATCGTCACTTCGAAGAACTCGTTGCCCAGGGTGTTTTCTCGGGCGATCGGTTTGTCGCTGGCACGTGTCGGGGGCGCCGCGGCGGGCGCGATCCACGCGAAACCGAGCGACGGGACGTCGACCACGGCAAACTTTCTGTTGCCGGATGTGCCTGCCGCGAGAACCGGTCCCTCAACGGGCGGAGGGTTTTCCCATCCCGACAGCTCGACGCCGATCGGACGCGCATAGCTGGCCGTATTGAAAATCAACGAGCGCGGCGACGCCGGCGCGCTCGCGCGCGGAAGCATGACGGCGAGAGAGGCCAAAGCGTCGCTGAGCTCGTGTGGCGATTCTTCGTCCGCGGTCGCTCCGGATGGGGCGACCAAGTGGCAAACGGTCGATATGGCTGAAAGGGCCGTCCGCTGAGCCTGCTGCCGGTGGATGCGAACGAACGAAGAAATCGGGTCGCTCTGGCGGCGGATGATTGCTTGCTTCAGGTATGGCGTGCGATAGTCGTCGGCCTCGAATTTCGACAGCCGGCCCGGCATGTCGGTATGCAGAAAATAGTCGTCGAGCAGCATGAATTTGCCCAACACCGGGCTGAGCCGCGAGATGCGGCGCAAGTCGTCGTACCACGGGCTGGCGGCCCCCGGCCAATGGGCGAAAGCCACGGTGGCCACGTGGTCGGAGTCCATCGAGTCGGAGATCGTGCGGGCCAGCGCGAGAAAGGTTTCAGGTTTGGCGGCGTCGGCCGGCACGCGGGCGAAAACGTCGAGGACGCTCGCATCGAGCCCCTCCCAGCGCGTTTTCGCTTGCGTGCCGAGCGGAAATCGGCCGTCGTCCAGCGTAAAGTGCAGCGCCCCCTGATAGCCGAGCTTGGTCAAGAGCTGCACCAGCCCCGGCCACAAACCGGCCTTGCGGCGGGCGTAGACCAGCGGCCGGCGGCCGAACAGGGCGTCGTAGTTGTCGCTGCCGGCGCGCAGACTGGCCAGCGCCGATTCGAGCGGCAACAGGGGCAGCTCGCATTCGGCGGCCTCGCCTCCCAGGACGCAGGCCTGCGCGTCGTCGACGGCCGTCAGCAGCCTTAACCAGGCGGTCGGATGGTGCTGCCAAAACCGCGTGAGCGTTGCGCCTTCGGCCAGGATGTTGATCGGCGTCCCGTCGGCGAGCTCGGCTTCGAGCGATTGGCCGAGAGTCGAGGCGGCCAGCAGCGTGACGTCGAGCAGATAAACGTCGACCGGATAGAAGTGCTTGCGTGATTCGTAGAGCGTGTCGAAGCATTGCTGCAGGTGGTCGCGCGCCGACTGCACCTCGCCGGCCACGGCCGCATTGGCCGCAGCCACGGCCTCGTTCTGAAAGTGGGTTTCGTCGACGTGCGTGGAGTAGCGCATCTGCCGCGTGAGCAATTCCATTTGCAATCGGCAGAAGCCCAACGCCAGGAAATCGGCGCAAAGTTCGGGCTCAACGGCTGCGCGGTCCAGGCCCTCGAGAGCCGCCGCCACGGCCGCATCGCGACTCGATTCGCGTACCAGCCGGGCGCCCTCGTTTTCCGCGCGGGCCACAAAACCGGCCGGAAGTCGATCCAGACAGAACGGTGGCACGGCGAAGAGCCGTCCGGACAGGACTTCGGGCGGCGTATCGATGCGGTGCCAGGTGGGCACCGCCCGGACGCCGGCAAGCAGCACCGGATGCCACAGGGCGCACCAGGCGGCCAACAGTTCGTCGGCCGCGGCTCCCTCGTGATAAATTGGAAAATCCTCGAGACTATGGCACGGCAGCAAGACGGTTAATTCGGTAAACGTCATCGCCGGAGGGGAAGGGGGTCCGAGGGTCGAGGACGCGCGTCGAACGCAGCGCTGGGGGCTGAACGTATCCACATTAGCCATTTGCGGTTGGCAAGTCGAGTTTGACCCCGGCTTTGCCGGGGCTGAGAGGACCGCCGCAATCGTCGGGCCCTTCATTGACAGGGCGTCCCAATCGGGTCTAGATTGAATGTTGATGAGGAGTTGGACAACCCTGACGCAATCATTTCGATCATTCACTGCGAGTCACAGGGTTGGGAGCGGAAACGGGATCCATGCCGCTCCTAGGCGTAGACCTGGAACAGGGATAGCACGATGGCGAAATCCGGCGCCGTGTGGGGTATCGATATTGGGCAATGCGCGCTGAAAGCGCTTCGCTGCCGGCCCCACGACCAAGACGATTTGATCGTTGCCGACGCGTTCGATTACATCGAATATCCCAAAATCCTCAGCCAGCCCGACGCCGACCCGACGGAACTGGTGCGCGAGGCGCTCGAACTGTTCCTGTCGCGCAACGACGTGGGCGGCGACAAAGTGGCGATATCCGTTTCGGGCCAGGCCGGCCTGGCGCGGTTTATCAAGCTGCCGCCGGTCGAGGCAAGAAAGATCCCCGACATCGTCAAGTACGAAGCCCGGCAGCAGATCCCCTTCGCGCTGGAGGACGTGGTTTGGGACTACCAGCAGATGGAAGGGGGGAGCGAAGAGGACGGCTTTGCGCTGGAGACCGAAGTCGGCCTGTTCGCCATGAAGCGCGACCAGGTCGACCGCGCGCTGGCGCCGTTCGAGGAGGCCGGCATCGAGGTCGATATCGTCCAGCTCACGCCGCTGACGATCTACAACTATACGGTCTTCGACCAGATGCAGGATCTGCCCCCGGCCGACCAATTCGATCCGGACAACCCGCCGGAATCGGTCGTCGTGCTGTCGCTGGGAACCGATGCAACCGACCTGGTGATCACCAACGGCTACCGCGTGTGGCAGCGGAGCGTGCCGTTGGGCGGAAGCCACTTTACCAAAGCGCTGACCAAGGAACTGCGGCTCACGTTCGCCAAGGCCGAGCACTTGAAGAAAAACGCGGCGCAGGCCGAAGACCCCAAGGCCGTCTTTCAAGCGATGCGGCCCGTCTTCAACGATCTGTTGACCCAAATCCAGCGCTCGATCGGCTACTTTACGAGCATCGACCGCGAAGCCAAAATCGGCCGCGTCATCGCCTTGGGCAACGCGATGAGACTTCCCGGGCTGCAGAAGTATCTTTCCCAGAATCTGGGCTATCCGGTGGCCGAGGTGAAATCGTACCGCGGCATCGAGGGACCCTCGGTCGTCGAAGCCGGGGCGTTCAAGCAGAACCTGCTGAGTTTTGCCGTCTGTTACGGGCTGGTGTTGCAGGGGTTGAACACAGCGAAACTGTCGACCAATCTGCTCCCGCCCGAAATCGTCACGGATCGTCTGATTCGCGACAAGAAGCCCTGGGCCGTGGCGATGGTGGCGGCGCTGCTGGTGGGAGTTGCGATCAACTTTTTCGGGCATTGGCGGGCCTGGAGCTCCGTGCACAAGGACAAGTTCGAGGACGCGATGCGTCAAGCCGAAAGCACGAAAAGCACGGCCGACGCGGGAAGCTCCGAATACCAGGCCGCAAAGGACGAATTTGAAAAAATCAACAAGATCGGCGAAGGGCTGGTGGGCAACGTCGACGGGCGGCTGCTGTGGCCGGAAATGCTCGCGGCGCTCAACCAGTGCCTGCCCTTCGATCCCGTAGACCAGCGGCCCGAAGACATTTCAAAGCGCCAAGAAATTCACATTGACAGCTTGCAGTGCGAATGGTTTCCGGAATTGTCCACCTGGTACAACGCCGGCATCCGGGAGAAAATCGAGGAGGCCGAAAAAGCAATGGCCATGCCGCAGGTCGGTGTCGAAACCACCAAAGGTAAGCCGGCGCCAGCGGAGGTTGCGCCCGCGCCTGCCGCAGGGGCCGCGGCTGCCGGCGTCGGGCAGCCTCCGGACAACGCGACCACGCCCGCGGCCGTACCCGCGGCCGGTCCCGATACCGGCATGGGCCAGACACCCGGCGCACCGGCGACGCCCGATCCGGGCCCCAGCGGCCCTGGTTGGGTGATTCAACTGCGGGGTTACCATTACCACAACAAGGATCGGAATCTGGAAACGGTCGTGTTCGTGCGTAAGACGCTGATCGAAAACCTGCGCACGAAGAAGGTGACAATTGCCGACAAGGACGGCAAGCCCAGCGAGATTCCAATCAAGGAGTTGGGAATCTCCCACCCGGTGATTACCTCTCCGATCGGCCGCCCGGTCGCCGACACGATTCCGAATCCGGACGACGCCGGCAAACCGCTGGCGGTGGAGCTGTGGGACTTCACGGTGCAATTTGCCTGGAAGCCGACGCCGCTCGGCAAGCGCATCGAGCAAAACGAGCGCGAACAGGGACAACCTCAGGCGCTCGCGCAAGGGGCCCAGTAGTATGGAAAAGCTGCAAGTCATCCTGGAAACCATCCGGAAGTACCACTTCTGGCTGCTTTCGGTCCTGGCGGTCGTCGCCAGTCTGGTCGGCTGGATGAAGGCGCGCGGCACCTTGTCGGACGAATACACAAAGGGCAAGGCCGCGATCGAGGAAAAGTTCGGGTCGCTCGAGCAGATCCAGATGACCGAGTTTCCTGCCAATGGCACTTGGAAGGACGAGATCGCCAAACTGACCGATCAAGAGCGCAAAGAGGTCGCCAGCGCGTGGCAGAAGGTGTACGACGAACAGCAGAAGGTGCTCGAGTGGCCGGAGGAAATCCTGGGCCCCGACTTCGTCAAGTGGATCACCGGCAATAAGCCGGACGCGGTCATACCGCAGAACTGGTGCATGCAGTACCGGGACGACGTCGCCAACGTCGAGTTTCCGAAGCTGCTGAAAAGGGTCGACGCCGAACTGAAAACCGAGGACGGTAAGCAGGGCGACGCCGCGCCCGAAAAGGACGCCGCCGCCCCGGTCGAGCACGAGTACAAGGTCATCTGGGAGCAGGACAACCAGCGGGCGGTGCAGGACGCGCTCGAAATGAAAGACAAAGACGAGGGCGAGCCCAGCACCTTGTCCTTGGAAGAGAAGCTCAAACGATTGTCCTTGGAAGTGCGTCTCAGGCAGGAAGACTTGTGGGTTTTCCGGGCCCTGCTGGATATCATTCACACCACGAACGAAAGCGCCCGATTCACCTCGCACGTCAAGCAGATCAAAAGCCTGACGATCGGCGTCGAGGCGGCCAAGAAATTCCAAGAGGGCCTGGCGCGGGGTAAGATCGACAGTGTGACAAAGCCCAGCAACGAGACGCCGCAGCAACCGGCCAGGGAGCCGGAGCCGACCGGCGAAGTCGCGCCCGACCAAGGGCGCTACGTCGACGAGGCCGGCACTCCCCTGGGGAGCGGAGTTGCCGCGACGGAGCAATTCAAGCGATTGCCCGTCTACATGAATCTCGTGATGAACCAGCGTGAGATCAACGGTTTGCTGACCCATTGCGCGAATTACCCGCTGCCGGTGGAAGTCAAGCAACTGCGGATCAACCCCGAAGATTCCGAGAAGGAGCGCACCCGGAAACCGGCTGAGGCGCAAGGTGGCGACAAACCTTCACCGACCGCGATCGATCCTTTCGACGTGACGGTCGAAATACACGGCATTATTTACCTCTACAATCCGCCCGATCAGTCCAAATTGGGCCAACCGGCCGGGGAATCGGCCGCAAGCGGCGGGTAGAAATCTCATGGGCGCTCGGCATCGCCCCCGGAGATAACGAAAGCGGCACGCGATGAAAGTCAAAATGAAACTTGATTTGGCGAGCATCAAGGTCTGGATGCTCGAGCACGGCGAGAAGCTGGCGCTGGCGGTCGTGGCGGTCGTAGTCTTGCTGTTTACTTATTCCGCCATCCGCCGCGAAGCGCTCGATGCCTCCAAGGAGCCCGACAAGCTCCGGGATTTGGCGCGCAGCGTGGGCGACAAGGTACAGGCTTCACGATGGGATGCGAAGCGCGAGAGACTGCAGGTGGTCAATTACACCGAGCGGGCCAACAGCAAACTGGTCGATGGATCGGTCTTTGCGCTCGTTCGGCCCTTCAACCCGCCCCCGACCGATCCTAAAGCCAGGCGTGACGAGCCGGAAGTTCTCGGCGTCGAGGATCTCCGCGCGGGTTCTGGTTACGACGTCTTTTCGCTGAAAGGCGACAAGGCGGCCGGAGGCGGAGCGGGAGATGGCCAGGGCGTCAAACTCCATGCCCAGCCCTGGGCGGTCGTCACCGGACTGGTGCCGCTGGAGCGCCAGAAGCAAGCGTACGCGCAGGCCTTCGGTCGGGCCGTCGGCGCGGACCCGAACCTCGATGTTCCCCAGTACTACGCGCCGCTTTTGGAACGCGCGGAAGTCGACGAGGCGCAGCCCAATAAAGTCGAATGGAAGCGCGTCCCCTTCGCCGATCAGGTCGAAGAGCAGTGGGCCGGATTCGCCGACGAAATCGCATCCACCAAGTACCTTGACAAGCAACTGACCGGCCGCTTGGGCAGCCTGGCCAATACCCAGCAGAAATGGGGAGAAACGGTCTCCCACCCGAAAGTTCCGCTGGAGGGAGAGGAAAACAAGCAAGCGAACGAACCGGCCGAGCCAGAAGTGCCCGAGTCGAAGGCCGAGCGAGCGAAGGAAATCGAGGCAGGATTTCAGGAGCGCGATCCGAAGACGGATCGCCAACAACCAGTCGTCAGCCCCCCGCAGACGACCAAGCCGGAGGTGGTCGAGTACCGGTTGCTCAGAGCGTTTGACTATTCGGTCAAGCCCGGAAAGAAATATCGCTATCGCGTGACCATCGGTTTGAAAAACCCCAACTACAAGCGTCCGCTCCAGTATCTCAAGGATCCCGCAAGCGCCCGCCGCGAACAACTTGCCGGCAAGCCGAGCGAAGCGACGAGCGTGGTCACGATTCCGGACGGTCATCGCGTATTGGCCGGCGCGGTCGATGCCGGCACCCGTTATACCGAACCCAGCGCCACGTTGCTGGTAACGGCCATCGACGGGCAGGAAGGACTCGAGGCGGCGACCGAACTGACCAAGGTGCATCGCGGGGTCCTGGCCAACACGGAGCAGAAACCGGTCAAGGTCAGACATCCGATCAGCCGCCAGATCACCGAGTTGACCCTCGGTTTTCAATCCAACATCCTGGTGTTGGACATCTACGGCGGCAGGGACCTGGGCAAAAGGAAGACTCCTCCCATCGTCACGCCGGGCGAAATCCTCCTGTTGGACGCCGACGGCAACATGACGGTCCGCAGCGAATTGGACGATCAGGCACAATACGAAAGCAGCATCGTGCGCGACGAGCCCGAGCCGACGACGAAGCCCAAGCCGCTTTTGGACAACGACAAGCCGAAACGGACTAAGAAAATAAAGTCGTAGTCGAATCCAATCGCCCTTGGGCGAGCCGGCGCTCATTTCCCCCGGGCCTGATCGCAGCGGTTCAGCTAGCTCTTCGGGCGGCGCTCGTGGTGCCAGCATGCGGCGTCGCCGCAGGGCCGCGTGGCCGTCCCTCCTAGTCGCGGTGAAAGCGAAATCTGCCAAGTGGCCTTGACCCAAAGAGCGCGCGTCGATATCTATCCCCCCGCTCATCTTTAACCAATTCTGGCAGCAATCGAGAAAAGCGCCCGAACACGGCGATTTCCGCGCCCCCCCCGCTCTGCGTGTCGTGCGCAAGTCACGTGAAGCGGGCTGATCGGCTCAAGCAGATGGACGGCGATCCAACCTCGAGGCAGGGCACGCGCACGGTTTGGCCGAAGCGCGAGGAAGGATGGCCCGAGAACGGGCACGAGTGTGCCTCGAGTCTCGAAAGGAGAATCGTTTTGATCACGTCGAAATCGCTTTTGCGTTTCGTCGCCCTCACCTTGGTCGCGTTCGCGCCGACTGCGGTGATTGCGGCGGTGCGCCACGACGTGTTCTTGATGGTGGCCAGCGAATCCGTGGGGCAAACGAACAAGTCGCCCGCCGTCGCGCGCCGCGAAGTCAAGAGTTTGATGGCCCGCGCGCGACAGGCGATCAAGCAGGGCGATCTGGAAACCGCCGAGTCGCTCATCGTCAGTGCGGAGAAACTTAACGTGCCGTTTGGCGCGCTGCATTTCGGCGATACGCCCCGCAAGCTGCGCGCCGACTTGAAAGCCGCCCAGCGAGGGGGGAACAAGAAAGGCCCCGAGCGGCCGAGCCAGAAATTCACCCCCGCGATGCCGCCCGCGATGCCGCCCGCGATGCCCTCCGAGCGCGGCGCGGCCAAGGAACCGCAGCCGGCCGCCGCCCCGCGCGTTCCCACCGAGATTCTCGATCCGCGGGATGAGCCGCCGCTCTTGTTGCCCAAAAGCGAGGGCCGTATCGAGCCGTTGCTGGCGCCGCTTGGGGCGTTGAAAACGCCCGAACAGGAATTGCACGACGAAGTGCGCCTGCCGGCGCCGGCTCGGAAAAATCCCGTCATGCCGGCTCAGGAACCTCGCGACCGATCAGCTCAGGAGCCTCCGCTTGCGCCGAACAGTCAATCCGACTTGCGCCGCCAGAGTGATTTTCACCTGCTTTCAGCCCGCAGGGCGCTAGCGGTCGGAGACGTGCACCGGGCGACCAGCTCGTTGGAAGCGGCCAGAAAACTGGGCGTGCGTTACGGCTTTCACGACGACGCTCCGGATAAGGTCGAGGCGGCGATCCGCAACTATCGCCAGGTGACCGAGGCGACCGCCGGACGCCAGGACGAGGCGGCGCGGCGCCAATTGGCCAACCTGCTGATGGATCAGGCCCAGCAGCTCATTCGATGGAAAGACTACGATGAGGCCGACCGCCTGGTGCGGCACGCCCAGGCACTTCGCGTCAACTACGGACCGTTCGACGCCAAGCCCGAGGCGCTTGCCGAACGAATTGCCGCCGCCCGGGGGCAGTCGGCCGGAACGAACAGAATCCCGGCGGCGGACCACCGGCCCGTTGCCGCAGGCCCTGTCAAGGCAGGAGGGCCGCAACGGGCCCTGATCAATCCCGGCGCGTCGCGCGGAAAACATCCGGTCGGGCAAGCCGTCTTCGACCCGAAGCGCGACACAACGCGCAACCGGCCGGCCGGCGCGCTCGAAGACGAACCGCCCGCGGATGCCGAAGGTGCCGCTCCCGCGGCGCCCCTCGGGCGCCTCCCGCAATCCGACGGCGAGGCGCAACCGATAGGGGAAAACGTTTCCGATGCGATGCGGTTGTTTATGATCGGCGAGCAGGCGTTGAAAGAACAGGACAGGGAGCGCGCGATTGAGCACTTCCGGCAGGCGTACCAGCTTCGCGAGCAGTTGGATCCGGCCACGGCCCAGCGCTTGCAGGATCACCTGCAACTGCTGTCGACTCCTCCGGCCGCGCCGCGCGGCGCTAAACCGGGGCTGCTCGATGGCGCAGCCGCCGAGCAGGCGCTTCTGGTCAAGCAGCTTTCCAACGACCTGGCCAAGACGTTACTGGCGGCCGACAAGGTGCGCGAGAAAGATCCCAAGCGGGCCATGGAATTGCTCAACGAAGCCCGCGCCGCCGTGGAGTCCTCGGGCATCGATACCGAAGTGCGAGGTCCGCTGCTCCGCCGGGTCGACCGCAAGATCTTCGAGCTGGACAAATACATCATCGAAAACCGGGCTCAACTCGAGCTGGACCAGACCAACCGGGAGATTCTCCAGGAAGTCGATCGCCGCCAACAGTTGAAGCTCGAAATCGACGACAAGCTGGCCGAGCTGGTCGACGACTTCAACAAGTTGATGGAGCAGGAGCGTTTTGCCGAGGCCGAAGTGCTGGCCAAGCGGGCCCGCGAGCTGGCCCCCGATAACCCCGTGGTCAAACAGCTCATCTGGCAGAGCAAGTTCGTCAACCGCACGCAGCGCAACCAGGCGATCGGCGACGAGAAGGAAAGCGGATTCTGGAAGGCCTTGGAGAACGTCGACGAGTCGGCGATCGGGTTTGACGACAACGAACCGTATCGTTTCGCCGACGCCAAGACGTGGGAAGAGTTGACGAAGACCCGCTCGAAACGGGACGCCGAAAACATCAAGCGCCGCAACGAGCGCGAGCTCGAGATCGAGCAAAGGCTGAAGACGCCTGTATCGCTCAAATTCCGCGAGCGGCCGCTTTCCGAGGTGCTTGAGCACCTGGCCAAACTGGCCGCGGTCAATTTGCACCTGGATCCCCAAGGCCTGGAAGAGGAAGGCGTTTCCAGCGACACCCCGGTGACGATCGATCTGACCCAGGATATCTCGCTCAAGAGCGCGCTGAACCTGATTCTCGAGCCGTTGCACTTAAGCTACGTCATCAAGGACGAAGTGCTCAAGATAACCAGCGAACAATTGCGCGACGGCGATGTGAAAACGGAAACCTACAACGTGGCCGACCTGGTGATCCCGATTCCCAACTTCGGCCCGAACGGCCGCACGGGAATGCCCGGCGCGATTGCCGAGGCATACAACATGACCGGCACCGGCGTGGGCTTGAGCCCGGGCTCGGCCTTTGTGGCCAGCCAAGACGGCACGCCCGCCACCGGCATGATCGATCCCGCCGTGCTGGCCCGGATTAACCAGCTCATGCCGGGCGATACCGGGCCCATGGCTTCGGGACTCAACCAGCCGCAAAACTTCGGGCCCGGCGGGCTCGGCGGCGGCACTCAAGCCGACTTCGACTCGCTGATCGAATTGATCACTACCACGGTCAAACCGCAGACCTGGGACGAGGTGGGCGGACCGGGGTCGATCTCGCCGTTCCAGAATAATCTGAGTCTCGTGATCAGCCAAACCGAGGACGTACACGAGGAAATCAGGGATTTGCTCGAACAGTTGCGGCGCAACCAGGATTTGCAAGTCACGATCGAAGTTCGCTTCATTACGCTTAGCGACACGTTCTTCGAGCGGATCGGCGTCGACTTCGACTTTAACGTCGTCAACACCAGCGCCACGATCGATCCCCGCGCTCCGGATCCCAAGAACAAGCGCGAAATCGTGGGCTTGAACCCGCCTGGGCCCGGGGCCGCGGGGTTCCCCAATTTTACGGGCGACCTGAGCATCCCCTTCCGCCAGGAAAGCTTCGACCTGGCGATACCCCAATTCGGCACGCCCGTGCCGGTGGCGAATTTCGGATTCGCGATTCTGAGCGACCTGGAAGCGTTCTTGCTGGTGCAAGCGGCCCAGGGCGATCGCCGCAGCAACGTGCTGCAGGCGCCGAAGGTCACGCTGTTCAACGGCCAGTTGGCCTCGGTCTTCGACCAGACGCAAATGCCGTTCGTGATCAGCGTGATTCCGGTGGTGGGCGATTTTGCCGCCGCCTATCAGCCGGTGATCACGGTCCTTTCCGAAGGCACCGCGTTGACCGTCCAGGCCATCATCTCGCACGACCGGCGCTTCGTGCGGCTGACCGTCTTGCCGCTGTTCAGCCAGGTCGGCGACGTGCACGAGTTCACGTTCTCCGGCTCCTCGTCGTCGACGGCGGCCACCAGCGACAGTGAAAGCTCGGGCGGCACCGGGGGCGATTCGACGGCCAGCACCGATGATTCCGAGACGACCACCGACGGCGTGACCGTCCAGTTGCCGAACTTCTCCTTCGTGTCCGTCACGACCACCGTCAGCGTGCCGGACGGCGGAACCGTGCTGTTGGGCGGCATCAAGCGCTTGAGCGAGGGCCGCAACGAATTCGGCGTGCCGCTGTTGAGCAAGCTGCCGTACCTCAACCGGCTGTTCAAAAACGTCGGCATCGGCCGCGAAACGCAGAGCCTGATGATGATGGTCACGCCGCGCATCATCATCCAGGAAGAAGAAGAGGAACGGTTGGGGATTCAACTGCCGCCGCCGTGAGTCGACGCGCGCGGTGCCACTGCTCGCTTCTCAAGCAGCGCGTGGACGGCAACGGGGGCCAAGCCGCGAGTGACACCTCGTCGCCACCCCTCAACATCACCGCGACGCAACGCTAAAATGGCCTGCGCGAGAGTTGTTGAGAAAGGAGCGACCAATGAGCGGAAACATCTGGATCGCGAGCGGGGCCGTTTTGGCTTCGGCCGCCGTCGCCGCCGGCGCCGTGGGAACCCACGTTCTTAAGGAATCGCTGAAACTCGACGAAGCCGCCTTGCAAACCTATGAAGTCGCCGTGCGCTACCAGATGTACCACGCGCTGGGTCTGGTCGTGGTGGGCCTGCTGGTTGCGCGCGGAACCACGTGGCTGGTGCCGGCGGCCGGCGTCGCGTTCGGCCTGGGAATCGTGCTGTTTTCCGGCGGCCTTTACGCCTGGCTGGCGACCGGCATGAAGCCGTTCGTCGCCGTCGTGCCGATCGGCGGAGCCGCCTGGATCATCGGCTGGCTGGCGTTGGCGGCCGGCGCGCTGGCTTCGCGATCCCCATAGCGGCCGTGCCGCCCGTACCGCCCGACATCCCGCAGTCGCCCCGCGAGATGTCAGACGGCGACGAACTCTTCCAGCTCCTTGGCCAACCTCTTGCGCGCGACGTGCAGGCGCCGCTTGATCGTTCCGACGGGGGAGCGGAATCCCTCGCTCATTTCGAGCAGACTTCGCCCCTCGACGTAGAACGCGACCAGCGTGTCTCGATCGAGCGTGCCCAGCCGTCCGAGGCCGGCGCGGACCTGCGACCGGCGCTCGCGGGCCAGCGAGAGACTAAGCGGCGTTTCGACTTCGACGCAGGTGGCGGCCATCGCTTCCGGATCGGTGGCAATGGCGGACCGCTTGCGCACGGCCCGGTTGATGGCCATCCGGTTCGTCACGGACCGCAGCCAGGCACCGAACGCCTCGGGTTCGCGGAGCTGCGCGATCTTCTGCATGGCGCGCACCAGGACTTCCTGGCAGACTTCCTGGGCTTCGGCGTGGTTGCCCAATCGCCGCAGGGCGGTGGCGTAGACCGCGCGCTCGTAGCGCCGGGCCAATTCACCGAACGCGGTGCGATCGCCTCTCTGCGCGGCAAGCACGAGGCTGGTTTCAGTCCGCTCGTTCAGGTAGGTTTCAGTTGGTTCGATGATTTGCGATTCCATGACTCTCTCCGGAAAATCGGCGTCACGCGGCGCCGCAAGTTGCTTGGGACGGCATGGCTCGAGGTGCGCCAAGACAACGGGCGCGTCCTCGGCCGGCGTTACGGGTTCGTCGTTGAATCTGAGTGCGAAACGACGCTTCGCTTCTCAGGTCACGACGACGACGGGCGACATCTGTCGCACCGTCAGCCGCGCGGGCCCCGTAATGGCCAAGCACGTCCACTTGGCCTTCAGGGCCGGGGCAGCCACGGCCGCGGCTGACCCCATGCGCTTAAGCGCGCGGGTCAATCCGCGAGCACGTTTGGCCGCGTGCCGCGATTCCAGATGCTGCGCAGCGGGAGCGCACGAATCGTTCCGAAACGACACGACGCGGTCTTGGCCAAAGCCAATGACGTTGCGATTCGCGACGACGGAATTGACGTACGTACGCATGGGAGGCTCCCTGCGCTGCGCGCGGTGAAAGAAAGTAAAATCTGCCGATTCGGAAAAAAACGGTTGCGGCGAGGGTTCCTCGCCGCCCCATGGTAAACACTCGCATGCTTCGGGCCGCCGGTCAAGCCGAAACGCGCGGCGGTCCGCGAAACGACGCATCGCTCGGTTAGACACCCTATCGGCCAAAAGGTTCACGTTTTGCCGACCCTTTCTTGCCGGCATCTGCCGAACAGCCAGTAACTAACTGTGCTTTTAGCCGTCGATGGAAGGCCCGCCACCCACGGAACCTCACGAGGCCATCCGGCGACAAATTGGGCAGCTTGACGGCCGGTTGGTGAAGCTCTAACGTCTAATGCCGGACGAGTTTACTTATCGAATCTCAACGCACTTGAGGCCCCCGAATGGCTGGTTTTTTCAAGAACCTTTTGGCCACCGACAAGCTCATTCGCGTCTTTTGCAGCGGCCGGCTGGTCCATCCGATTTCGATCCAAATGTTCGGGCTTGCCGGGGGCTACGATGGATTCTGGCTCGATGAGGAGCATGCCGGCATTTCCACCGAGCAGATCACGATGGCCGCCTTGGTTGGCCGGGCATGCGGCCTGGGAAGCTTTTTGCGGCTGCCGGTGACCAGTTATGCCGCGGTCACGCAGGCCCTGGAGTCGGGGGTCGACGGCGTGATGGCGGCCCAGGTTGGTTCGGCGGCCGAAGCGGAGAAATTCGTCACCTGGGCCAAGTACGCGCCGCGCGGCGTGCGCGGTCTGAATACGCAGGGAGCAGACGCCCATTTTACGCACAAGTCGCAGTTGGAACTGGCGCGCGACGCCAACCGCGACCATTTCGTCGCCATTCAAATCGAGACGCTGGGCGCTCTGGAGGAAGTCGACGCGATCGCGGGCATCGACGACGTTGACCTGCTCTTCGTGGGCCCGGCCGATTTGTCGCAAGCGCTGGGCGTGTTGGGACAACCGGAGCACGAGAAGATGTGGAACGCCATCGATCGCGTGGCCGCGGCCTGTCGCAAGCACGGCAAGGGCTGGGGCATCGTTCCGGCCGGACCGGCCTACGCCGATCGCTGCGTCGAAAAAGGCTGTCGCATGATCAACTTTGGCAGCGACGTGATGGCGATGCGGCTGGGCGTGCAATCGCTCAAGACGATGTTCGCCAGTCAATTCAGTGGCTAGTGGTCAGTGGCTGGAACCGTTTTCCGATCATGCGCGGCGACCGTATGCCCAAGCGGCTAGAATCGTGGAGTTGGGACAAATCGTGCACATGATCCATTGGTCGTTTCGCGTCGCGGCATAGGAGCTTGCGTCGAATGGTGCGAGTCGGAATAGCCGGCCTCGGCTTCATGGGCATTGAGCCTTTTGAAATCTAAACCGCATTTCAAAAACCCCGTTGTTTCACGTTTCAATGTTGCATTTCTTTTCGCCCATGAAGCAATTATTGGAAAGGAACTCCCACAAAGAATTCAAAACCACCCCCAAATCTCATTTCAGGGCACTCGCCGGAATCCTGAAAGCCATCCCGTTGCAAGTCGGTCCCGTGACGTGGAAACCGGGACTGCATTCGCCCACGCAAAAGTTTGCTCTGCCCGTTCGTGTTGGCATTTTCGGGGCTAACGTTAGAGTGGATTGAAAAGCCAGCACCCGCCACGGAAAGGCATCTCCATGACCACGAAAACCAGAGAGCAGCAGCGAGACGATTTGCTTGAGCAACTCTATTTTCTAGTTGCGCCCATCAAGCAAATCCTTGAGGATGAAGACGATTGGCGTCCAAAAATTAAACACCTTAGGGCAGTGTTTCGGCCCCAGGGAAGCGCCTTGGAAATTCCCCTTAGGGATTTCGGCATCATTAGAGGCATACGATACGAAGCAGAAACTAACAGAGTAAGCAGTTTCGTGGGTCAAATTGGATCTTTTCTTGATCGTCTGGAATCAACTTCATCCGACCCTAGCACCCGCCGATCTTGCTGTGACGAGTTTAAGGAACTTTTGTCTCGCACAAAGGAAGCAATAAAAAATATCCCGTGCGATACACCAGATTTTATTTTGGAGGCCAATCGACCGTTTGACGCTTACTGTCGATTGCGAAGTTTGTTTCAAGGCGCAAGCAAACGAGTGGAATTGTTTGACCCGTATTCCAGTGCCGACGTTTTCTATCGTTATTTGTGGGAGGTTGATCCATCGGTTGACATCGTCATTGTCACCAGTGAACACAACCTCAAAGGCGTCGTTAGAGCCGATTTTATTTCAGTATCTCAATTGTTTGCGGCGCAGCGTCCAACAACGTATACGCTGATTATGAATCCCAACATTCACGACAGGCATTTGCGTTTGGATAATGCAATCTGCCACCTTGGGGGTTCAATCAAAGATGCTGGAAAGAGAACCCCATACACTTGCACTCAACAGGATGCAACTCCCGCAACCACAACCAAACTAGATGATTTGAGGGACAACGGCACGATATGGTTCAGCAAGACAATAGGGCATAGAACCAGTTGAATGATTCCCCCCGGAAAGTGGAAGTGGCGAGCGTTGGCTAAAGACTCGATTACCCGTCCGGGGATGGGAACCCTTGGGACGGGTTTTCCATTCATTGAGGGCAAGGTGACCTGCTGTTGAAAAACTGATCCATCGGTTATGAAGGTCTTTAAGCCCTTTGGGCAAGGAGACCTTTGAGATGATCCGACGTAGGAAGCGGCATTCGCCGGAGCAGATCGTGCACAAGTTGCGCGACGCAGATGCGATGCTCAATGCGGGCAAGGACCTGGCCGCCGTGTTGCAGACCTTGGAGGTCAGCCAGTCGACGTTCGATCGCTGGCGCAACCAGTACGGCGGCATAAAGGCCCCAGAGGCCCGACGGCTCAAGGAACTGGACGACGAGAACCGCTGGCTGAAGCATATCGTGGCCAACCAAGCCTTGGACATCCAGATGCTGAATCACGTTGCGGAGGGAAACTGGTGAGCCCTTCCCGGAAGCGGGCCGCGGTCTGCGGGCTTCAACAGAAGTTTGCAGCTTCCGAGCGAAGGGCGTGCGAGGTATTGAATCAACCGCGGAGTTGTCAGCGTTACCAGGTTAAGCCGCGCGACGACGAGCCGAAACTGATCGAGCGGATGCGTGACTTGGCGCGCAGGCGCCCGCGCTTCGGTTATCGCCGGATCGCGGCGCTGTTGCGTCGCGAAGCGTGGAGCGCGAGCGAGACCAGGGTGTTTCGGCTGTGGCGACAGGAGGGGCTGAAAGTGCCGCAAAAGAAGCGAAAACGCCGGCGTTTGGGCAGCAGCGCGAATGGTTGCGATCGACGACGGACCGAGCACAAAGACCACGTCTGGTGCTGGGATTTTGTATTCGATCGCACGGCCTCGGGCAGCGCGCTCAAATGGCTGTCGATCGTCGATGAGTACACCAGGGAGTGCCTGGCCTTGAAGGTCGATCGCAGCATCACCAGCGAGGACGTGATCGATACGCTAGCCGAGCTGTTTGCCATGCGCGGCGTGCCACGGTGCATCCGCAGCGACAACGGTCCGGAGTTCATCGCGCATGCGATTCGCCGCTGGCTGGCCCAGGTGGATGTGCAAACGCTGTATGTCGCACCAGGCAGTCCCTGGGAAAACGGCTACGCCGAGAGTTTCCACAGTCGCGTGCGTGACGAGTTCCTGGCCCTGGAGATCTTCGACAACCTGCGTGCAGCCCGCGAGCTGACGGCTGCTTGGAAGGAGGATTACAACTACCACCGACCGCACGGCTCGCTGGGCTACCAGACCCCCACCCAGTTTGCCGCCGCGTGTGCTGCTTCCGCTCCGGCTGCGCCTGCGCTCCAGCAGCACACGCGAAGAGACGAAGAAGACGAAGAACGAGTACCTTTTCCCCAACCCGTACCTTCATAACCCCTGGTACAGAAAATCAACGCCGGTCAAAGGCGCACAAAAATGCAAATTACTCAAATCTTGATGATGGTAATTGGTCCGTTGGTCGGCGTGCTGATTGCCCGCACACTCAGCCGCAAAGATGCGTTGGAACGATTGGCGATTGATACCTTTCATCGCCTGATTAAAAATGTCCACGGGTATCGGTTGGCTGTTCAAGCAAACCAGACTTTGCTAATCAACGCTCGTCTTGCGCAGACTGACACTTCGGGAAAAGCGTTGGACGAATACCACGCCAAGTTTGGTCTCGTTTTTCGTGAGCTAGAAGACGCCATAACCGCACTACAGGCAGATTCCCTCATGGTGAAAATGGCTTTCGGGAAAAAGGCAGCGGCGTTAGAAAAGGAAGTCCAAGCTTTGATTGAACTCTCGCAAATGTTTTTCACGCTCCAAACACTTCAACCCACGGATGCGGATATAAAAAGTGCCTTTGAATTGCCCATCGTCACTCACTTGGGCTTTGTTCGGCACGAAATTGAACAGTTGTGGGCGAAGGCACAAGCGCCAGACTTTGAGCCTTGACCTAACTGTTGAAGTCGTTGGAAAGCGCCAACGTCACTTCTCCCGTCTCTTCGTCGAAACTCTTGCCGACTAGATAGATGTGGTCCTGCGCTTCGTCGTTTTTCACAAACGGGATGGGCTTATAGCGGTCGAAACGCACAATCTTCGTGACCTTTTCAAAGTCGTTGGGATCGGCGGTGAACGTCAATTCGTATCGGACGTATTCGTAGAGCGTATCCCGCCACGGTCCATTGAGCGCCCGGACTTGGTTCATAACGCCCGCAAACGTACAATCCGCTTCCGTCTCTAGGTCAAGCACCTTGATGGTTGACCGTCCGCTGTCTTCACGCTGTTGCGTTCGCTTTTGCGTACTCATTGCCGCCCCCTTTTTGTGGGTTTGATGGTCCGTTGGGCGGGGCTTAAAGGTATTGATGCGACACCGAAAGTCAACGCCGTCTTGGGATCACGGATATGCTTGTCGCACGGCTAGCGAATGCAAATGAACACGGTTGCCCCGAGCGGGGCTGCCGATGGTTGCTTGCACGTCCTGGCGGGGTTATAAACTTCACAATTCTCCCCCCCTCTACAGGACGGATTTTCACGAAAAGAATTGCGCAAAGAATTCGTGAAACTGGGTGGAAATCAGGCTAGTTGGTGGAAACCGTAGAAAATTGACGTTGCGCTAAGGCGGTTCGAATAAGGGGTTTCGGAAAATGCTGAGAGTGGGAATAGCTGGTCTAGGTTTTATGGGCATGATTCACTACCTGGCCTACCAGAAGGTCAAGGGAGTCAAGGTCGCGGCCATGTGCGAAACGCAGCGCGAGCGGCTGGCCGGCGATTGGCGCAAAATCAAAGGCAATTTTGGACCGGCCGGCAAGAAGATGGACTTGTCGGGCATCGACAAGTACGAACGGCTCGACGAGATGCTGGCCAGCCCGAAGCTCGACCTCGTCGACATCTGCCTGCCGCCGTCCGCGCACGCGCCGGTGGCGATCGCAGCGCTCAAGGCCGGCAAGCACGTGTTCTGCGAAAAACCGATCGCGCTCGTGGCCGCCGACGCGGCGCGGATGGTCAAAACGGCTCAGGCGGCCGGCAGGCAACTGATGATCGGGCAGGTGCTGCCGTTCTTTCCGGAATACGCGTACGCGTACAAGGCGGTCAAAAGCGGCCAATACGGCCGGCTCTTGGGCGGGCACTTCAAACGCGTCATCTCCGATCCGCTGTGGCTGGCCGATTTTTACGATCCGCGGAAAATCGGCGGGCCCATGCTCGATCTGCACGTACACGACGCGCACTTCATCCGACTCTTGTGCGGCATGCCGAAATCGGTTTTCACCACCGGCCGGATGCGCGGCGAAGTGGCCGAGTACTTCGTTTCGCAATTCGCGTTCGACGATCCGGCGCTCGTGGTGAGCGTCATGAGCGGAGTCATCGAGCAGCAGGGCCGCGCCTTTTCGGCCGGTTTCGAAATCCACCTCCAGCGGGCCACGCTGCTGTACGATTTCGCCGTCATCGGCGGCAAGCCCCAAGTCAATATGCCGCTTTCGGTGCTCACGGCCGACGGAAAAGTGGAGCGCCCCAAGATGAAATCGTCCGACCCGGTCGATTCGTTCGCCGACGAATTGACCGAAGCCGCGGGAACGGTCAAAAGCGGCAAGCCCTCGGCGCTTCTCGACGGCCGGCTTGCGCGCGACGCGATTGTGTTGTGCCAGAAGCAGACCGAATCGATCCGCAAGCGCCGCCCGGTGGCCATTTAGCCCCGGCTTTGCGGGGTGATTTTCAATTCTCCATCGCTCGTCAAGTGGGCGCCGACAGCAATTCGCCGCTGTCTATGGGCCGTTCGGTTTACTCCGGCGGCGCGCTAGGGGCCGAATTTTCCATCGCCGCGCGATGGCTGTCCAGTGCGCGCACCGCGTGCGATTGGTTCGGACGGATTGTGCGGCGCGACTGATTTTTGAGCCACAGGCGGCTTAGTCGTCGCGCCGTGCACCCCCTGGCGACGCCTGTAGCGGATGTGCGGTCGCGAGGCGAAAAAAATCCGTCCGGCCGCTTTTTGACCGTCGCCCATTCGTGGCCTATACTCAATTTGGCCGAAGCCCTAGACCCGCCTTTCCGGCCAAAGCTGAGAACGACATCACGGTTTCTGGCGACCGCGGCCGTCACGCACCCCGGGCCTTCGCGCAGGCTCGGCCCTTTTCGCCGGTGACGGCTTCGCGGCGCACGGCTTGCGCGAGATGCATCGAAAAACGGAAAGGGCCCATGCAAAAGCTTAAGCAGCCGTGGCTTCTCCTCGCGCTTCTGGCGGTCTGCCTGTCGGCCCCGGCCGCTGCCCAGGTTCCGTTTGTCCCGCCCACGGCACAGCTTCCCGCCGAGATCGACGGCGTGCTGCGCAAAGTCCAGCAATTGGAAAGCCAAGAGCGCTGGGGCGAGGCACTCACGATCTACGAAGAAGCGCTGCGCGACCACCCGCAGGACGCCACGTTGGGGGACCGGCACAACCTGGCCAAGATCCACTACGATCTGGGCCGCCGCTACGGCGATTCGAGCTTCCTTTCGGCGCTAGCGAACGTCTCGGACCGGCAGGCGCTGGGCCTGTACACCGAAGTGCTGGTCAAGATCGAAACGCATTACGTCACGGCGCCCAATTGGGAAATGATCGTGTCGCGCGGCACGCAGGACTTGCAGATCGCGCTTTATGAAAAGCAATTTCAAGGACGCCATCTGGCCGGCCGGTCCCGCCAGGAACTCGACGCGTTTGCCGCCGACGTCGGGCGACTGACCGAAGGCCGCCAGGTGCGCACGCGGCAGCAGGCGGTGGATGCCGTTGTGGCCGCCACCGCGTTTGCCGAGGGCCGACTCGGACTGCCGCCGACCGCCGTGGCCATGGAGTACACTTGCGCGGCCATCGGCGCGCTCGATGCGTATTCGGCCTACCTGACCGATGCCCAGCTCAACGACGTCTACTCCCAGATCGAGGGTAACTTCGTCGGCCTGGGCATCGAGCTGAAGGCGGCCACGGGCGCCTTGCAAATCGTCAAGGTCATCACAGGCAGTCCGGCCGAACGCGCCGGTATTCGCTCGGGCGACCGCATCACCGAAGTCGACGGCAAGGCCACCGCTGACTTGAGCACCGACGCGGCCGCCGATCTGCTGCAAGGCCCCGAGGGCAGCCTCGTTAGGCTCGTCGTCCTCAACGCGAAAAACCAGGCGCGGCGCCTGGCGGTCCGCCGCGAGCACGTGGAAGTGCCCAGCGTCGACGACGTGAAGATCATCGACCGCGACTACGGCATCGGCTATCTCAAGCTGTCTTGTTTTCAGAAGACGACCAGCCGCGATCTCGACGCCGCGCTGTGGAAGCTGCACCGCGAGGGCATGAGGAGCCTGATCATCGATCTGCGCGGCAACCCCGGCGGGTTGCTCACCTCCAGCGTCGAAGTAGCCGACAAGTTCGTCGACGAAGGCGTGATCGTCTCCACGCGCGGCCGCAGCCCGCTGGAAGACTTCAATTACTCCGCGCACAAAGCGGGCACCTGGCGCGTGCCGCTGGTCGTGTTGATCGACGGCGACAGCGCCAGCGCCAGCGAAATCCTGGCCGGCGCCATCCGCGACCATCGCCGCGGCAACATCGTCGGCGAGCGCAGCTACGGCAAAGGCTCCGTGCAGGGCATCTTTCCGCTGTCCATCGCCGGGGCGGGCGTGCGGCTGACCACGGCCAAGTTCTACTCGCCCAGCGGACAGCCGATCAGCCACATGGGCGTGCAGCCGAACATCGTGGTGCGGCAAGCCGCCAAAATGTCCGGCGACGACGACGACGCGGCCGCCGATCTTTTGGGCGACAGCGTGCTCGAGGCCGGCGTGCAAGCAGCCCGCGGCAACACCGCAAAGCGCTAAGCACGCGCCGCGCGATGACGCGCGCCGCACCCCATAGCCCCTGGCTCTCGCCGAGGATTCCGCGCTTTCTTCCGGCGGCCGGAAGCGATACGATGACGGCGCGGAGAAATCGCGCCCCCAAGCGCGCGTTTCACCCGCTGGCACCCATTTGGGCCCGGGGTAGAAAAGTCAGATGGTCGAGAGGCTCGGGGCAATCGTTTCGCGCCATTTTGGACCCGTCATCGCGCTGTGGGTGCTGCTGGCCGTGGGGCTGCACGTGCTTGCTCCGCGGTGGGACGACGTCACGCACGACGGCGATTTGGCGTATTTGCCCGACTCCATGCCCAGCTCGCGGGGCGTGCGGCTGTTGAACGAGGCGTTTCCCGCCGAAGGGGCGAAGAGCGAATTGGCCGTCATCGTCGAGCGGCCCGGCGCACCGCTTTCGACCGCCGACCTCTTGTGGTCCGATTCGCTGGCCGAGCTGTTCCGCGAGCACGCGTCCGAGCTGGAACTGGCCGACGTCTGGAACCGCAACACCGAGGTGGTCGGCGGCAAGCTCACCAGCCGCACGAGCCGGCGCGGCCAGGCCGCCGTGACCGTGCTCAAGGTCAAGCACGAATACATGGCCACGGCCAACATGCAGTTGCTCGACCGGGTGCGCAAACTCCTCGACGAGGCCCGGGAAAAAGCGCCTCCGGGCCTGAACGTCGGCATCAGCGGTTCGGCCGCCATCGCCGGCGACATGCTGCAATCGGCCGCCGAAAGCATTCAAAACACGGAGCTGACGACCGTCGCTCTGGTGATCCTCATCTTGCTGGTCGTCTACCGCGCCCCGCTGCTGGTCGCGGTCCCGCTGGTGACCATCGGCACGGCCCTGTTCATTTCCCTCGACGTCCTGGCATTGCTCACGCAACTGGGGCAGGTCCGCGGCTTTTCATGGTGGCACTTCAAGGTCTTCACGACCACCAAGATTTTCATTGTCGTCATCCTGTTCGGATCGGGCACCGACTTCTGCCTGTTTCTGATCTCGCGCTACCGCGAGGAGCTCGCGCGCGGGCTGGGCCGCTTGCAGGCGGTCGCCGAGGCAACCTCCCGCGTTTCCCAGGCGCTGGTGGCCAGCGCCGCGACGACGATCTGCGGCCTGGGAATGATGTTCTTCGCCGATTTCGGAAAATTCAAAAGCAGCGGGCCGGCGATCGCGATGTGCCTGGCGATCACGCTCGCGGCGTGCCTGACGCTCGCGCCCGCCTTGTTGGCTGCCGGCGGCAAGGCGGTGTTCTGGCCGTTCGGCCTGCGGCACATCGGCGGCGCGGCGACGAGTGACGACGTGGAACCGGCCACCCTGGCAAATCGATTCTGGAATTGGGCCGCCGGCGTGATCGTGGCGCGGCCGGGCCTGATTCTCGTAACGAGCCTGGCCCTGTTGGCGCCGCTTGCCTACCGGGGTCTCTGGGTGCAAATGACGTACGACTTGTTGGGCGAGCTGCAAGCCGACCGCACCAGCGTCCGCGGCACCGACATCGCGCGCCGCCATTTCGCCGCGGGCGAGATGGCGCCGATTACCGTGTTGGCCCACAAGAGAAACGCCCGCTTCGACGAACGGCTAGGCGAGCGCGCGATCGCCCGGCTCACCAAAACGCTCTACGACATGCAGGGCATCGAGAGCGTGCGCAGCATTACCGAGCCGACGGGCGATCCGCCCGGCTACTTTCAGCCGCTGCGCGCGCGTGGGCTGCAAAAGCTCGCCGCGCGGAAGCACAAGATCACCAAGGCCCGCTTTCTTACGCAGGTGCCCGGGTTGGCCGGAGAGGTGGCCCGCTTCGATCTGGTGTTTCGCGACGAGCCGTTTTCGCCGCGGGCCGTGGCGATGCTCGATCGCCTCGAAGCCTACCTGGCTCGCCAGCAGGTTGACCCCGATTCGCCCTGGTTTGGGGCGGATTTCGCGTTCGTCGGCACGACGGTCGGCGTCCGCGATCTGGCCGAAGTCACCGCCGGCGATCAGCGGTTGATCCAGCAACTGGTCCTCATCGCCGTGCTCGCCGTGCTGATCTTCATCCTGCGGCGCCCCCTGGTGTGCATCTATCTGATTCTCTCGGTGCTGTTCAGCTACCTGGTCACGATCGGCTTCACCCAGCTTTGGTTCGAGTGGCTGTACGGCGAAACCTATTATGGCCTCGACTGGAAGGTGCCGATCTTTCTGTTCGTAATCCTGATCGCCGTCGGCGAGGACTACAACATTTACCTGGTGACGCGGGTGCTGGAAGAACAAAAGCGGCATGGACCGCTCGTCGGGCTGCGCCGGGCCATCGCCAAAACGGGCGGCATCATCACGAGCTGTGGCGTGATCATGGCCGGCACCTTCATCGCTATGACAACCGGAACGCTGCGCGGCATCACCGAGCTGGGCTTTGCCCTTTCGTTGGGGATCATGCTCGACACGTGTGTCGTGCGCCCCGTGCTCGTCCCGGCCTTCCTGGCGCTGGTCGAGCGATACGGCCGCGCGCGGCGGCCGGAAGCGCCCGATTCCCCGCGCCCGGCGCCTTGGAGCCCAATGCGCGAGCAAGCCGCCGCCGGCCGGTAGAAGGGTGCTTTGCCGGTGGCCATCGGACGCGGCTCGACAACCGCAAACGATCAACTCTGCGCCCTTTCGAGGTTTCGCCCTGCCTAGAAACCAGGCCGCATCTGGACGCACTTGGTGCACAGATTTGGGGCGGCCGGTCCGGACCGCCGCTTCCGGCAGTTCGCCGGATGCCAACGATAAGCCCTTTACTGCGAGCTATTTGTGTCGCGATTCGTCCGACTCACGTCGCGTCGAGCGGGAGCGCGGCACAAGAGTTGCCAATGTGTCGGCGGCGCACGGCGCGCGAGAGAGTGCCGAGGGAGCTTCGCTGTTAAAGAGTTGAAGTCTTGAGCTGCGCCGACGGATGGGCAAGCACCCAGGCCAACCGACCGCGGACATGCCGAGGGACCACTCGTGCGCGGACAAGCTCGATGACCGCAGGGGTCGGAGCCTTGGCCGACGTCGAAACCGCCGATCCGTTAGAAAGCGAACGCCGCACTTGAACGCGGGATCCAATTCAGCCGCCGAGCCGTGCCTCGCGCGAGCCCGGCTGCGCGTGCGCACCGGCCGCGAGCCGGCAATGCTTGCGCCGATTCACCAGACTTTGGCCGACAACATTCCGCGGCCATTTCCTGGTGTTGGGCCTGTTGCACGGCGCCGCCGATTTCCTATGATGACGCTGGCAAGCAGCCTGGAAAGAACGATGGTGCGCCACACGCCGCCGGCGCACTTACCGCGTGTAGTGGCTTGCAGGTGAACCAACCGCGGGCACGATTCTGGCGGGAAAGGGAACGATTATGAAGCCAAAAGAAGTATTGGCGCTGTGTCGAGAAAATGACGTCAAGGCCGTCGATCTGCGTTTCATGGACTTTCCGGGGTTGTGGCAGCATTTCACCATCCCGGTCGGCAAGCTCGACGAGGAGGTTTTTGAAAACGGTCTCGGCTTTGACGGCTCGAGCATCCGCGGCTGGCAGGCGATCAACGAGAGCGACATGCTGGTCGTGCCCCAGCCCGGCACCGCTTTTCTCGATCCGTTCACCACCCTGCCCACGCTGGTGATGATCTGCAACATCCAGGATCCGATCACCCGCGAGGACTACACTCGCGACCCGCGCAACGTCGCCCGCAAGGCGGCCAACTACCTCAAGAGCACCGGCATCGCCGACACCTGCTACGTCGGGCCCGAGGCCGAGTTCTACATTTTCGACGACGTGCGGTTCGATCAAAAACCGAACGAAGGCTTCTATTACATCGACTCGATCGAGGGCGAGTGGAACCGCGGCCGCGTCGAGGGTCCGAACCTGGGCTACAAGCTGCGCTATAAGGAAGGCTATTTCCCGGTGCCGCCCGCCGATCAGATGATGAACATCCGCAACGAGATGATGCAGACGATGATCGACTGCGGCCTGGACCTCGAGGCCCAGCATCACGAAGTCGGCACCGCCGGACAGGCCGAAATCGACCTGCGCTTCCAGGAACTGGTGAAAATGGCCGACTCGATGATGATCTACAAGTACATCACCAAGAACGTCGCCAGGAAGTACAACAAAACCGTCACCTTCATGCCCAAGCCGCTGTTCGGCGACAACGGATCGGGCATGCACACGCACATCTCGCTGTGGAAGGGGAACACTCCGGAGTTTGCCGGCACCGGCTACGCGGGCTTGAGCGAAATGGCGCTGCACGCGATCGGCGGCCTGTTGCGTCATGCCCCGGCGATCCTGGCCTTCGCCTGCCCGACGACCAACAGCTACAAGCGATTGGTGCCCGGCTACGAAGCCCCGGTGAACCTGGCCTACTCGCAGCGCAACCGTTCGGCTGCCTGTCGCATTCCGATGTACAGCCCCAGCCCCAAGACGAAGCGCGTCGAGTTCCGCTGCCCCGATCCGAGTTGCAACCCGTATTTGTGCTTCGCGGCCATGCTGATGGCCGTCATTGACGGCATTCAGAACAAGATCAACCCCGGCAATCCGCTGGACAAGGACATTTACGACCTGGCGCCGGAAGAGCTGGCCGAAGTGCCCAAGACGCCCGGCTCGCTCGATGAGTCGCTCACGGCCCTGCGGCGGGACCACGAGTTCCTGCTGCGCGGCGACGTCTTCACGCCCGACGTGATCGACACCTGGATCTGGTACAAGAACGAGAAGGAAGTCGACGCCCTGCGGCTGCGGCCCCATCCGTACGAATTTTGCATGTACTACGACATGTAGTAAGATAAGGATGAAGGCAGAAGGATGAAGGCAGAAGGATGAAGGATGAATAAGGAATACGCGGACGTCGCCCGCATACGCTGACGACTCCGCGTTCCTCCCTTCTCCCTTCTCCCTTCTCCCTTCTGCCTTCATCCTTCATCCTTCATCCTTCATCCTTTCCTTCCATGCCCATCTCCAGCGAAACCTTCAAGCGTCTGGGCCAATTCGACACGCCCACGATCTGTAACGTGATCGAATTGTTCGACGTGCGGCCGCGCAATTCGGGCTTCATGAACGCTTCGATCAAGGCCAACTTTCCAGAAATGCCGCCCTTGGTCGGATTGGCCAGCACGGCCGCGTTTCGTTCGGGCGCCCCACCCGGCAAGGGAGACGCCTACGGTTCGCTCGAAGAGCAGGTCGAATCGTTTGCCGCTCTGGGCGGCCCGGCCGTGGTCGTGTTCCAGGATCTTGACGATCCGCCGGTGGGCGCCACGTTCGGCGAAGTGATGTGCTCCACGTACAAGTCTTTCGGCTCGGTGGGCCTGATCACGTCCGGCGGCGGCCGCGATCTGCTGCAAGTCAAGGCGCTGGGCTACCCGGTGTTCACCGGCTCGACCATCTGCTCGCACGCCTTTTGCCACATTCTTCACGTCGGACTGCCGGTGCGCGTGGGCGGGCTGGCCGTCGATACGGGCGACTTGTTGCACGGCGACGCCAACGGCGTAACGAACATCCCGCTGGACATCGCCGCCGACGTGGCCGACCTCGCGCAGGAATTCGTCGACGCCGAAAAGATCGTCCTCGATTATGTCAATGGCTCCGGCCGAAGGACCGCCGAGGGGCTCGCCGCCGCGCGCAAGGAGTATTCGGCCGTCGTAGCCAAATTGACGGCGCGGGTCAAAGTCAAGCGCCGCGCGTGACCATGCCGGAGATTTCGTTCCCTTGAATCGTGCCAGGCATATCGGGGCACCTTCTTACTTCTTCACCGGCCGCCCGAGCCGCTTTTCGACGCTCTTCACCTTGGCGACAATCGCGCCGGGATGCCCTTTGCGGACGTCGAGCTTGGCCGACACCGATACGCGGTCGCAATCGGCGCTGACGGCCTCGATAGCGCGCGCGAGCACGTCGAGCAATTGCGCCAAATCGCCTTCCACCTCGGTGCCCATGGCGTGCAGCCGGTAGTCGAGCCCGCTTTTGTCGACGACGTCGACCGCCTTGGCCACGAACTGGCCGACGCTTTCACCGGCCCCCAGCGGCGTGATGCTGAATTCAAGAAGCGCCATACGTCACCTCTCGAAGTTTTCGCCTGTAGCCGGGGTCATTGCACCCGGCAAATCCACCGGCCTCACTGCGGCCGGCTACAGTTTGGTTTCAAAACCTCTCTTACTTTTTCGCCGAGGCCGTCGACTGGTCCATGCTCATCTGCAATTTCAGCCACGCCGACATGCACCGCGTCACCTTCTCGGCGGCGTCCTGCTGCACAAAATGGCCGCTCTCGGGTATCGTCACCAGCGTCAGATCGTTGTCGATCCACTTCCAGGTGTCGTTGAGCGCCCCGGGCAACAGCGCCGTGTCTTTGAGGCCGTGAAACATAAGCACGGGACACTTGATCTGCGGATACTTGACCTCGCTCTCCGAAAACGTGTATGGCTCTTTTGGATAGTTGGCCTTGTAGTAGTTCAGCATCCCTTCCATGCTCGAGCGCTTGAACGCCTCGACGTACTTTTTGCGCGCTTCGGGGTCTTTAACCCAAAACGCCAGCATTTGCGGCTGAACTTTGGAAGCCGCGTCGGGCTTTTGGAAGTTGCGCGCATACTCCGAATTCTTCTGCTGCTCGGGATTGTTCGCCAGCTCGCGCGCCAGGCCCTTGGGATGCGGCAGATTGAGAATGATGAGCTTGTCGGTCTTGTCGGGGAAGGTCATGGCATAGGTCCAGGCCACGATGCCGCCCCAATCGTGCCCGACGATGATCGCCTTTTCGGCCTTGAAATGTTTCACCACGGCGTCGATGTCGGCCACCAGCTTGGGCATGGCGTAGTTTTCCACGCCGGTCGGCTGGTCGCTTTTGTTGTAGCCGCGCATGTCGACGGCCACGACCTGAAAGTTTTTGGCCAGCTCGGGCATCTGCGCGCGCCACGAGTACCAGAAATCGGGAAAGCCGTGAATCAGGACCACGAGCGGCCCCTCGCCCATGGTGACGAAGTGAATCTTCACCCCGCCGGAATCGGCGAATCCTTCTTCGCCCATTTCTTCTCCCCGGCTCGATTGCGCGCAGCAGGCCAGACAAACTGCCAGGGTGATTGCCAGGATCTTGAACATGAGATGTGCTCCTCGTTCGCGGTTTTTGTTGGGTCCAAGTCGGCAAGTTTGCGACTGCCGCTCAGGCTATCCGCTGGCCGGCCGCAACGCAAGTTTTTGCGTTAATGCCCGTTGTGCCTTCTCGCGCCCGGAGGAGCCCGATGGGCTTTGCAGCCGGCGCTGAAACGACTACGCTCAGTTTTTCGCAGTCAACGCGTCTTGCTCGATATGTCCAAGCTGCTCCACGATCACCGCGTTTTCTGGCGGCAATTTCGCGAGCGGTACCACACCACCGGCGCGATCGCTCCCAGCAGTCGATTCCTGGGCCGGGCGCTGGCACGCTTTGTCGGCAGCCGGCCCGAGGGGGGTCAAAAAGTGTTGGAGGTGGGGCCCGGCACCGGTGCTGTGACCGCCGAGATCGCGCGGCGGATGCGAAACAACGACGCCCTGGACCTGATCGAGCTCAACGCCCAATTCGTCCGTCGGCTGAACGAGCGATTCGCGGCCGAAGAGCCCTTTCGCGCGCTGGCCGACCGCTCCCGCGTGCTCCACGGGCGCTTGGAGGACTTGCCGCGCAACGGCCAGTACGACCTGATTATCTCCGGATTGCCGCTGAACAATTTTTCGGTTTCCGACGTCGAGCACATTCTCGAGGCTTTCCGGGAGTTGTTGCGGCCCGGCGGCGTGCTGTCGTTCTTCGAATACGTGGCGATCCGGCCTGCCCGGGCGCTGGTGAGCGGTCCGGCCGAACGTGCCCGGTTGCGCGGCATTGCCCGGGCGCTCGCGGGGCTCCTGGGTCCGCACGAAATCAAGCGCGACTGCGTCTGGCCCAATCTCCCCCCGGCCTGGGTCCATCACGTTCGGCTGCCGACTTAGCATCGTCAGCCGTTCAACTCGGCGCACGCGGCGCCGGTTGTCCTTGCCGTTGCCGCCCGGGCGAACCTATACTAGAGTTTGAGTAAGGCAGGCCCTCGGGCGTACCTGGCTCCGCGGCGCGGGCCATTTCGACGCGTCGGGCAGCCCGTGCACCCCCCCTTACCCGCCCTCCCCCAAAGATCCCCGACCTTTCGGAGGCCAATCGATGGAACGTCGTTCGAGACATTTCCTTCTGCTTGCGCTCGTCGTCCTGGTCTTGACCATTGCCGGCCGCGCCGGCCGCGGCGAGGAAGCGAAAAAGCCCGCCGAAAGCGACTTCGAGCTGTATCAGATCTTTGCCGACACGCTCGACCAGATCGAGCGCAATTACGTCAAGGACGTCAGCCGGCGCGAATTGATGGAAGCGGCCATCGAAGGCGTGTTGGGCAAGCTCGACCCCTATTCCAACTACATCAGCCCCGACGACATCGGACGCTTCAAAACCAACGTCGAGCACCAGTTCGGCGGCATCGGCATACAAATCGGCGTCGAGAACGGGCAGTTAAAGGTCATCAGCCCGCTCTTGGGCACTCCGGCCTATCGGGCCGGGCTCGAATCGGGCGACTGGATCCTGGAAATCGACGGCAAGAGCGCCGAAGGCATTCAGATCGACGAAGCCGTCAGGCAGCTCAAGGGCGATGCCGACACCAAGGTCACGCTCACGATCCGCCACGCCGGCTCGCGCGACAAAGAAACGGTCATCATCACCCGCGAAGTGGTGCACGTCGACACGGTGCTGGGCGACGCGCGCAAAAGCGATGATAGCTGGGACTTCATGCTCGATCGCGACAAGCACATCGGCTACATCCGCATCACCGCCTTCAGCCGCGACACGGCAGCGGACGTCAAGAAGGCCCTGACCGAGCTCCAGAAGGAAGGAATCCGGGGGCTGATTCTCGACCTGCGCTTCAATCCCGGCGGGCTGTTGAGCTCCGCCATCGAAGTGACCGACCTGTTCGTCGCGGACGGCACGATTGTCAGCACCAGGGGGCGAAACGCGCCCCAGCGCGTCTGGGAAGCCCAAAAGGAGGGCACCTTCGAGGGCTTTCCCATCGCGGTGCTCGTGAACCACTATAGCGCCAGCGCCAGTGAAATCCTGTCGGCCTGCCTGCAGGATCACAAGCGGGCCGTCATCATCGGCGAACGCACCTGGGGCAAGGGCAGCGTGCAGAACGTCATCGAGCTGGAAGGGGGCAAAAGCGCGCTCAAGCTGACCACCGCCGGATATCACCGCCCCAGCGGCAAGAACATCCACCGCTTTCCCGACGCCGGCGAGGGCGACGAATGGGGCGTCATGCCCGACGACGGGTACGAAGTGAAGCTCAACGGCCGCCAAATCGCCCAGCTCATCGAGCATCGCCGCCGGCGCGACGTTCTGGTCGGCAAGCACGAGAAGGCGCTGGCCTCCCAGGACCCCGCCGCATCCCCGCCGAGCGAAAAACCGACTTCCGATACGCCCACGAAGAACGAGAAACCCGCGGAAACCGCCCCCGACGAGTCGAAACCCGAGACCACCAAGACCGAACCACCCAAAGCCGATCCTGCCCCGACCCAACCCACGACGAGGGATGAGTCGAAGAACGACGGCGATCGCAGCGAACCGCCCGCGCCCCCCGAGCGCACGAACGTGAAACCGACCGACGAGCTTCACGAGGGCGACGAGGCGGCCGCGGAAGCCAAAGACGAGGACTCGAGCGGGCCGTTCGTCGACGTGCAACTGCAAAAAGCCGTCGCTTATCTGAGCGCGGAATTGGCCAAAGCGCAATAGCGTCCGCCGCGCGAGGATTCTCGCACGAAGGTGCCATGGCCCGCTTGCGTCGCCATGCCCCTTCGGCCTTCAATAGGAAGTCGCATGCTCACCCGAGCATGAACATGGCACTCGCCGCGGACCGGGCTCTCCGCGCATACGGTACACCATGCAGCGCATCTTGATTCTCGAAACGACGTGCGACGAAACGGCGGCCGCGGTCGTGACCGACTCGCTGGACGTCCTCGCGTCGGTCGTGGCCTCGCAGGACGAGCTGCACCAGCGCTACGGGGGCGTGGTGCCCGAAATCGCCTCCCGGGCTCACGTCGAGCGAATCCTGCCGGTGATCGACGAGACGCTCCGCCGCGCGAACCTGACAACCAGCGATCTCGACGCCGTGGCTGTGGCGAACACGCCCGGCCTGGCCGGCTCGCTCTTGGTGGGCCTCTCGGCGGCCAAGGCGCTGGCGCTGGCGCGGGGCATTCCGCTGGTGGCCGTCAATCACTTGCAGGCCCACATCTACGCCTGTCGCCTGGCGGCCGGACGCGACGTGTTTCCCTGCCTGGGATTGATCGCCAGCGGCGGCCACACCAGCCTGTACCGCTGCGCCGGTCCGCTCGATTTCGAGCTGCTGGGCGGCACCATCGACGACGCGGCCGGCGAAGCGTTCGATAAAGTGGCCAGTCTCCTGGGCCTTCCGTTTCCGGGCGGTCCGGCGATCGAGCGCGCCGCGCGCAGCGGCAATCCGCGAGCCTACGACCTGCCGCGCCCGCTGGTCGATTCCGATCGCCTCGATTTCAGCTTCAGCGGATTGAAAACGGCCGTGCGCTATCGCATCATCCCGCCCGGCGCCCGCGGGCTTGAATCGCCGCTTGCGGAGCGAACCGTGGCCGATCTGGCGGCCAGCTTTCAAGAAGCGGTGGTCGATTGCCTGGTGGCCAAGACGATGCTCGCCGCCGACAGGACCTCTTTGCGCGTTCTCTGCGTGGGCGGGGGCGTGGCGGCCAACTCCCGCCTGCGCGAGCGGCTGGCGCAGGAAACCGGCAACCGCGGCATCGAGCTGATCCTTGCGCCGCCGCGATTGTGCACCGACAACGCCGTGATGGGCGCCATCGCGGTCGAACGGCTCAAGGCGGGCCTGGTCGAGCCGCTTTCGTTGGACGTGGCACCGGGCCTGGTGCGCGGCACGATCCGCTAGCTAGTGTCCTGAGTTGGAAATACGCTGATTTAGTCTTGCGCCCTGGCTTCGGCT